>CBDVBX010000029.1:0-24668 GCA_965372335.1 uncultured bacterium | reverse complement strand
GCGTCTTCTTCCGGCGATTCTTCTATATCGGCTTTTTCTGCCTCGGCGTCTTCTTTCGGCTGTGCGGAGATTTCGTCACTGGCTGAGCCGTCGGCTTCTTCGCCGTGTTCATCGCCGTCTTCCGCGTCCTCCACCGTATCTTTGAACAGCATTTCTTCGGTGAGTTTGGGTTCTTCTTTCGCCGGTTCCTCTTCCGCCTCCAAGATGCTTTCGTCGAATAGGGGTTTCTCTTTCTCTTTCTCTTTCGCGCGCTCTTCGTTTTCTTTACGGATGAGCTCCTCGAGCGCCTTTTCCAGTTCCTTGAACGTTCCCTCGGCGGTGATCATTAGCTTTTCCACCGATTTGGGCCCGAGCCCTGGGATCTCCAACAGGTCGTTCGCGGGTGTTTTTACCAACTTTTGAACCGTGTTCACGCCAATCGATTTTAGTTTCTCCGCTATTCGGTCGGTAACACCGACCATTTCTTTGATGGGCATGAACAGCTGTTCCTGCAAGCGCTCTTTTTGTTCCAGCTCGCGCGACGAGACCAATTCTATTTGCCAACCGGTAAGTCTGGAGGCCAACCGCACGTTTTGTCCTTCCTTGCCAATCGCAAGTGAAAGCTGGTCTTCTTCGACGATTACCATCACCGTTTTTTCCTCGCTGGCCACCCTCACGGACGCGATTTTGGCCGGGGATAATGCGCGGGATACGAACGTGGAGATTTCTTCGTTCCACGGCACGATGTCGATCCGCTCACCGCTGAGTTCGTTGACAACCGCTTGGACTCGCGACCCTTTCATGCCAACACATGCACCAACGGCGTCGACGCGGTCGTCGCGCGAAAAAACGGCGATCTTCGATCGGCCGCCCGCTTCGCGGGCGACGCTCTTAATTTCGATCAGACCCTCGTAAATCTCGGGCACTTCCTGTGTAAAGAGCGTCTTGAGAAATACTGTGCTCGTCCGAGACAAGGTGATCATTGGCCCCTTTGCTTCTTTGTCGACCTTCACTACGCACGCGCGGATAGAGGATCCCTGGCTGTAACGCTCTCGGCGGATCTGCTCCTTTTTCGGCATCGTCGCCTCGGCGTTGCCGAGGTTGACTAGAATGCCGCTACGGTCGATTTGTTGCACGCTCCCCGAAACAATCTCGCCTACCCGATCCTTGTACTCTTCAAAGACGCGGTCGCGCTCAAACTCGCGGATTTTTTGCATCAGAATCTGTTTAGTGATCTGAATAGCATTTCGACCGAACTCGTCAAATGGCAGGTATAGTTCGATCGTGTCCCCCTCTTCCGACCCTTCGACGTATTCTTGCGCTTCCAATACGCTGATTTCCGTGCTATCGTCTTCGACGTTTTTGACAACGGCCTTGACCAGGTACAGTTCGATGTTGCCTTTGCCGTCCTCCTCGATCCTTACTTCGGCGTTGGCGCCGTACTTCTTGCGAACCGCCGATGTGAAACCGGCGGCGAGCGTTTCCATCAACAGCTCTTTGTCGATCCGCTTTTCACGGATCAGCTGATTGAATGCCTCGGCAAATTGAACACTCATTTCTGATCACCCTTGCGTTTTCTGCCGTGCTCTGCGGGTGCGGAACGTCCGTCGCCTCGCGCTCGTCCGGCACGTTTCTCCCGCTTCGACGTTTTTGTCTTTTTATCGATCTTATAATCTTGACCGATCAGAGACGCTTTGAGGATGTACGGCAGCTCAATCTCCACGGCCTCGTCGTCCCCCGTATCCAAAGTCAATACGCCATTTATACAGGAACGAATGAGGCCTGTATATGTCAATTTTACTGGCTTGGAGGACACCTGGACCTTGGCCATCTCGCCCTCGAATCGCTGGAAGTGAGACTCCTTGGCCAACGGCCGGTTGCTGCCCGGTGACGATACCTCCAGCAGGTACCGCCCGGAAAACGGGTCGTCTTTCTCCAATAGAAGACCCACCGTCCGGCTTACCAGCGAACAGTCGGCAATGCCGACGCCGCCGGGTTTGTCTATATAAAGGCGCACGACCGGACTGTTCGACGTGCCCACGATCTCCAATTTAACGCATTCGAAACCGAGGGCCTCCAATTCGGGCACGACCAATTGTTCCAACTTGCTGTCAAGCATAATGATACGCGATCCGGCGTCGGAAACGCGCTGGGGGTAGTAAAGAGGCTGACGGCGCTGATTTGGGCAACAAAAAAGTGGGCCACCCAGCCCACTTCTTACCTCGGTGATATTTAACACAATCGACGCCCGGGCGCAAGCGCTGATTTGCCGCTAGAACGGAAAATCGTAGAGAAAATCCAAAACCAGACGCCCTACCTGCGCCATCCGTTCTTTCGAGCAGTTTTCCGGCACGTCGCGAACCGTGTGCCACTGCGGGTACTGGTAGCCGATCAGGTCGACCATTTCGATCCCAACCTTGAGAAACGGAACGTGATCGTCGTAGATCGGGCCCGCCTCGATCGGCTCGAAAAAGTCGAGCTGCATTCGCTCGGCTCTGGCGAACAGTTCATCGGTGACTCTCGCGGCGTGTGTCCGCGAGTACCCCTCTTTGGCAATCGTCGACTCCTTTCCTGCGACCAGATCCAGCAAGATGCCGCAGACGGGACGATAATCCGGCCTGGTGGCCACGAAGTATTTGGAGCCTAGGCAGTACCAGTCAATATCTCCCTTTTTTCCGTAATCCTCGCCGTCAAAGAACACCAAGTCCACGCCGACGCCGCCAGGATCGCGTCTACCGAGCAGGCGACCGATTTCGAGGAGCACCGCCACGCCGCTGGCGCCATCGTTCGCTCCCGGAACGGGCAGCGCACGGAGCGAGTCGGTCTCCTCCTCGTCTGCCCACGGGCGGCTGTCGTAGTGCGCCGCCAAAAGTACCCTAGTCTCGCGATCGGCGTAAAATCTGGCCATCACGTTGATCATCGGAATGATCCGGTCACTGTAGGGATCGTCTATATCGAATCGTTGCACCGAAATTTCGGCGCCATACTTCACCAGCGTTCGCGTCAGGTAATAAGCCACACTGTCGCGCGCCGCTGACCCCGGCGTGCGGGGCCCGTAGTCGTACTGTTTAACCAAGTCTGCCCACGCAAGTTCTGCGTCGAATTGTGGGGCCGGTTTCTCGCAGGCAACGGAACTCATGAGAAAGACCGCTAAACATAGCGAACTCGTTCGACTCAGTTTGTGGAGGATGTTCTTTTGGATGGCCGCATTGTTGTTCAATACAATTCCATTCTCTTGACAATTCCACTCTCTCGATCAAAAAAGCAGCGGTGAAGCTTAGAAATTGAGTACGGCGCTAACGCCGATTCGGAGCGTTGTCGTCGTCTGGTCGCTTGCCTCCGCGTAGGTCCTGCCGTAATCGATGAAGAACCGGCCGTTGAGCGCCCGAGAGAAATTATACGTTAGGTTGGGAGAAATGCTCAAGGACGTCGTTTTTGGAATTGGCTGAAATATCTCGTCACCAATTTGGTAACGTTTGCCGCCCGCGCGCGTGTACGAAATATTCAAGTTTGAGTTAAGCGTGCTGGTCCATTTTATTTTCTTACTCAAAAATGGGATCGGGAGTCTGAAACCGCTCCCGCCTCGAAAGTCCTTCTTGAGGTCTAGTGTAACGCTCAGATTGTTCGTTTCGCTTATGCTTCCGCGGTTGTCCGATAGATTTTTGTTGTAAGCCATCGACAGCGTGCTCTTGATCTGATTTTTGAATGTAAAAGCCATCGACGGTGATATCGTCACATTCTCCCTTCTCGAATCTACGATACCCTTTCGGCCTGATTCCAATGTTTGTTTTCTGTAGGTCAGGTTCGCCGATGATTGCGCAAAAATCGGCTTGAACAAGCCAAACTGTTCGAGTCCGGACCATTTGATGCTGAAATCAGGCCATGAGATCGATTTTGATTCTCCTTCGCTCCCCTGTGTGGATGTATTCGTCAACGTCGTCGAGAACCGAGTAGCAAAATCGATATTCGTTGATACCTGCACGCCGGAGTCGAGCGTGAGGGTCAAGTCTGTACCCACCCGGTCCGGTTGGTCGATGTTGCCGTCGGACGTAATGATGCCCGTCGACTGGTTCAGCCCGAACTGATATTTCACCGACGGCCGATCGGGTATCCGCGTGTAGCTGCTATTAAACCGCTGTTGGACGTTAATGTTGATCTTGCGGATATCCTTCAGGATCTGCCCGAATTTCCGCACCGCGATCATAGGATCGGCGCGCGGCCTGGACTCCGCTTGGGTTGTGTCGCCCTCCGCGGGTTGTTGGTCGGGAGGCTGATAGCCGCCCGCCGCACCCGAAAGGGCAGAATTACTCCGTGCGCCGGGACGCACCCCCTGCGGGGGGTTATCCTTTTCTGACCCACCGAACACGCCGAACAGCTTTCCGAAATACTTGCCGACATCGACACGCATCTTAACGCTGGCATTGCGTTGATTCCGTACATTTCGCGTACCTGCGGGATCTCCCGGACGACGAATGTTGGGCCCGGAGTCTTCCACGTAACTGGTTTTCAGCTGGAGGTCCGGCGAGAACGCGCCGATGAGAAAAATATTCGGCGGTTTGTATGCCAGCTGCATATTGTGCGCCCGTCCAACCTCGCGACCGATATCGATACCATAAAAATATTGGGGCTGGTTGACATCGCGCGACATCGATCCCGAGAACGAACTGGTCAAAGACTTAAATGGTGAGTAGTTTGCCGATCCATTCATCTTGAGGTTAGCGGCATAAAAGTACGGATCCGCTACGAACCTGCCGCCGCGGAGCCGATTCCGGCGCGACGTCCTTCTGGAAGCTTGCACCCGGAAATTCACGGCGTTCAGCCAATACCGAAGCTTCGCACCTCTGATCAATTTGATGTCGCGCGCCTTCGACCAGTTGATTTGGTAGTTTAGCGACCCGTTCATCGACCGCGTCGTGTCCCTGGAGGTAGGAGATCGACTTATCTGTTCGCTAAACGCGAAGCTCGTCGTCATTTTGTCTATTGTGTATTTAAAGAGCGGGTTCTGGGATCCTTTTTTGCCTATAGACGTACTAAACGAACGAGTCACCTGCTCCGTCCGGAGACTGTCCCGGACGACCCCCGCCGCGATCTCCGTATCCCCGTTGGGCATGTATTTCGGCAGCGTCGTCGACTTGCTGTAGTTACCGGAAAGGGGAATGGAGAATCCGAACAGCGGCATAAAGTACTCGACGCGGGTTTTCGCGTTCATTCCGAACGATTCGTTGATTGTCCCTGTACCTCGCCGCTCGCGAAGTCCGCGAAAATCTCCGTCCCTCCGTTGCCAGTTACCTCCAACGCTGAGGACGCCGCCACCGATATTGACGGAAGCACTGACCCGCTCGGCGTAACCGATATCGCGGCGGACGTCGTTCGCAAAAATATCGTTGATCCAAATCTCACCTGAAAACGACTGTCCGGTTTGACTTACGTTTCGCAAGCCCGCGTACAGATAGCGAATATCAAAGAGGTTGGGCCTTTTTACCACCCGCACGTTGTACTGCCGGTTTCTTTCGCGGGCGTCCCTTACCTTTGCTGACACCTCGAACAATGAGTCGGTTTGCGCCAATTTTAGCTCGGTAATGTCTTCGAGCTTAATGCGCACGTCGGCCCAACCCGTGATGGGATCGAAGAACTCCTGCGTGACGGGAAACTTGATTTCGTAGAAGTTCTCCGCGTCGAATGCCATCCTGAAGTAGTATTCCAGATCCTGGTTGAAGGTCTCTTCTTCGGCGTGTACGAAGAAGTCTAATTCTCGGTAACTGGTCAAGTCGAGCCCGCGCCCTATGAACTGTTTGAAAATGCGAATCGAATAGCCAGCTAGGAGGCTATCGTACTTCAAGAACAGCGACTGCTCTTTCTCGAACACGTCGTTTTCTTCACGCGGAACCACCGGTGGATGGTAGCGTACAGGGTCGCTCTTGTTGCTGATCACGCCAATGTTGAACTCGGTAGGAATCATGAGCGAGTCGGCAACGAGATTATCGTCAAGGTCACGCACTCCGTCGAGCTCCCAGCGGTTGCCGACGATCTTCAAATCCGCAAACTGGAAGCGCCGCCGACCGGGAGAAGCAACGTCTTGAATTACTGAGTTGATATCGTCAATCCACACACGGATGTGGCGGATCTCGTCGAATCGTGGTTCCGTGCCCGTCGGAGAGACGATCAACGCGTCGGTGAGCTTGATCCTGTACAGCCGCCACGAGTCACGGGTGTGATTCTCGTCATTGAAGCCATCGTAACCGGGAAACGACTCGCGAATATCGACAACTGCCGTATCGGAGAGATCAATAACAAAACTATAGTAACTGTTCGTCCGGTCCATCTGGCCTGAACGATCGATGTCTTCGGAATCGTAGACACCGTTCTTTTCGGTGCCGTTGATCTTGGTGAACCGTCCATCGATACGCTGCGGCACGTAGTCGTCGCCGCTGGCATCAATGTTTGGATCTCCACTTTCCTCATCTCTCGAAATACCAATATTGTTGTCGACACAATCGGGATTCGCGTTGAACTCGCCATCGAGTCCGGTGTCGTCCCAGCATCGCTGGAATCCGTCGCGCTCCTGATCCTCGTCGTTCCAATCCGGCGAGTCGGGAGCGAAAAAGTTTTCGTCGATCCGCCCCATGTCGATCCGGAGAAATCCACCTCGATCTGCCTGGTTCGGTTTGAAATCATTCACCCAGATTTCCAAGAACTGCCCTCGGGTTAGATCCAGACCACCGGCGCCGAATCCAGTCATGACGCCAATCCATCTTTTCTCTAGTGCGGGTGGGTTTGGATCGATCTCGAAATCGAGAGTGGGCACCAGCGTGTTTTCGCGCTCGTTCAAGTCAGGGTTGAGATCCCTGCGGTGAACTCCGCCCGCGTTCGGTTCTATGTTGTACCAATTGAAGTCCCAATTTTCGGCCGTCGTCAACGTGGAGTCCGAGTTACTCGGACTCACCGGCAGACTTGCTGGATGCCACGACCGCCGGCTGGAGCTGATCCGGTCGGAGTCTTCGATGCCTTCAAAATCCTCGATATACGCCAGATTCTTGGTATTGGGATCGGGCAAGCTGGCAGCTATCTCACCGCTCATGGTAATCGTACTTTTTACGTCCGTGTCTACCAAGGGGAGAATATTTGCTATGCTGGTCAGCAATTTCGAACTGTGTTGGAACTGCCCATTGAGTCCGCCCACGAGGGCTCGGGTCGGCTCTTCGCCCAACCTGGGTTTGTCCTGCGATGTCCCCTTGGATTCGTACAGAAAGATCGACCCTAGACGCGCGTTCTCGCTGAATTTGGATTGAGTACTGAATCCGACGAGCGTGCTTGACGCGCTCCCTCCGAAAGGGGTGAACTCGTAGTCGATACTGAGCTTTGAAGTCGGGGTGAGGTCACCCAGTACTCCGCCCTTGAGTTCTACCTCGCCGGTGTCGTAGTTGATCGAGTAGTCCTGGCCGCGCACCAGATCTCGGCCGTCGAGTCTGATTTTTTCGCTGTTCTCAATGATGTTGAGCGCGTCGATTCGAAACGTTTTGGACGTGCTTATCGCACGAACCACGATGTCGTATTGATAAGCATCTAAAAACGGGTTTGTGAGGTGTTCCGTGTATATCCTCAACGACTTCTTCCACTGGGGCCAGTATTCGGCGGCGCCGAAATTGAACAACGAATCCGTCCAGACTTTTACCGCATTGGTGTCCGGCGCGAATGCGTTGGCCGACGGAAACTGTAAAACTCCAGTTGCGGTGTTGAGAATGTCGGGGCGAATGTCAATGCGGCCATCCGGTACTGAGTCATTGGCAGCGTTGAAACGATCGAGACCGAAGATTTGCAGATAAGGTATTTGCGAACCCGTGGGTGACGACGTATCGAGACGCGGTGTCCGGTCCCGAATCTCCAGTTCGAACGACGCCGGCTCGATGTTCAACAACCCCAGCCGGTAGTAGTTACGCATCATGTAGTCCCAGGTGAAACCGTAGTCTGGGTCATCCGGCCTCGCGACCTTCGGCTTGACCAGCTCGAGTATCATCGTATCGCGTTCGGCAACACCAGGTCCTTTGGGAATGTCCCAGTCCGAGTACGGTCCACCGACCACATCGCCGTCGGTGGTCACGTAGCTCACAGCCAACGCTTTGTTTTCTTCGACCCGTTGAGTCAACACTAATCCAACGACGGCGTTGGGGTCGTCGAAGTCGAAAATGAAATTGTAATCCACGTTTTCTCTGAGCCGCTCGAAATCTGCGGGCACGTGCGGGGGCAGATCGGCCGCCGGTGTGTTGATCTTTATCAAGTTTGCCGCGATATCGAGGTTGGTGCCGCGGCCGTCTAGATCTAGAAAAGCTTTGGCCGGCGCCCAATCCAAGTCGGGTTTGGTGGTCTTTTCGATGGGATCGATCTCGCGCCAGATTTCGACAGGACGGAGAGGATCGTCGTTTCTCGGCTTTATGTTCCGTATGTCCACGAAAAATGGGTTGTCGAAGTAGAAATACTGATTCTTGACGTAGTCTATGTCCCGAATCACCCGTTGTTCCGTCTGACCCAACCCACCCCCTCCGGTGGGCGAAAAGCTGCTAGTCGACGTCTCCCCTTCTTTCTTGCTGGCGATCACGGTGAGTTCGGTCGACCCGATTTCCGCCAGCATCTTTACGCCGAACAGCCCCGTCGAACTGGTCGAGAAGCTCAGCAGGTTCGACCCTGTCAACGATAGGTTGGTGTTGCCCAGATCCACTCTCTTGATCACGTCGTCCTCGTAACCGACGTAGTACAGCTGAATGTTGTTGCCCTTGTTGAGAAGCGGTTCGCTGGAGTGGTCCACCTCGATGAACACCTTGTCGCCGATGGTCCCCGTCAGCGTGACGTCGAGCTTTTGTTCCATATCCAATGAAGGAAACAGTGACTGCTTTTGTTGACCTTCTACACCAATGAACGGATCCACTCTTCTCGACTCACCGGCGAACGTGATCTCCTCGCGGCCGGAAATATTGATGTGGGTTTTGTCTCCCGGCCCAAATATCGACTCGAGCTGACTGGGCATGGGCAATGGGATGTCGACGCTTATGAGCCCCCCACGCCTTTGGTCGCCCGTTTGCACCTGTGAGGTAACCGATGTAACCACCGCTTCTCGCCACGCCTGTTCAAATGATCGCGCTCTGATGCGTTCAGAGATGTCGGTCAATCGCTCAATGTGAATCTCCAGACCATCTATCGAGACATCGCGCGGCAGGTAGGTATAGAACTCGCCTTCGGTCGATTCGCGGAGATCGAAGGAGTACACACGTGGAAAGACGTAGGTAATCCGGTATCCGTCGACGGCACCGTATTCGACCAGTCTATTGGTGCTTTTAAAGTCGGATTTGAGAAAATGCGGTACTTTGTGGTAACCGCCTAATTTGAATGTGGTGTAGTCAAACGGCGGGATCGTGTCCCATGCACTCTCGGGAAAAAGGTTGAGCGCGTCGTAAATCTCGCCGACCTGACGTAGATCGATCTGGAATCGCAGATCGGATTCGACCGGCTGGGAATAAACGTTGCTTATAAACAGACAGACGCTAAACGCCGTCAATATCCAGAGGCGAGGGCGGAGGTATGTACTTCTGGACGATGACGTGATCCAAATTCCAGGCACTGTACAACCAGATCTCTCGGGGGGGCGTGAATATCACCTACTTATACTGGGATCGCGAGAAATCGCTGCTTTTCTCTAAACCGCTGTCAGATCTTGGACGTAGCTCGTCGTTCCCATGTATCTCAAACAGGACAGAATCCACCGTATGTGTCGCTTTTTTGCGACACTTGCACCAGCGCGGCTATCCCCCACCCGCTCCCTTCCACCCGGAATCAACGTCACTCACTCATGGTATTGAGGTCAGGGGGTTCGCTCAAGAAACTGCTTGTCGATAAAACAATTATTGGTAATTATAAAATGGCCGGCCGTGGACTCCTTCCAGGCGAGTAAGCGATGCTCATTCTCGAACGATATATACTACGAAACTACATCGGCCCGTTCATCTTCTCGGTGTCCATCATAACCTTTGTGTTCATAATGGATTTCATCATTAGATACATCGATCTGTTTCTAGAGAAGGGCGTGGAGTTTCATATCGTTCTACAAGCGTTTCTCCTCAGTCTAGGACACATGTTTGCATTAATTATACCAATGGCGGTATTGCCCGCTACGCTGATGAGTTACGGCAACTTAGCGTCGGAAAATGAGATAACGGCAATGAAGACGACCGGGGTCAGCCTCTATCGGATGATCCTCCCGGGCGCGGTCGCCGGCACCGTGCTCGCCATCGCACTCGTGTACTACAACAGCCATGTTCTCCCCGAGACCAACCACGCCCTCCTGAATCTGTTGATCGACATCAACCGAAAGCAGCCAACTGTTGAGCTGAAAGCCAATCAGCGCATTGATGATTTCGAAGGCTGGACGATTTACTTTCGGGAGAAGAACGATCGCACCGGCGAGATCAAAGACGTTCAGATCGTAAAGCGCGCGGCGAAAGGGGTATACCCCACCACGATCAACGCCGAGTCGGGCACCCTCGAGTTTCTCGTCGCTGAGAACGTGTTACGTTTCGACCTCGCTAACGGCGAGATCCACGAGCTTCCAGTCCGTAAAGACCTCAGCACATACCGAAGAACGAAATTCAAGAACTACACGATCAACATCAAGGACATAGACCGGACGCTCCAGAGATCTGACCGCAAACATCGCGGCGACCGCGAGATGAGCGTACAGATGATGCGAGAGAAGATAGAAGACATCTATGCCGACATTGGATTGGCCGACGCCAAAATCCTCCGATCGGCGAATTCACGGATGAAAGCGACGTTTGACCATTTGGATCCGGAGTACCGGGAACGCCTCTACGGCGGCGTCGACGGCGATTCATCGGCTGCGGGAAAAACGGGGACCAAGAGTATCCCGATGACGTTGAGAACGGTGCACGAACGCGGACGACAGACGGCTCCCACCAAATCGCGCAGCGAATTCATCACCCGCCAGGAGATCGAAACGCAAATAAACACCAAGAATTCGTATCTGCGTCAGGTCAACCGCTACCGCGTGGAAATACACAAGAAGTACTCAATCCCGTTTGCATGCATCATATTTGTGCTGCTCGGGTCACCAATCGCCATCCGTACCGGAAAGTCGGGAATGAACACCGCCATTGGCTTGAGCATTCTTTTCTTTTTGGTATACTATATCTGCTTGATCGGCGGCGAGAAACTCGCCGACCGCGGGTTCGTCAACCCCATCGTCGCGATGTGGAGTCCCAATGCCGTCTTCTTCGTGATGGCTTTCCTGCTTCTGAGGGCCGCGGCGAAGGAACGATCGATTACCGAGTGGAGATTCGCCGCCCTCCTAAAACCATTCCGCCGTAATGCTGTTGCGAATTCACGATAGATATATCCTCAAGCAATACCTCAGGATTCTGGCGTTTGGTATCTTTGCGTTCGTCGCGATATTCATCACGGTGGATGTGTTCGAGAAGATAGATAAATTTCTCGATCACGACGCGAAATTGACCGATATCGCCATTTACTACGTTTATTCCGCGCCCTACATCCTCACTTACATAATTCCTGTATCGCTGCTGCTGGCAACCGTTTTTGCCATGGGGATGATGTCACGGCGCAACGAACTGACGGCTCTGATCTCGTCGGGTGTCAGTCTGCTTAGGATTGCCACACCGATCTTTATCGTTGCACTCTTGGTCAGTATCGGTTCCACGTACTTTAACGACGAAGTCGTCGCCCACGCCAACCGTAAGGGTGACGAGATTATGAGGTACAGAATCGAGCGAAAAACCCCGCCACCACCCGGGATCAAGCACAATTTCTACTACCTCGGCGCGCACGGATTCATTTACCTCGCTCGAAATTACAATCACGAAAATCACGCCCTCTACGATGTCGTAATACAGCAATTCGATGGCAATTCACTGATACGACGGCTCGACGCGCGACGGGCACATTGGAAAGACGGCCTGTGGACGCTGACCGACGGGGTCGAGCGTGTCTTCGACAAGGACCTCGAAACGGTCAGGCCGTTCGACAAAATGGAGATGCCGGAGATCGAAGAAACCCCCGAAGATTTCGGAAAAAAGGAAATCGAACAAGACAACATGACTTATGGGGAATTGCTCGACTACATCAATAGGGTACGACGCAGCGGCGGCAACGTGCGCCGGTACCTGGTCGATTTGTATTTCAAACTAAGTTTTCCGCTTGCGGGATCGATATTCGTGTTGTTTGGTGTCGCGTTTGCTTCCGGCAAACGAAAGCCGTCGATTGCAACGGGATTTGGCGTCACTCTACTGGTGAGCTTCCTGTATTACGGCGTGCTCCGAGTCGGCCAAACTCTGGGCCACAACGGTATTATGCCTCCACTACTTGCGGCACAGCTGGGGAATATTATATTTCTAGGGATCGGCTTGTATTCACTAATCCGCGCGAACCGTTGAATGGTTGGAGGCACGCCTGCGGGGAGTGGGCCACCCGCTGCGGAGGCACAGTGGGCCAAGATAGGCTGCGGGAATGCGATCGATGGCTATGAACTATACGACGACGAGAATATTGCTGAAGTTGGTTGTTGCGAGCGTTGTATTGGTGGGCGTTGATGTTTGCGATCTCGAGGCGGCGAAACCCAAGTTTAAGATCACGCCGGAGCACGTCAAAAGTCTGTCACCCAAAATGCAAAGGGAAATCGCGGCGCTTCAGTACATGCTCAACCCGTATCAGATCAAACATTTCTTCGCGCTGCCGTCCGATAGTAGCCGCAGAGAATGGATCGACTTTTACTGGAAATCGCTCGACCCCACACCGACCACACCCAAGAACGAAATGAAGATCGAGCACTACGTACGTGTTCGCTTGGCAATGGAATTTTTCAGCACCAAAGCTTGGCCCGGGTGGGATAAGCGCGGCGAGATATTCATTCGTTACGGAGCTCCGAACTACCGCGGAAAAATTCACGCTGAAGTAACCGCACGAAAAGTGCACCCGCCTGGGGAACTGTGGTTTTACAAAAAGCACGCAATGCTCGTCAAGTTCGAGGATTTCAACCTCAACGGGAGCTTCAACTACGCCATCACGCCTTTGGGTGTGGCTCGGGGCATGGATCCCGAGTTGATGGAGTTTCTATTGTACGACACCGACAACGCCCTCCAGGACCAGATCCCCGAATATCTTCTCAACTTCAATCGTCCCTCTGAAATCATCGCCGACGCGCAGGTCGAGTGGACACTGGAGCACCAGTACGTCCACGGTGCACAGCCAGAAAGTCATGTACAGCCGCGCATGAGGGGGATGTCAGAGGGGATGGACGAGATCGCCGATCCTGACTATAGAGCGAACTTGCCCAACAATCCGTCGTACACGTTTCACGAGGAGCGAATAAAAAAATACGCGAACAACTTCGAAGTTGTTCTCGAAGAAACCCCGGCAGCATACCCGTTCAACTTTGCGGATAACACGCTACCGTTCTACTTCGACGTTGATCAGTTCAAGGCTGGCGAAAACGTGAATCGCATCGAAGTAAACATCGAGTTTTCGGCCAATCTTGCCCCCGGTCCCAAAGAAGCAGCGACTAGATCCTACACCGCTGCGGTTGTGATCTACGACTCCGAGTACAACGAAATCACGCGAGAGGATCACGAAATCGTTTTGCCGACTGCGCACGAAGAAGTCGAGGACACGGTGAGGCTGATTCCCGCGCAACTGGTCGTCACGCTTCCCAAGGAGTACTATCGCCTGGCGGTGTCAGTCGAAGAGCCCAGTTCGGGTAAGGCGTCGGCGTACCGATCGACGATTGTGTTCAACGACTACCGCTATGACCTTGCGATAAGCGACGTTTTGTTCGCAAGCAAGATCGCGCCGGTGGAGCGCCAGTCGCCGTTCAACCGGGGTGCGCTCGAAGTAGTGCCGCACCCATTACGCCGCTACAGAAGATCCGAAGTGGTCCCCGTCTACTTCGAAGTGTACAACCTCGAATTGGATGAAGACGGGCTGTCGCGGTACGCGGTCGAATATCGAATCGTCCCTCACTCTCCGCAAAAATCATCGTTTTGGGATCGATACAAAGACAGCTCGCCGATCGTATCGTCTCGATTCGAGTCTTCGAGCTACGGGTCAACCGATCCCGTCAACATATCATTACGGACCGACAATTTGTGGCGGGGCGCGTTCGATCTGCTGATTACGGCCACTGACGAGTTCACACAGGCCGCCGTGTTCCGCAGTGTCACCTTTCATATTGTCGATTAGATCTTGCGCCGGGTATACGGGTGAATATACTCATAGTGACATCCAGCGCGCGGATGTTCAACGACCCCACCGGGGCCTCTTGTAAAAACTAATGAGACACCTGACGGGCGGATCTTCGATTCGGATTGTGGTCGCAGTCGTGACGGCGTTTGCAGTTGCCACTCCTCGACCGTCCGACGCTCAAACTACCCAGAAACTTGAAATCACACCAAAACTGCTCGAGCCGCTTGCCCCGGCCATGCGCCGCGAAATCGCCAGCTTACACTGCCTACTCAACCCCTACCAATTACGGCAGTTTTTTGCGTTATTATCGGACAAAGACAGACAAGAATGGGTCGAAAAATGGTGGCGACTCCTATCTGTCGAAAAAAGCACAAGAAAAAGTCAACAACCACCAGGCGGTTGTGGACAAGTACAAGTCTACGTATCCCTACAATTTCGATCGCAAAGAACTTCTATTTGTATTCGAGGTCGATCAGTTCAAAGGAGGCGGAACTGTCAATCGGATCGAGATCAACGTTGAGTTTCCCGCGGGACTGGATGCCGCGTTGTCGGAAGATGAAACGCTGGAATACACGATTACGGCGGTCATATTCGATGCAGACTACAACGAGATATCTCGAGAGCGAACCGAGATCGGATTGCCGGCCGGCGCATGGACAGAGTCGGCACTTCGTTGGGTCCCTGGGCAATTGGTATTCACGTTGCCCCCTCATTATTACCGCATGGCGGTAATGGTCGAGGATGATACTGGCAGATCCTCGTCATACCGGTCGACGGTTCCGACAAGCAGCTACTATCCGGACATGGCAATCAGCGATATCGTATTCTGCAGCAAAATCAGCCCGTCGGAGCGGAATTCGCCTTTCAATCGCGGCGGTCTTGAAGTTGTTCCGCATCCGCGCCGCGATTACGCGGTATGAGAATCGGTGCCGATTTACTTCGAACTCTACAACCTGGATCTAGACGACGACGGTCTTTCGTCCTATCTGGTCGAATACTGGGTGATCCCGAATAGCCCGCGAAAGTGGGGGCTGTGGTATTTGCGCGAGGATCAGAAAACATACGCCGCTTCGCGCTTCGAATCTTCGTCCTATGGATCGGATGTTCCGCTGAACATATCGATCGACACCGACAATATGTGGGCCGGAGAATTCGAGTTCCACGTCAAGGTGACCGACACGCGCACCCTATTCGCAACCGAACGCTCCGCTATCTTCCACCTCATCGAATAGTCCCACCCACCGCGGGATTTCCGTGGTATGGAGCCAGCCGACCGCGGGTTTCGCGGCACGTCTAATTTGCCACGGTCTATAGGGCCGCTGCGGCACCTCCGTGGTTTGGGGGCCGACCGACCGCGGGTTTCGCAGTTCTTGGGGCAGGCCGCCGTGGGCTTCACTGGCACGACTCCCTACGACCCGCCTTGCACGTAGCAATTCCGCACTGGACGGTCGTCTCGGTTGTCGGCTCGCGGATTGGCACCTCTTATTATGGCTCGCCGACAAACGGCCTGCTCAACCCAGCGGCGACCTGCCCCTTGACCTTCGGAGGTCGAGGGCGGCTCGTGAGTCCTTCGACGAACCTTTGCGCGGAGCTAGCGAGGATCACCCGCCGAAGGCGGGAAGCCGAGCGTAGCGGGCGCAGGTGAGGAGAAGGAGCTCGCGGGCCGCCCCAAAACTCCAAAGCCCGCGGTCGGTCGCAGCGAGCCGTGCCAGTGAGCGCCCGGTGACCGCCGGCCCAAGAACCTCGAAACCCCACCTGGTGGGCCCGTAAGCAGAACAGGCCCGCCGGGTGGCGGGCCTGTTCGATGAGTAAGCGTGAGAGGTGCAAAGTCTATGTGCCTTCGCGCCAGCTGGCGAAGTAGCGCTCCTGATGATCCGTGAGCTTGTCGATGTCGTGGCCCATGGCGCGAAGCTTCAACGCGGCGATTTCCCTGTCGATTCGCTCAGGCACCGGGATCACTTCCGGTTTCAACGAGCCGTGGTGCCCGACCAGAAACTCGCAGGCCATCGCTTGGTTCGCGAAACTCATGTCCATAACAGAGGCGGGATGCCCCTCGGCGGACGCCAGGTTGACCAGGCGCCCCTCGCCCAGCACGTTGATCCTAGTGCCAGTGGTTAACGTGTACTGTTCAACGTTCTTACGGATTCGCTTTTTCTTCGTCGCGGCCTTTTCCAGCGCATCGAGGTCCAGCTCAACGTTGGAGTGACCGGAATTGGCCACGATCGCCCCGTCTTTCATCCGCTCGAAGTGTTCCTTCCGAAACACCGCGATGTTGCCCGTCAATGTAACGAATACGTCGCCAATCTCCGCCGCTTTCAATCCCTGCATGACCTGGAACCCCTCCATGACCGCTTCCAGGGCTTTGATGGGATCCACTTCGACGATGATCACATTGGCGCCCATGCCGCGCGCCCGCATCGCTAGCCCGCGGCCGCACCAACCGAACCCTGCCACGACGAAGTTGGTGCCCGCGAGAAGGATGTTTGTGGCGCGCAGGATGCCGTCTATCGTGCTCTGCCCCGTCCCGTAACGGTTATCGAAAAGACGCTTTGTCATCGCGTCGTTCACAGCAATGATCGGATACTTCAAAACACCTTCCTTTTGCATACTCCGCAGACGGATGACCCCCGTCGTCGTTTCTTCAGTGCCGCCAAACACTCCCTCCAGCACCTCATCACGGCTGCCGTGGAGTGTCGAGACCAGGTCGGCGCCGTCGTCCATCGTAATCTGCGGTTTGATGTCGAGTACCGCGTTGATATGTTCGTAATATTTGTCGTTGTCTTCGCCGGTGATGGCAAATACACTGACGCCGAAATCTGCCACCAGGCTTGCCGTCACATCGTCTTGCGTGCTCAGGGGGTTCGACGCGCAAAGCGCTACCTCGGCCCCGCCGGCTTGCAGCGTCCGCATGAGGTTCGCAGTCTCCGTAGTCACGTGCAGGCACGCCCCGATCCGGATGCCGCTGAACGGCTTTTCCTTTTGAAGCCGGTCGCGAATCGAGCGGAGTACCGGCATGCGGTCGTCCGCCCACATGATCCGATCGTGGCCTTCCGGTGCGCGCCCGATATCTTTGATATCGTGTTTCATATCGTTCACTTCCTCACGTTGGCTTAAACAGCTGCTAACCCGCCTTGCTTTTCAGCTGCTCGACGAAGTCTACTTTCTCCCATGTGAAGTCGTCGTCTTCACGGCCGAAATGGCCATAAGCAGCTGTTTTACGATAGATCCCCCGCCGTAGTTGCAGGCGCTCAATTATGCCATTTGGCGTAAGATCGAAATTATCACGGACAATCTTGGTAAGCTTTCCGTTGTCCAATTTCCCCGTCCCCATCGTGTCAACCATTACAGAGACCGGTTCTTTCCTGCCGATCGCGTACGCAATCTGGATTTCGCATTCCTCGGCCAGCTCCGCCGCGACGATATTCTTGGCGATGTGTCGCGCCGCGTATGAAGCGCTCCTGTCGACCTTGCTCGGGTCCTTGCCCGAGAAAGCGCCGCCACCGTGGCTCCCCATGCCGCCGTAGGTGTCGACGATGATCTTTCGGCCTGTCAACCCACAGTCGGCTTTCGGGCCGCCTTCAACGAATCTCCCCGTGGGATTGACGAACAGATGGAAGTCGCCTTTGGGGTCGAACCCGAACTTTTCGACGATGGGTTCGACCACGTGCTGGCGAACGTCGTTCTTGAGATGATCGTCGGCCACTTCGTCGGAATGTTGTGTGGATATGACGACCGTATCGATGCGTTTGGGCTTTTTGTCAACGTACTCCACCGTCACCTGCGTTTTGCCGTCAGGGCGAAGATACGGCATGTGGATTTCGTTTTTTCGAACATGGGCCAGCCTTTCCGCCATTCGGTGGGCCAGGATGATCGGAAGCGGCATCAGAACATCGGTTTCGCGGCACGCATAGCCGAACATCATTCCCTGGTCACCCGCACCCCCGTGGTCTACAACACCCATCCGGATATCCGGGGACTGCTCGTCGATAGACGTTAGCACCGAACACGTATGGTAATCGAAGCCGTAGTTGGCATCGGTGTAACCGATATTCTTGATCACTCCCCGCGCGATGTTCGGAATGTCTACGTACGCTTCGGTAGTGATCTCACCCGCGACTAGTACCAGCCCCGTGGTCACTAGTGTTTCGCATGCGACCTTTCCGTTTGGGTCTTTCGACAATATTTCGTCGAGAACACCGTCGGATATCTGATCGGAAATCTTGTCGGGGTGTCCTTCGGTGACCGACTCCGATGTGAACAACCGCTTCTCTGCCATGTATTCCTCCTTGAATGCTCGATTCTGTTTTTCCAGTTCCGCTAATGTACTTTAAACGATGGCCTATCTGAAAGTAATTTCACTGGAATCCCCTACGTCCACCTTTTGAAATCCCCCCTTGATAACCGCCTTTTCTCCCACCAGGCTCGCCTCGAGTAACGCCTCCGTAACCGTTGCCCCCTCGGCAATGACCGAATCCCGGACGATCGAGTTGCGAATAACCACACCGTCGGCGACGGAAACGTAGGGGCCGACTATTGAGTTGGCAATCTCGGCTCCGGGCGAGATGGACACCGGTGGTATGACGATCGAGCCATCGATCGAGGGCATTCGGGCGTCCGAGTCCTCTAGCAGCTTCCTGTTGGTCTCCAGCATCGCCTCCGGCTTGCCGCAATCGAACCACTCGTCGATCGAATAGGGGATGAACTTATCGCCTTTCTCGATCATGATTTGCAGCGCGTCGGTGATCTGGTACTCACCGTGATTCATGATGCCGCTTTCGATTTCTTCGCGCAGCGCCTCGAACAAGCTCTTTGAGTCCATGAAGTAGTACAGGCCGACTAGCGCGAGATTGGACGGCGGATCTTCGGGCTTCTCCACCAGCCGAGTAATGTAGCCTCCGCTCAGTTCACACACTCCGAATCTCCGGGGATCGGACACTTCTTTGACGCCGAGGGCGTTGGACTTCGATCGTACCATTTCCCGCAGATCTGTCTTGAGAATCGTGTCCCCCAGTATTATCAAGATCGGTTCTCCGGTGTCCGCTAGATCCCGAGTGAGATCGACGGCGTGACCGATGCCCTTGCGCTCTTCTTGCACCACGAAGTCAACGTCTATTTCCGGGTAGTTCTTTTTTACATACGCTTCGATCAAGTCGCCTTTGTAGCCGACGATCAACACAATGCTGCTCACGCCCAGCTCGACAACATCGTCCAGGATATGCGAAATAATAGGTTTTCCAGCCACATACAGCAGGGCTTTGGGCAGCGTGTATGTGTGTGGCCGCAAACGGGTTCCCACACCTGCTGCAGGGATGATCGCTTTCAACGGTGCAAATCCTTTCTGTCGAGACGCTTTGAAGAACGGCGACGGAAATTCACCGCTACGTCTCGGTGAGACGTTTCTTGAGATAATCGATATTTTCGACCGGCGTGGGATCAACCCCATAGAGTAACGCCAAATAAACGCTCGCAAAATCCCCCAGCATCAGAAGCGATACCAATCGCGACAATCGACCGCCTTGGCCGCCGTCGAAGCGATGCACGCCGCCCGCGAGCGGCCCTTCGATACCAAGACCAACCTCCGTCTGGCGCCGGGTCATCTCGTGATCGTCTTTGTCCTCCAACGATACAACCACCACGCGACCGAGCAAGTCATCCAGGCGACCCTTTCGCCAACCGACGATTTCGTTGTGGTTGAGCTCAGGGTAAACGGCAAAATGGGCCGGAGATTTGCTGTTCTCGTTGAATTGACACGCCCATCTCCTCGCAATCGCTTCCATGAGCCCCGGGCCGGAGTATACGTAGGGGAAATGGCCTTCGATCCTTTTCGCCAGATCGAGTGCCGGATTGCCGGATGAGTCCGGTCCGTACTTCTCGCCCAGCCGGCGCGCCGTCGCCAACGCTTCTTCGAATTCGGCGTCCTCAAAGCTCGCCGTCCCCGCCGACCTTAAGATCTGTATCATTGGAAAAAACGAATATGCGATGGCCGCCCTAGGCGGCATGCCGCCAGGGATCTTGCAAAACGGTATACCGTCGACGCCGCAAATCTCTTCCAACTTGCCACCGCTGCTGACCACCACGACTGTCGCCCCGCGGCCTCGGATGCTCTCGTATGCAGATAGCGTCTCGCCGGTGTTGCCGGAGTAACTAGAGACTATTACCAA
The DNA here is from genome assembly GCA_965372335.1 of uncultured bacterium. GTDB lineage: Bacteria > Krumholzibacteriota > Krumholzibacteriia > WVZY01 > JAKEHA01 > CBDVBX01. Next base: position 4,269 of record CBDVBX010000029.1, on the reverse strand, counting down.
CGATCCCGCGCCGACGTGCGCGGGTGCCCGGTAGTCGCGGCAACTCACCAAAGGCGACTCCATTCGGTCGCCGAAAAAAGAGCGAACCATATCACCGCCAATGGCCGACCCGCCCATGCCGAACACGACCACTTGTCGGTACTGACCCGGCTCTAACGTTGCGGCAAACCGCCGCCCGATGTTCCACGCATCTTCCATCTGAGAAGGAAACGACGTAACCAGACCGAGCATATCCGAAGGATCAACACGCTGGCGAAGGGCTTTCAAATCTAATCCATGGTTCATTTGGATATCCCACTGACGCCGGGAGATGATGGCACCCGAGCTTTGAGAAACTCCTCGATCTCCCTTTCGATTTCGCTGGTCGTGCGGTAGCGCAAGACCCTTCGAACGAGCGATTTGCATTCGTCATAGGTGACCGAACGAATGATGCGTTTGACTTCCGGGATCATGTTCGGGCTGGTCGAAAACTCGTCAATGGCCAGACCGATAAGCACGAGTACCGACAATGGATCGACGCACATTTCGCCGCAGACCCCAACGCGGATCTTTTTTTTATGCGCCGCTTCGACAGTCGTCTTGAGTGACCGTATGATACTGGGGTGTAGATTCTGATATAGATGGGAAATCCTGGAATTACCCCTGTCAACCGCCAGCGTATATTGAATTAAATCGTTTGTGCCGATCGAAAAGAAATCCACTTCTTTGGCCATAGCATCCGCCATCACGACGGCCGACGGCGTTTCGATCATAATTCCCAACTCTACGTTTGGGTCAAATTTGTACCGGCCGCGCTTGAGCTCGACTTGAACCTCATTGCAAATTTCTTTGGCCTGAATCACTTCCTCGATCTGCGCAATCATCGGAAACATGATCTTAATGTTACCGTGTGCGCTCGTTCTGTAGAGTGCTCTCAACTGCGCCTTGAAAATATCCTTGCGCGTGAGACAAAACCGAATACCCCGCCAGCCCATAAACGGGTTGAGCTCGGTCGCGTTGTTGAGGTAACCCACGATTTTGTCGCCACCGATATCGATCGTACGAAATGTAACCGGTCGGTCACCCAGCTTCTCGGCGACCGATCGGTACATCTTGTACTGTTCGTCCTCCGACGGCAGGTAATCTTGAGAAATAAAGAAATACTCCGTTCGGAACAAACCGACACCTTGCCCGCCGTATTCGAGCACCGATTCCACTTCTTCGGGCAGGTCGAGGTTGGCGCATAGCATAAACTGTTTGTCGTCAATTGTGATGGCCGGGTAGTGTGTCAGCGTCAGCAACTGGTCTTCAAGCTCTTTGAACCGCTTGATCTCGGCTTTGTAGTCCTCGATCGTGTCTTTTGTCGGGTTGATTACCACCGACCCGGTATTGCCGTCGATGATGATCGTATCGCCCGTCTCCACCGCATCAAACACATCTTCGAGCCCTACGACCGCCGGGACACCCTGCGACCTGGCTAGGATGGCTGTGTGAGAAGTCCGCCCCCCTTTGTCGGTGGCGAACGCCATCGTCATCCGTCGGTCGAGCTGCGCGGTATCGCTCGGCGAGAGGTCGTGCGAAACAATGATCGATGGATCGACTGGTTTGTCGACCGATCCCCTTTCCCGACCTAGAAGGTGGAGTAAAACGCGGCGCTTGACGTCCTTAATATCGACGTAACGGTCTTTGAGGTATTCGTCCTCGATCTGGTCGAATGACGACATAACCCGATTGACCACCCTTTGAAACGACGCCGCAGCGTTGAGTTTTTCATTGCGGATGACGTCAATTGTGTCTTCGCTCACCATTACGTCGTCCAGAATCATCAAATGCGCATCAAATATCCGCGCGTGATTGTCACCCATCTGCTCGGCGATGTGCGACTTGATCGAGCGCAATTCGTCCCTGGTTTTCTCGACAGCCTTCTGGAACTTGTCGACTTCCTTATCGACATCACCTTTGGCCAATCTGATCTGAGGAACGACCAAAAGTTCCGAGTCCTTGAGAGACGCCTTGCCGATTACAATGCCAGGAGCAGCCGAGATACCATACTTGGTGATCTCGCTTTTGTCCGCCGGCTTTGTTCTGGCGGCTCGGGTTTCGCGTTTGATCTTGTCCGACGACATGGTTTGGCAATCAATCCTCGTAAAACTTGTCCTCGATTAGCTGCTCCAGCGCTGTCCGAGCTTCGGCCTCGTCTGGTCCTTCGATTTGGATTTTGAGTTCCATACCGCGTGCGGCGGCGAGACTCGCCAGTCCCAGAATGCTCTTGCCGTTGGCGTACCTGTCGCCGTTGTAAACGTAGATTTCGCTGGCAAACTGTGCAGCGATTTTTACGAACTCTCCGGCGGCGCGCAGGTGCAGACCAATTTTGTTATTGATACGTTTTTTAAATTCGACCATGGCCCTGGACGCACCTCAGTTACCTCGGTTGCAGGTTTTTTCCCTTTGATCTAGCTCACAAGAAGCGCGACAAGAACGGAGAGTGGGAACAGGAAGATGGCTAACCTAGAAGACGATACATCTCTCCTCAACATAAATACCGCCGCGACCATTAATACTATACCAAGCGGCAGCACCCAAGTCCCACTTTTCGGCAATCGGTTCAGGACCACCGCGACGAGCGCCCCACCGGCGCACGCGCCAATACTCTGAACAACTCCAAGAAGACGCTGAAAAACGGGGCCTGAGAAGACGTCTACCAACTCCCACCCTTTGGCATATCCGAAGTAGACGCCCCACAAACGGCAGGATACGACAATCAGGTTATACAACAACCATACTGCCAATAACCCTGTGAGAGATTTATATATAGCAAAGACACAGGCCAAAGTCAATGCCAGCGGTTTTAGCCCTCCCAGAAACAAAAGGTCTCCCATTGCCGCAAGCGGCCCGCTAATTGATTTCTTAAAATATTCGATATCTCGTTCGGTGATGGGTTTACCGGCCAGCCGCTCTTCCTCCAGGCGAAGAATTCCGCCAACGATGAGCGGTGTGAAATTAGGATTACAGTTGAAAAACCCCATGTGATTCAACAACAACGACTTAGAATCTTCGCCGTATCGGCCGATCACCGAAGCCAGCGCGTGTACCACGCCCAGGTTCTGCATCCCCTTCGGGTGGAGCAGGCCTTGCAGAAACAGCAGGCGCCAGAATACGCGGAGCAGGTCGCGTTGGCGGATTCTGGGATTCATCGGAACCATAGCAACACCAACGTGATTCCCGCACAAAGGATTAGGTAACGATTGTGCTGTTTGTGCCAATACATCTGGATGACTGCCCCCGCACCCAACGCCGGTACGATGTCCACCCACGCTCCGGCCCCGCTGGCAAACGACGCGCCCACGGCCCCGCTAATCCACTCGGCCAACAAGATCGACACGGGAAGCATGACCAAAATCTGTATGGCTTCGGCGACAAATATGAAGCACATCGAGTAGAAAAAATAAAAAAGTAGTCGCCGACTCAACTCCCCGGTGCTCTTCACCCTTCCCAAACCCCGTTCACGAAACCGGTGAATTCTTCTGCCCGCCGAACCCGCCAATTCTCCAGCAATCAATCCGAGAACAGAGCCCAACGAAACGACGAACATAAAACGCGGATCACCGGTGTGCTTGATCAACAGGCACGCGGTTCCAGCGCCGACTATCGAGCCCGCCACGGCGTCAGGCTTGCGCACACCACGCATCGGCAGAACGGACAGCCAGACGAGTTGCAGGACGACGCCCACCGACACGCAGGCGGTGAAATCGCCGAACACCAAACCGATGATCGCGGACGAGATAACAGGTTGATCGAGAAGGCTCTGCCACCCAGCCTTTTCGTCGATTGCCATTATCCCGCCAATGGCGGAAAGAAGGACTATTTCTTCCAGATAGATGGAAACGCTCACGTCACCAACGTAGATCAGCTGATTCCAGATAACCGAGTCGCATTTTTGACGTTGTGGATTTCCACCACATTACCGCACGTGAGAGCGGAGCACCAAGCACATATTCTCCCCCTTTTCTCCCAACATCGCGCGATCTGCACATCCGCCGATGAGTCAGCAGAGGTTCTGGTGCGCCGTGGTCTACAGGGCCCCTGCGGATTTCGAGGTTTGGGGCCGGCCAATCGCGGGTTTCGGCGATTCTTGGGGCAGGTCGCCGTGGGCCTCACTGGCACGACTCCCTACGACCCGCCTTGCACGTCGCAGTCCCGCGCTGTGCGGACGTCCGCGGTGTTGGGCCGACCGATCGCGGGTTTCGCGGCACGGCTCGCTGACTACGTCCTTGCACGTAGCATCTCCGA
>CBDVBX010000028.1:0-25098 GCA_965372335.1 uncultured bacterium | reverse complement strand
GAGGAGCTGGCCGCCAGCCCCGACGGCGAGAAGATCGCCGCACTGGGCAAAGCCGGAGACGGCGAATTTGCCGTCGGCGTGAACGGCCAAGTACTGCCCGCGCGCTTTGAGCTGGGCTGGTACCTCCGCTTTACCCCACTCGGCCAACTGATCGCGCTGGTGAGAATCGATGACGAGTGGACGGTGTGCGTGGACGGCGAACCGTGGGAAGAACGGTTTGAATACGCATGGAATCCGATATTCGGTGCCGGCGGCCAAACGATCGCCGTCGCCTACAAGAAGGACATGAAATACGGGTTGGCCGTGGGCGGAAAAACGTGGGAAGAGGGGTTTTGGGGGATGCGTGACATTTGCCTGAGCCCGGACGGTGTCAACGTAGCCGCCACGGTACAGGTCGAGGCCTTGAAAGAAGCCGACGTCCCCGGGTTCTTTGCCGGCGTGTGGTCGCTGGCGGTAAACGGAAAAGCGTGGGACGACCGATTCGTTAATGTTTGGAACCCGACCTTCAGCGCCGACGGCAATTCCGTCGCCGCTGAGGTTCGAACCGGCATACGTGATTACACGATCGCCGTCGACGGGAAGCCCTGGCCGTCGAGTTATGGATGCGTGTGGTCGCCCCTCTTCCACCCGCAGGACCATTCGGTGATCGCGCCCGTTCGCCTCGACGGCAGTTGGCGAATGATCAAAGACGGAAACCCAATCTGGGACCGACGCTACAACCAGATGTGGCAGCAGAGGTTCAGCCCGTGCGGTGCGAAAATCGCCGCAGTCGTGTCACCCAAATTTGGAAAATGGACCATCGCCGTAGACGACAAACCGTGGAAGCGGGTGTTTTCCGACATGGTATTGGCGCCCGTTTTTTCGCCGGATTCGAAGCGAGTCGCGGCTTTGGTAAAAGAAAACAACCGGTGGACGATCGCCGTCGACGGCGTGCCCGCCGAGAGTGTTTTCGATATGGCATGGGATCCGGTCTTCAGCCCTTGCGGGCAACACGTTCTGGCCAAGGTGGAAATCGGCGGCAAATACTCGGTCTTGGCCAACAACAAGAAGGTACACGGGTCTTACGACAAGCTGTGGGACCCCGTGCTCAGTCCCGACGGCACGCACGTACTGCTGAGATATATCGAGGACGACAAGTATTGCCGGAAAGTAGCGCTCCTCGAGGACCTGTTACGTTGAACCGGGTCGGGCGCGGCTGAGCGCAGGAGGACATGAATGTACGAGTTTTCGCGTGGCCCATTGGTGTGGATCGCGTTCACTATTCTCATCGCGGGAAGCATCTATCGTATTGTTTCGACAATCAGGACCGCCCAAAAGGACAAAGTGGTGCTGCCGTATATGAGGTGGTATTTCGGGCTTCGGTCGATCGCAATCTGGACCGTGCCGTTCGCGACCACAAACATGCGGATGCGTCCGGCGTTTGTCACCCTGTCGTATTTATTCCACATCTGTCTCATTCTCACCCCAATATTGACGGTTGGACACGTGATGCTGTGGAAGGAGTCGTGGGGTGTCAGTCTGTGGACGCTGCCCGACTCCCTGAGCAAAGTGATGTCCGTCATCGTAATTATCGGGGGGATTGCGTTCGTCATGAGAAGAATCGCCGATCCGACGGTGCGGTTCGTGTCGTCGGCAAGCGACTTCGTACTCGTCGCTCTGGTTCTGGCACCGTTCGTGACGGGGTTGATGGCCTACTACCAGATCCTCGCGTACGATATCGTCATAATCATACATATGTGGACGGGCGCGATCTGGCTGGCCATGATTCCGTTTACGCGCATCGCCCACATGCTGTTCTTCCCCTTGACCCGGGCGTACATGGGTTGCGAGTCCGGATATGTCCGTAATGCCAGAGACTGGTAATCGGGAGACCACTCGCTATTGGAGGATGCAACCGGTATGAACGAAACTCCGGAAAACCAGGTGGCTGATCCTGGGCTGGATGATGCGATAGCAAAGCTAACGCCCGAAAAAATCCAAGCGGTCGTCCTACACGTCTTGAACAAAGAGACCGCGGCCCGGCTCAAAGTGTACATCGAAACTTGCGTGCACTGCGGCTTGTGCGCCGAAGCGTGTCATACTTACCTCTCTCGCGACAAAGACCCACTGTTCTCCCCGGTGGCCAAAGTAAAAAACACCCTGTGGGAGCTCGTCAAAAAGAAGGGCAAAGTATCGCCGCAAAGGCTTCGCGACATGGCCCGCATCGCATTTACCGAATGCGGTGTGTGCCGGCGTTGCAGTATGTACTGTCCGTTTGGGATCGACATATCCTACCTCTTGCTGACCGTGCGGCGCATCTGCAGCCTATTGGGAGTCGTACCGTTGTACCTTCAGGACACCACAAACAGCCACGCGGCGACCATGAACCAGATGTGGGTCCACCAGGATGAATGGATCGACACCCTTCAGTGGCAGGAGGAAGAAGCCCAGGCCGAGATCCCCAGCAGCCGTATCCCGCTGGAGAAAGAGGGCGCCGAGGTGATGTACTCGGTCATCGCGCCGGAACCGAAAATCCTCGCGCAGCTGCTCGGCAACATATCGCAGATCATGACCGTCGGCGGGATCGACTGGACGATGCCGGCGACGGACGGTTGGGACAACAGCAACATGGCGATGTACTCCGGCGATTTTGAGGTCATGGGCCGTGTGGAACGGCTGCACTGGGAGACGGCGGCGAGACTCAAAGTCAAAAAGATCGTCATGGGCGAGTGCGGGCATGCATTCCGAGGTGCTGTGTACGACGGTCCCCGCTGGTTGGGATGGCAATTTCCGCCGATACCTATGATACACGCGATCGAGTTCTACTACGACCTGCTAGTAAGCGGACGAATCAAAATCCGGGAGAAATACAAAGAACACGTAACAGTTCAGGACCCGTGCAATACGGTCAGAGGTCGTGGACTCGGCGGTAAGCTGCGATACGTGATCAATGCTATTTGCGAAAACTTCACGGATATGGAGCCGCGTTTCGAACACAACTACTGCTGCATGGCAGGAGGCGGCACGATCAACTGCGGTCCGCCCTGGAAACGATCACGTATGATATCTAACAGAATCAAAGCGGAGCAAATTGAAGCGACCGGCGCCGATATCGTCATCACTCCATGCCACAACTGCCACAGCGGCATCGAAGACATCATTGGCTTTTATGGCCTGGGAAAACACGTCAAGTTCATCAGTGACATCTTGGTTGAAGCCATGGAAATCCCCGAGGAGTTAAAGGCGCAACCCGCGACTTAGAGAGGATCACCGCCCACGGTCATGCAACAAAATCGGATACTGAGAATCGCCTCGATTGCCGCCGCCCTCGTCTTGTTGGCGTCCGTTGCCGGGACGGACGAAAACGCCGCCGTTCAACAAATAGATAGATCCGATCTCCTCACGATCGATGGCGGCACATCGAGCACCGAACTGACGCGACCGCCGGTACAGTTCCCCCACGATCTTCACACCGAAGCGCTGACAAAACAAGATGAAGACTGTACCGTCTGTCACCCCCTTCGTGAAAACGGACGTCTGTCCCCGCTGTTCATGCGCCTGGAGGAAATCGGAGGCAAAGACACCGAAGAGCTGTACCACGAGCAGTGCATTGGCTGTCACAAGAAGAAAGTCGCGGTGTCTGGCCCTGTCGCCTGCGGGGACTGCCATCGGAAACACCCCGCTTATGCGTCATCCCGGCAGCCGTTCGGATTCGACAAGTCTCTTCATTATCGTCACGTGGCAGCGCACAACGAAAAATGCGAATCTTGCCACCACATCTACGACGAAGCGTCAAAGGAGCTCGTGTACGTCGAGGGCCGCGAAGAACCCTGCCGTGACTGTCATCGGACGCAGACGGAAGACAATCGCTCCTCGTTCAGATTGGCTGCCCACGAGGACTGCGTCGGGTGCCATCGTGAAACCGCCATCGCAAGGCCGGAAGCTGCCGTCGGCCCGCAGTCGTGCGGTGGCTGCCACGACCGGCAACGTCAAGCGGCCATCGAAGTCGTCGAACAACCACCCCGTTTGAAGCGCGGCCAACCCGATTTCGTGTTGCTGAGTGCCCGTGAAGCCGATCTGGACTTCAGCAAATTGAACACCGTACCGTTCTCTCACGCCGATCATGAACACGCTACCAACAACTGCCGGGTTTGCCATCACAACACCCTAATGCGCTGCAATGAGTGCCATACGCTTTCCGGAGACGACAAGGGCAACGGTGTTACGCTCCAGCTAGCAATGCATAGCATGACGTCGGATCACAGCTGCATCGGGTGCCATCAAGCAAAAACAACCACGCCCGAATGCGCCGGTTGCCACGATCTGATGGAACAGGGACGCCTTTCCGAGCACGCGTGCAACATTTGCCACGCCGGCCCGTCGCCCGAGGATTTGGCCAATGCGAAGGTCCTCTTCACATCGATGGATCAGTTTCAACCTGTGCCGCCCGCCACCGTATTAGGCATCTCGACCAGCGACATTCCGGACAGCGTCGTAATCGGTACTCTGGCCAAGTCGTACTCGGCCGTCAGTATGCCCCACGGGAAGATTGTCAACGCGTTGACGAATCACATCAACAACAGCAAATTGGCGACTCATTTCCACGGGCACGAAAACGTCGTGTGCCAAGGATGTCATCATCACGGATCGGTCGGTCGGAAGCCGGCGTTGTGCGAGAACTGTCACGGCGAGCCCTTCCAAGTCAGTGATTTGTTCCGGCCGGGACTCAAGGGCGCATACCACCGGCAGTGTACTGGCTGCCACGTGAGTATGGGCCTGCAGGCAGCCACGAATTGCGTGGTGTGCCACCCAAACGAACAGCCGACAGCGGGGATGACAATCCGCCGGAATGGCGAGGGAGCCTACCATGAGTAAATCGCGTAGAACGTTTCTAAAGTGGATGACGGCCGCAGGTGCTACGGCACTTGCGCCCAAGGCCGCCAAAGGACACGAGTACTTTACCGGGTATCCGGACAGTAATGCCGTTCTCCACGATACGACACTCTGCATTGGATGCCGCAAGTGCGAGGCGGCGTGCAACGAAGTAAACGATCTGCCGGCGCCTGACCACCCGTTCGAAGATAAATCTGTGCTCGACAAGAAGCGGCGGACCGATGACAAAACCTATACGGTGGTCAATCAATACGAAAGCAGCACCGCCGGGGGATCCCCCGTATTCCGCAAACAGCAGTGTAATCACTGCAAGGAACCGGCTTGCGCGTCGGCGTGCTTCGTGGCCGCATTTACCAAAACGCCGGAGGGGGCAGTCGTTTACGATCCGTCGATATGTGTGGGGTGCCGATACTGCCTGGTAGCCTGTCCGTTCGACGTGCCGACCTACGAGTACAACGATCCGCTGAAGCCCGAGGTGATGAAATGCACTATGTGCTATCCGCGTATTCTCGAGGGTAAGCTCCCGGGCTGTGTCGAAGTGTGCCCGCAGGAGGCGCTGAGCTTCGGCAAGCGCGACGACATGATTACCCTCGCGCGCGAGCGCATCCGCAAATACCCCGACCGGTACATCGATCATATTTACGGTGAATACGAAGTGGGAGGCACCAACTGGATGTATATCACCGGCGCGCCATTCGAGGATCTAGGACTCCGCACTGATCTCGGTGTCAAGCCGGCGCCGGAGCTGACGTCGGGCGCTCTCGGGATCGTGCCGGTCATCGTCGGCGTGTGGCCCGCGTTGCTGGGCGGTATTTACCTGATGAACCAACGCAAAGAAAAGATAGCGGCGCGCGATAAGGACGACGCGGTCAGACTGGCCGTAGAATCAACGCAAGCGGCGGCGGACGAAGCAATGAAAACAGCAACCGAGAAAGCCAAACAAGACAAAGAGAAAGCCGTGGAACTCGCCATTAAAAAGGCGTTGGAAGACGCTGCCAAAGAACAGGGCGGCGCGGAATCATGATTTCCGAAACCGGGAACAACGTAAAGGGCTCGATCCTCGGCATCTCCAATGTGATCACCGCGATCATCTTCGCGGTGGGATTGTGGCTGACTTATCTCAGGTTCTCGGGCGGTCTGGGCGCCGTCACCAACCTCGACGACAACAACCCCTGGGGCATTTGGATCGGATTCGACCTCTTATGCGGCGTCGCGTTGGCCGCCGGAGGGTACACCACGGCCGCGGCGGTGGAGATTTTTCACATGAAGAAATTCCACGCCGCGCTTCGACCCGCGATCCTCACCGGTTTTCTCGGTTATTCGATAGTGGTGCTCGCATTGCTGTACGACGTGGGCCGGCCGTGGCGTTTGCCGTACCCATTTTTTGTCAGCCAGGGTGTAACGTCCGTGATGTTCGAGGTAGGCGCATGTGTATTGATGTACCTGACCGTGCTCTTCCTCGAAACCTCTCCTATCGCGCTCGAGTGGCTCGGGGCCAAGAAGTTGAGGCGAGTCGTTGTGAAGTTGACTCTGTTGCTGACCGTTCTCGGGGTCGTGCTGTCGACGCTGCACCAGTCGTCTCTCGGCGCACTGTTCTTGATTGCCCCATCGAAGCTGCACCCGTTGTGGTACACCCCGTACTTGCCGGTGTTTTTCTTTGTGTCCAGCATCGCGGCGGGGCTGTCGATGGTTATCATCGAGGGCACCCTTGCGCGCCGGAGCTATGGCAAAAAGATGGACGAGGAGCACATCAAAGGAATGAACGACGTCGTTCTCGGGGTTGGCAAGGGGGCGGCGATGGTGCTGGCCGCGTACTTTACGATAAAGATATTCGGTGTGGCGCTGGGCAACAACTGGCACCTGTTGGCCACAGGATACGGAGCGTGGTTTCTCGTGGAAATACTCGGTTTCGTTCTGCTGCCTTGCATATTGTTTGCGATCGGTGTCCGCGAGGACAACTTGACATTGATCCGGTGGACGGCTCTACTCACGGTCATTGGTATCGTGCTCAACCGTCTCAACGTCGTCTGGATTTGTTTCAACTGGAGAATGCCCTTGGCGGAGCGGTACTTTCCGCACTGGATGGAGATCGGCATATCCGTTTTCGTGATTACCGTTGGCATTACGATTTACCGTTTTGTGGTCTCGCGTATGCCGGTATTCTACGAACACCCCGACTACAGGGAATCCCACTGACGAGGAGATACCACTCATGACCGATAGCATCCACACACTCCAAGAATTCATGCTGCGGACCAAGGGAATCTTATATCTGCTCGCCATCGCATTTTTCGTCGGATTCGTTTGGTTCTGGAAGTTCCTCAACGGACGGGAGAAAAAGGAGAACTAGTCGACGGATTGCGCGTCTATTTCACAGGACTGCAATGATAACCTCATGTTTTTATTCTTGTTAGACCAGTCGTTTTCCTCCATAATTATAGTGTGAAATGTCGCGCGACCGTTCAGACCGAAGGCTTATTCTCAGGGAATGCCATGACGAATCAAGGACACGACACGAGCAGCGACCGCAAAAAAATACTGGTAATCGATGACGAACCGGATATCGTCGCGTACCTTCGGTTGTTGCTAGAGAACCACAATTACGATGTGGTGTCCGCTTCCGACGGGCAAGAGGGATTCGAACTGGCAAAACAGGTACTTCCCGACCTCGTCTGTCTCGATATCATGATGCCGCGCAAGACGGGAGTGACGCTCTATCAAGAGATGAAATCCGATCCATTATTGAAGAGTATTCCTTGCATCATTATCAGCGCGTATGAGAGCGCCTACTCTTTCAAAGGACAGGCCTTCAGAAGACTCGTCAAAGACACGTCCATCCCCGAACCACTGAAGTTTTTTGAGAAGCCCCTGGACACACCAGTTTTTCTCGCTTTCGTTGACGATTTTTTCAAGAAGGCCGAAGGTAAATGACCCCCGAGCAGAGAACCATAGAGTGGCCGCGCAAGGCTCTTTTCGATCAGATTCCTCTGGATATCATAGTGATTGACAAGGACTTCACAATCGTCGAGGCCAACAGACAGGCACGGAGGACGTACCCCGACTGGCGGAATAAAAAGTGCTACGAGCTGTACAAGAATAGAAAACGTAAATGCACCGACTGTGCCGCCATAAAGACATTCAAAGACGGAAAGACACGGGTCGAAAACACCGAGATCAAGGATGAAAATGGGAATATTCGCCATCTAGTCGTTCACATATCCGCGTATCGAGACAAAAATGGAGAGATCCCCTACGTCATCGAAATGGCGAACGACATTACCGATCGTGTCCACATCGAAAAAGAGTACCGTCTCCTCTTTGACAACGTCCCCTGCTACATATCGGTAATTGACAAGAATTTTAAGGTCGTAGACAGCAACGCCCTTTTCCGCGAGAGGTTTTCCAGAAAAGGCGCGCAGTTCTGCTACGAGATGTACAAAGAAAGAAACGAGGTATGCACCGAATGCCCCGCGAAAAAGACCTTTAGATCGAAGAAAAGATATACCTCATTACAAACCGGCGTCGATAAAGACGGCAAAACGACGCACTACGTGGTAACCGCCGCCCCTATTCAGACGAATGGCAAAGAAGTCGACCGCGTCATCGAGATGTCCCTGGATATATCCGAGGTAATTCACCTGCAGGAAAAGCTCAAACAAGCTGAAAAGGAAAAGATCGAAATTGAGCGGTTCGCCGCCGTCGGTCAGACGGTTGCTGGTCTCGCCCACGGGATCAAAAATATCTTAATGGGGCTGGAAGGCGGGATGTATGTGGTCAATTCGGGGATCCAGCGGGACGACAACGACCTGGTAACGAGCGGCTGGAACATGCTCAAGAGCAATATCACCAAGATCTCAACCGTGGTGAAGGAATACCTTCAGTTCGCCCGGGGGACAGAGATTCAAGTGGAGATCTCAGACCCTGTGAGTATCGCCAAAGAAGTCTATGATCTGTACCGGGATCTCGCCGAACAGTCCGGCATCATGTTGACGGTAAGTTTGCAGGAAGACATCGAAGACGCCCCCCTGGACTCCGAAGGAATCCACACCTGTCTTGCCAACCTCGTCTCGAACGCAATAGACGCGTGCGTGATGAGCGATAAGAAAAGAACAAAAATCACGCTATCTTGCCGAGAGAAAGACGGGACGATCATCTACGAGGTGGAAGACAACGGATCCGGTATGGACTACGAAGTAAAAAAGAAAATATTCTCGAACTTCTTCACCACCAAAGCCTCGGGACAAGGCACAGGCCTGGGCCTACTCGTCACCCGGAGGGTTATTTTCGAGCACGGAGGCGAAGTGAGCTTTGAGTCTGTTCTCAGAAAAGGTACCACGTTCAAGATCGCGCTACCTCGGAAACGGTTGCCAAAAATCAAGTCGTCCGAATCGACAAAATAACGAGGGGGACTTCAATGGCCTACAAACTCGGAAAAACCGTACTGGTCGTCGACGACGAGCCGGATATCAGGCTAGTGTTGAAAACGGTTTTAGAAGACGGCGGATTCGACGTCGCGTTAGCTGCCAACGGCAAGGAAGCTCTGGATCGGATGACGGAGAAAAAACCGGATGTCATATCCCTCGACCTGGTCATGCCCAAAATGTCCGGCTTGAAGTTCTACAGATACATACAAAAAAACAGGGACAGAGCAGATATTCCTGTTGTCGTCGTGACTGCCCACGCCGAAGACGAATTCGGCAAAGCCGATCTCGACAAAATACGGGCCGCAAAATCTGAAGCTGGCACCATAACCGTGATCGAGAAGCCGATACAGCCTGATTCTTACATCAACGCTGTACGAAGGGCCGTCGGCTTGGACGAGTTGGCCTCTGTGGAAACGAGCGAGAAAGACGTTCTCAAAGTCAAACTTACGGAAAGATTGAAATCGGCAGATAAGAAAACGTTAGAAGACGTCCTGAAAATACTGGACGACGCACCAGACAAAAAAGAAGAATAGCCTATTCCCCGCCGTTCAGATCCCGGCCCAAGTCGCGCTCGAATAACGTGAGAAGCCGGGTGTCTATCCCGACGTGGCGGTACTCACGTTCGATGCTATCGCGGCAATGCGAATCCCGGCTTACCATAAACTGTCGCCGAGTCTCCGACGGATCGATTTCGATGCTGCTGTACCGCGAAAAGTACCCGTGCATCGTCCACTCTCGTTTCAACTCGTAACATAGCGCTATCGTTTCTCCAGCGCCGACGACGTCCTCAATTTGCCAAACGTCTTCAATCAGATCGCGATCCCGGCCGATCTCACCCCATTTCGAGATCGAAAATACGATCAACGAGACCAACACCAACGCGTTTATTCCGGCCCCAACCTTGAACGCGAGAGTAGACGTGCGGATGCGTCTGGTCAAATCGGACACAACCGGTCCGACGAGAAGCGCGACCCCGATCGCGTAGAGCGGAAACGAAGGCAACAGGTAGTGCCCTGATTGCCGTGGACTCAATCCCACCGGTAGCGACGCCGACAGAGCAACCAAAAAGCAAAAAACGCCCGCCCGTCGCCCGTCCGAGGTGTCGACTCGCCACCGCCGGCGATTGATGAACAGGAACACCAGCGCCAAACCGATAATTGGCCCTACTTGTGCCAGCAGGGTTTCAAAAATGCGTAGACGCGACCCTCCCCCACGAGTGCCCTGGAGACTGGGCCCAAGTTGCGTGTCGAAGTAAAGCGTCAGGTTGGAGCGCGCGGCCTCGTCGGCCAGTACGATCGCCCCCGCCCCGGCCACGAAAACCGTCAAAACGGCGGTCCATATTGCGGCCGACCGCCAGCCGAGTTTTTTGGTGGCGACAGTGTATAGAATGATCGCCACGAGCGGAAACAATCCTGTCGGGCCCTTGGTAAAGACCGCGGCGCATATCAAGGCTGCCGCCACGGCAACGCCCACAGCCACCGGTTGGCGCCCTTGAAATGCGTGTATCAAAGCACCGCACGCACCCAGCGTGAAAACCGTCTGCGTGATCTCCAACATGTTGTACGAATACGCCCATGTCACGACCGGTATCAATGACCACAGCAACACCGGAAGCCACGCTATCTCCCGCATTCCCGGCGCCAGCATTCGCCAAATCCATACGATCAGGGCTCCCGCCACGATCGCACACACGAGCGAATAGAGATTCTCAACCCAAAACCCTTCACCAAGCGCGCGAAAAAACAACGATTGAATTCCGAGACCCAACGGCGGATGATCGGCGAAAAACTCGGGAGCGAGCGTACTCGTGAATACCGGCTTCCAAAATGTTCCTACACCTACGGCGAGGTTTCGGGACACAGCGGCGTATATCAGTCCGTCGAGAAACAGACCGTGCGTTACCCAGCGCGGAAGCGTCGGCGCCAGGAAGACGCTTACCGATAACAACCAGAATGGAAGTTGGACGCCTCGCATGTGTGGATCGCCGCGGACACTCATCCTGCGAACGTAGACCGCCTGGCCCATGTAGTCAACATGATAGGCGATTTCAAGCCCCTTTTATCAGCAGGTGACTAACCGCCCGCGAGATGTTAAGATAAAAAAACGATGCTTGGGTACGATGAATACCCGACAGATGCAGGACACTATCTTTGCACATTAATGGTGATTCTTATTAAAAGGCAGAAAGTTTGAAAAGTGCGATGATTCGCGACGAACAAGTCGCAACCAAAGCTGACAATCTGGCTTCTCGTCTATTTTTTTCTTTGACTGTATTGTTTGTGGCTTTTATCGCGGCTGCCAGTTTGACGCCGGGTGAAATCAGAACGTCGTTTTTACGAGATGGCATCGGGGCGTGGTTCAATCAACTCTCCCCGCTCGGAGAAATTTTCACCTACCACGACATTCGCGACATCGCGACAAATGTCCTCCTATACATGCCGTTGGGGGTGTTTTTGTCGTTGGCCGTATCTTGGAACAAGCCTCGTTTCCTCACTCCGTGGTTGTTGGTGGGCCTCGGCGTTAGTTTTTCGATGGAGATGATCCAGGAGTACATTGGACGCTATTCAGACCCGGTGGATCTCATAACCAACTCAACTGGATTTCTTATCGGCTTCTGGATTGTTGTTATCGCGACACGGCGGTTTGCGTTACGACCTTCGGCTTTTCTCGGGATCGATGACATTCGGGATCTCGATCAAAAGACAAAAACAATCGCCTCTTTGAGGTTTTTGTATGTATGCGTGTACTTCATCGTAGCCCTTCTCCCCTTTGACATTTCTGTGCGGCTATCACAGGTGTATTCCCAGTTGTTCGACGAAGGTGGTGCGACAAAGAAGATTATTTTGGACCCTCTACATCATCTAAAAACCTGGTGGGACGGCGGTGGGCTCAAGTTGATCTTCGAATTGATGGGTTTGATGCCCGTGGCAATTCTCACGTCTTTGATGGATGGGCTGAAAAAGCGCCTCAACGTTTTGTCGCCGATATATATTTGTTTCATTCTGGTAAGCCTCACAGAAATTTCGCAGCTTTTTATACTCTCGAGAACATCCGATATTGTCATGTTCCCAATCGCACTCATCGCTGGGGTACTGGGATGGAAAGCGGTAGACACTTGGCTCAAAATTCTTGATACGCGACAGGAAAGCACCGAACATTCGGCTATCGACCGCAACAAGATAATACCGGTTGCGTTGGCGGCTTATTGTTTGATTGTATGCCTATTGGCTTGGGCACCGTATCAGTTTGAGATTCATCCAAGAGTCGTCTTTGGAAAAATGGTCTACGAAAGCAATCTGGTTCCCTTCAAAGCCCATTTCGAAGTAAGGAGTATCGGCAGCGCAGTAGATATTGTGAAAGAGATAGGTATATACATCCCCATGGGGCTCTTGATAACGCTGTTGATCAATAACAGATACAGAAACATGAACAGACTGAAACTTGTCATTCTGGCCGGATTGTTTTGCGGAGTTTTTGGTGTATTCACCGAATTGAGTCAAGCCGCCTGCGTGGGCAGATATGTTGATGTCACGGATATGTTTCTCGCCGGTGTGGGGGGAATCATCGGATCTGCTTTGTTCCGGCTCTTCTCTGGAGAGTCTTCCCAATAACTTTATGGACGCTTTCAGCATACTTGCCACGCTCACGTCGATTGCCGCGGTGTTCAGCTGGTTGAACCACCGATTCATCCGACTCCCCAACACGATTGGGCTTATGGTCCTTTCGCTCGTTTTTTCATTGGCGTTGGTGATCCTGAGCAAGACGTTCTCGGTTGCTGTCGATCCTTTCCGAGAGATGCTTACCGAAATCGATTTTAATCGCACACTATTAAACGGCGTGCTCGGCGCCATGTTGTTTGCGGGCGCTTTGCATATTGACATCGACGACCTTCTCGATCGCAAATACCTTATAGCCTTGCTCGCCACTACCGGGGTTGTTATTTCGACCGCAGTGGTTGGATTTGCGTCCTGGTGGATTCTCCACGGTCTCGGTTTTTCGGTAGACCTTATCAACTGTTTCATTTTTGGTGCTTTGATTTCACCGACAGACCCTATCGCCGTGGGTTCCATTTTGCGAAAAGCTGGAATTCCAAAATCTCTCGAAACGAAAATCAGCGGTGAGTCCCTCTTTAATGACGGGATAAGCGTCGTCGTTTTCTTGACGTTGTTAGAAGCGAGCGGCGGGCACTATGTATCGGCAGGCGGTATCGTCAGTCTGCTGGCCGTCGAAGTTGTCGGCGGTCTGGCATTCGGCGCGGCGCTGGGCTGGTTAGTTTACCTGATGCTGAAATCCATCGACAGTTACCAAGTGGAGATTCTACTGACACTAGCCATTGTCACCGGCGGCTACGCTCTCGCGCAGCGTCTCCACGTATCCGGTCCGATAGCCATGGTGGTGGCCGGTCTTCTCATCGGAAACCGCGGCCGAAGTCTCGCTATGTCCGATCAAACCCGTGAGAGGTTAGACGCATTCTGGGAACTGGTCGACGAATTTCTCAACGCTGTTCTTTTTGTCACTATTGGCGCAGAAGTAATTGTCATTACGTATACGTGGGATTACTTTCTCGCGGGAGTAATCGCGATACCACTGGTGTTGGCTGCCCGCTGGATCAGCGTGAGCATACCGGTTCTAGCACTCCGTAAACGGCGGACCTTCAGCCGGCACGTCATAAAGATCTTGACGTGGAGTGGGCTCCGTGGAGGCATCTCGGTGGCACTGGCGCTTTCGTTACCCAAGGGTCCGGAAAGAACCCTATTCGTGGCGATGACCTACGTCGTCGTCGTGTTTTCGATCGTGGTTCAGGGCCTGACAGTAGGCCGATTCGTCAAGCGTCTACGGGAGAAGCATTCATGAACCGGAAGATTTTGTTTCTTACTTACTTCTTCCCGCCGCGACCGGAGATCGGCGGCAAGCGCATAGACAAGATGTGCGCACTTGCCATTAACAGGGGCTGGCAACCATTTGTGTTGACAACAGAAGGAGACAAAGCTGTCGACCAATCTCTAGCAAAGCAGTATGGAGAAGTCGACATTCAGACGGTCCCCCCCCAATTGAAATCAAGTTTTTTCAAAAAACGGCCTCGGTCACTCTTATCCAAGGTTTTCTTTCGATTACGTCGATTTTACAACCTCTGTGCCGATATCTTCTTGTTTTACCGAAACGCCAAGAAGATAATGTCAGACAACAACGCGCCGGTGTTTCTCTCCACCTATCCTCCACGTTGTGTCCAGCTGGGAGCGCTTTTTGCGAAGTACGCGTCGAAAGCGTTTTGGGTGGCTGACTTTCGAGACCCCTGGCTCAGCTTTACGAACGAAGGATTCAGTTTCGGTCGCGCCTGCAATCGTTTTTTTCTCAGGCGTATTCTCAGGAATGCGGACTTGATCCTCGCCGTAACCAAAAGTAATTTGGAGTTCTTACAGAAAGAGGCGCGTTCCGATATTTCAAAGAAATGTCTTCTGGTACCGAATGCCGTCGAGCTATCGCTTTTTGAAAACATTGATGCGATTCGCCCATCCACGGACGACAAAATACTGCTGGGGCACTTGGGCGATCTGGATTACGACCACCGGAATCCTAGACCCATTCTTAATGGGCTGGCAAAACTTCGGGAAGAGTCCGATCGCTACAGCAAGCTCGTGATCCATTTTTGGGGGAAAACAGGGTACTGGGATGGCATGGATATGGACGGACTCATTCGAAACGAAAGCCTCGTTGGCTCGGCGTTTTACCACGGCTCGGTTGATCAAAAAACGGCCCAGGGCATCATCAAAGGACTCGACGTACTGGTGCTTCTGGCGTTCGACCAACCTCTCCAGGTACCGGCAAAAACATATGAATATCTGCTCTCTGGGAAACCCCTACTTGCATTGTGCGAAAAGCACAGCGAAACATACGCCGTCGTGCGCCAATTCGACAACGTCGTGACCATAACTTCCGCCGATGCGCAGACGGTCGAGCGCGGCATCGCCGAAGTGATCGACGTGTTCCGAAACCGCTCGCAGAGCGGCGCTTTCAGAGACGTATCCAAACTCGACTACAACGTCGTGTTTGGGCCGGTGATCG
Organism: uncultured bacterium; assembly: GCA_965372335.1. Lineage (GTDB taxonomy): Bacteria > Krumholzibacteriota > Krumholzibacteriia > WVZY01 > JAKEHA01 > CBDVBX01. The sequence goes on along the minus strand of CBDVBX010000028.1, from coordinate 9,739 downwards.
ATCGAATCGAAGCGCCGGCGCAGAAAAACGGCTTATGATGTACAGCCACAATAAGTTACATCATTCGCCATTCCCGCCTGATTTCTGTCATATAGGCCGCAAAAACGATTAGCAGAGAAATTACTCGTAAAACGGCATCTCTTGGTTGACCGGCGGCCGAATCTGTTATCGAATTACCCCGACCAGAGTTAAGTGCGCTGAACATCAGGGCACCTGGACATCCGAACCTTGGAATAGACTGCCAATCGCGGATTCGGTCTTCGATGTTGCGAGACAAAGTACTCAAAGCACTCGCGTGGCAAACGGGAGCCAAATTTCTCACCCAGCTCTTTTCATTGACGGTGATCGTCATTCTCGCTCGCAAATTATCACCGTCTGACTTCGGCCTGGTCGGCATGGCGTTTATTTTCACAGGCTTCTTGAACCTGATCGGCGAATTCGGTATTGGTTCCAGTATCATCCGAACCAAGAACATCACTCGCGAGCAAACAAATAGCGTTTTCTGGTTTTCACTATTCTTCGGCATAAGCATGTTCGTTTTGAGTTTTTCTCTTGCACCGTCGATAGCCGGTTTCTTCGCCAAGGATGAATTGAAGACCATCATTCGCGTACTGTCTTTAAGTTTCGTCATCAACTCTCTCAGAACGGTACCCTTCAGCCTTCTTTCACAAGAGCTGAAATTCAACCAACGTTCCAAGTCAGAAATTGTTTCCGTCGCTAGCGGAGGCGTTATTGCGATTTCGCTGGCCTATAACGGATTCGGGGTATGGAGTCTGGTGTACAGTACGTTAGCACGGGGAATTATATTCATGTCGCTCGTTTATGTTTTTTCGTCGTGGCGACCGGAGATGTCTTTTCATCGCGATGCCGCCAAAGGTATGATCAATTTCGGCGCCAAGGTCATCGCGGCTCGCATTCAGTGGTACTTTTATTCCAACGCTGACTTTTTTATTATCGGAAAAATACTCGGCGACCACATACTGGGTTATTACACAATGGCCTTTAAAATGGCGATGCTTCCCACGGAGAAAATAACCGCTATTGTCAATCAAGTAATGTTTCCGACTTTTTCCAAACTGCAGGATGACCAGGAACGCCTGAACAGGTATTTCCTAAAGGTCACCCGGTATGTAGCGATGGTGACGTTTCCCATTATGACTCTGATTTTTGTGCTTGCGCAGGAGATCACCATTGTGTTCTTGACCGAGAAATGGCTGCCCGCAGTCTTCCCGCTTAGAGTTCTTTGTTTGATTGGAATGCTAAAATCCGTCGATGTTATAATACCGTCCGTGTTGTTGGCCAAAGGCAGAGCCGAGATCAACCTTCGTTTCAACACAATACTGTTTTTCGTTTTACCGGCGGCGTTTTTCCTCGGATGCAGGGCTGGTGGGATGGACGGCGTAGCTTACAGTTGGTTATTCCTTTACCCGTTGCTTGTCTCTTACCTATTCTACCTGGGGCTCCGAGAATTGAATATGCTTTACTCTGACTACATCGGAAACCTTTTCCCCCCGATATTTGGCTCAATGATAATGGCCGGGGTAGTGTTGCTGATCAAATACGCTTTTGGCTTCTTCGCGGAGTTTTGTTCGTTCGTTCCTCTGGTAATTGCCTCTATATCTGGGCTAGCGTCCTATGCTATATTTCAGTATCTCTATGTTCCGTCGGAATTTCATGAACTCATGAATATAGTGCGGCAGGCAACCGGGCGCGACGGAGATTCCAAACCCAAGTTTAACTAAGCGGCGCGGAAGGCGGGCGCCGGAATATCATGAATAAGAAAGGCTTTCGCAATCCGTTATCGGGGGTGTTTTCCGGTGGGATGAGTAAAAGCGCGTCGGACGATAGTGCCGCTGTCGAATCGCTTCGCGAAGAAATCCGCCGTCTCAGGCAATCGGTGGAGACGCTTTCGATACTCAACGATTTGGCCGTCGCGATGGGAACCTCAGCCGATCCGGATGACGCCATCGAAAAGCTTGTTGACCGCTCGATGCACGCGGTCAATGCTGAGCAGGCGGTTGTGACATTGCTCGACCGCAGTGAGAGCCCCTCGATGGCAACACAGGTCCGAGTCGTTACCAGCAGCGCTCAGCACCAGAAATACTCGGTAAACGAAAGCCTTCTTGGCTGGATGTTGCTCAACAAAAAACCTCTTGTGATCAGTGATCCATCGAAAGATCGCCGTTTCAGAGGAATCAGTTGGGACGATACGATCCGCACCGTAATGTGTTTACCGTTAATGATCAAGTCCGAATTGATAGGCATACTCACCGTATTCAACAAAAAACGTGCCGCCGGCGACAACTTCAATGCGGAAGATGAGAGCCTGATGTCGATAATTGGCGCCCAATCTGCGCACATTATCGAAAACGCCAGGCTCGTCAAAGACAAAAACAGCATGGAGGAGCAGGTCAAGCTCGCTTTCGAGATACAACGAAATCTCTTACCCAAACATCCGCCGAGAATCGACGGGTACGACATTGCTGGTGACAGCATACCCGCTCAGTCAGTGGGCGGTGACTATTTCGACTTCATTCCCATTGATGATAATAAGCTCGCCGTCTGTCTCGGGGATGTGTCTGGGAAGGGGCTCCCCGCATCGTTGCTAATGGCCAATGTACAGGCGACGCTGCGCGGGCAGACTCTCGTCGACGCTCCAGCAAGCGAACGGGTCGAACGGGCCAACAAGTTGCTCTACCGGTGTACCGATGACGAACGGTTTGTCACGTTGTTCTACGGAGTGCTCGACCACGCCCGTCACGAACTCGTCTATTGTAGTGCAGGCCACGAACAACCTATCCTCGTTAAGGCAGACGGCACCATTGCGCGACTCGAATCGGGAGGCCTCGCCCTCGGCGTCTTTGAGGACATCCAGTATCGGCAGGAGACCGTTTCGTTGAATTCGGGAGACGTGTTGGTAGTTTACTCAGACGGTATAACCGATGCGGCGAACTCATCGAATCAGCCGTTCGGTACAGAGCAGCTAGTTTCGTTGATCGGAGAGTACAGGAACGAACGTTCGAGCGCGTTGATCGAAAGAATCGTCGACGGCGTCAATGTTCACGCGGGCGATACACCCCAGTTCGACGACCTCACCGTGGTGGTTATTAAGCGCACCGAGTAGGTCGCGCCGCCAGGATCCCCTCGTTACGTTTGGACTGACGCGAGGCGTGTTACTTGGTCAAAAGGATCTTTTTGACCGACGTATAGCTGCCTACCTCCAGCTTCACAAAGTATATTCCAGACGGCACACGCGCGTCGGTGTCGCCGCTTCCATCCCAGATGACGCCATGCGTTCCCGCGGGGTATGTTTGACTCGCGAGACTGGCCACTCGCCGGCCGTTCACATCGTAAACCGAAATATCAGCGTGACCGGGTTTCGAGAGAACGAATCCGATTTCGGTACTCGATTCGAATGGATTCGGCCGCGGCGTCTGCAGAAACGCAGGAACCGACGACGCTAGAAACGGTCCGTCGTCTACTCCTGTTGGGACACACGGTCTGTACACCACATAGAACACCCAGTCACCGGTAACTCCCAGCACACAAGCGTCGTACCAGCCGCCCGGAATGGCGTAGACAACGTTCTTGCCAGATTGACATCCATTACCGTCATGCACAACCGTGGGCGCGAAAGGGTCGTTCACGTTGTCGTTAAAGAACTCGAGCGAGACAGTAAACGGACCGCTGTTGACGGTAACTTCGCCCGGCAGCAGTTCGATATTGAACTCGTTGATGACGCCATCGTTGAGCTGGGGTCCCAGAAGTGTGAATATCGGCACCCCCGGATTTGGCAGACCGGCTTCGTACACGTAAATTGCCTGTTCGATTTGGGCAAAGGCCCCGCCAAACTGCGACCCCCAGCCAACGCCAATCCGCAATATTTCCAAAGGGTAATGGTTTGCGGGAACGTCTAATACAGCCCCCGCCTGTTCACCAGCAATAAAGCAGGGACAAGACACGTTGCCGACGCCGGTATAGTTTTGTAGTGGCGGTTCCTCAGGACATTGTGCGCGCGCGGCATTCGGGCATAGACCCAGCGATGCTGCCACGATCAGCAAGAGTACAGACGCCAGAAATGGATCGGCCAAAGAGGTGCGCGCCGTGCGATACGGTCTTTTCCCTCTCAGAGTACCCATTTTGAGATTCGTCATGATTCCCCCTCCTTCCTCGTTGCGTGTTGCAAGGAGGCTTACGTTCGAACCTCTGGGATACTGCAAGAACCAATCCGGGACTATTGCATCTCCCCTATTAGTATGAGCGCCGACCAGTAAAAAGGATGCGCAAAAGGCTCGTATCCATATTGTTGTTGCGCTCGATTACACGTGTGTGGGTTAATTTCATTGGAGATAATCACCAGGATTGGCGGACTCCGTTCTTGAACCAAGGAGGACGGGATGAGGCGAATACCTATCTGGATGCCGGTGACTTTGGTTGTAGCGATGGCCTCTTCGCCGGTTGTGGGCGATCAGACGATCTCTAATTTGCTCGCCCGTGGCGACTCACTGGCGAAAGCGGCGAACTTCGACTCCGCCATTGTAGTAGAACTTCGGGCGCTCGCCCTGGCAGAAGAGCAGTACGGCCACGTCGACTCTACCGTCGCCGTCGCTCTGGTGAAGCTCGGAATAGCACACTTCTACAAGGCCCAATACGAGGAGAGCAGAAAGTACTGGAACCGTGCGCTCGCCATTCGCGAAGAGGTCCTGGGCCCGGATCATGCCGAAACCGCCAACAGCATGATGTACATCGGTATACTGTACGATCAGCTGGGTTCGCCGGGCCAAGCGGTACCGGTATTCGAAAAAGCCCTCGCCGTTTTTGACCGGGCAGAAAACCCGCCGCCGGGAAAGGTCGCCGACTGCGTCCTCAATCTGGCGATATCGCATCTCAAATTGGGACAGCTGGAGCTGGCCAAAACCAACTTCGAAAAGGCGTTGGAGCTATACGAGGAAGCCCAGGGTCCATTCGGCGACGGTGTGGGAGGATGTATTTCGAATCTCGCGCTCATCTATCACGAAACCGGCGACTACGCCAAGGCGCTGTCCATGTATCAGCGCGCCGTCACTATAATGAGTGAAACCCAGGGAGAAAACCATCCCGACGTGGCGCTCGCGATCGAAAACATAGCAAATACCTACGTTGCCTTGGGCCAGTACGCCAAGGCCAAGCAATACTACAAACGCGCGATCACAATCAAAAAAGCCACACTGGGACCCGCCCATCCCGAAGTAGCCAATACAATGATGAACTTGGGGAACCTCTATCAGGCCGAGCGGGCATACGCACAAGCCGAACCGCTCCTGCTGGGCGCCCTGGAGATAACGGAGAAGACGTACGGCCCCGATCATCCCGACCTGGCCTACATACTGGCGAATCTCGCCAGAGTGTACACGCATACCGACCGGCAGGAAGAAGCCGAAAGGTGCTTTCGCCGCACGCTCGAAATCAGAGAAAAGTCATTGGGCCGATTCCACCCAAGAGTGGCGGTAACGTTGAACAACCTCGGCGTTTTGTACCACGAGCAAGGCAGACAAGAAGAAGCGCTGCAGTGCTACCTGAGGGCACTCGACATTAACCAAAAGGTCTTGGGACCGGACCACCCCGCCGTAGCCGGCGTTTTGGAAAACACCGCGACGGTATACCGTCATGAGGGTAAAGCCGATAGTGCCTTTGCGTTTTACGATCGCGCGTGCGAAATCTATCAAGAGAATCTGATCCGCAATGGCCGGGCCCTGACGGAAAGGGACGCGCTAAGCTACTCGCGCGAACTCGCAAACGCGATTAGTCGCTACTTGAGCGCCTTCCTCGAGTTTCATCCTGCCGACTCCAAAGTGGAAAAAGACGTCGTAAACGTGATCCTCCGCGGAAAAGGTCAAGTGTCCGACGTCATGTTCGAACGAACGAAGACCATTGTGATGGAACCGGATGCTGACGTCCGTGCCATGGCCGACTCTCTTCAACGCCACAAAAAGCAACTATCCGACATGTTTGTTCAAGGACCTGGGGCGTCGATAAGTCAATACCGTTCCGAGATCAGGTCGCTCACGGATTTGATCAATACCGAGGAAATGAAACTGGCGGAGAAAAGCGCTAGTTTCAGAAAGTGGCGCGCCGCGAAAGCTGTTACTTTGGAGCGGGTCCTCGAACAACTGCCGGCCAACGCTTCACTGGTGGAGTATCTGCAGTACCAACACGCCGAATTCGATCCTGACACCATAACGCCGGCGTATGCCGCGATTGTCATTAGCAAGAATGCCGATCCGGTAATCGTTGATTTGGGTGACGCCGTGGTAATCGACGATCTCGTTGGCACCTATCGACGTCATTTCAAACAAGTGGCCTCTCTTGGCGCGCCGAGTCACGCCGACGTCGCCGAATATCGAACAATCGCGGGGGAAGTTTACGCAAAGGCCTGGCTGCCGATCGTCGATTATGTCAGTGGAAGCGACCTCGTATTCGTGTGCCCCGACGCCGCGTTGAATTTGGTGTCGTTTGCTGGCTTACCGGTGGCCCCCAATGACTACCTCATCGAACGGCACGCACTCCACTACCTATCGTCGGGACGTGATCTGCTGCGTCTGGCCGAAGAGGCTGTGCCGGCCGTGGGCCTACTCGCTGTCGGTGACCCCGATTACGACCTTTCGCGAACAAACGCAAGCACCGTCAACCAAGCTGCCGAGCCGGCGGTCAGCAGGGGTGCCCTACCCAACTGCGACGACTTTCGGAACACAATGGTGAATCCACTGCCGGGCACTCGACGCGAGGTCGAACAAATTGTCGCCACTTGGGCCGATCTGGAGAGCGAACCGACCACGGTATTGCTGGGTGCGGAAGCCACAGAAGGTGCTTTCAAAAAAAACGCGGAGACAAAGCGTGTTATCCATCTTGCCACACACGGTTACTACGTCAGCGGGCGCTGCGGATCGGACCCCACCGGCGATGGCGCCGCCGAGGCACCTGTGTCGAACCCGTTGTTGTTGTCTGGGTTATTCCTGGCGGGTGCCAACCGCCGCGGCGAAATAGCCACCAATGACGACGGTGAAGACGGCGTGTTGACGGCGTTCGAAGTTTCGTCGCTGGACCTAACCGGTTGTGACCTGGTAGTTCTTTCGGCCTGCGAGACCGGCCTGGGAGAACCGGAGGCCGGAGAGGGTGTGTACGGTCTGCGCCGAGCGTTTCATATGGCTGGAGCGAGATCCGTGGTGAGCGCGTTATGGGAGGTATCCGACCAGGACGCGGCTCGCTTTGCGGCCCCGTTGTACGCGCGAGACGACCGGACGCTGCCCTACCGGCTGCGAGAACTCCAAATTGAAATCATCGGGAGTCTTCGTGGTCGAGGTCTTCCGGATCATCCCTTCATCTGGGCGGCTTTCATCGCCCAGGGGGAATCGCGCGACCGCACCGAAACACAGGATGAAACTGTCCACTAATTCCTGAACTGGTGCGAATTGAATCTCCCGTCGGGGTAAAATCGCGCCACCGGCCACATACGTAACGGGATTTTAAACAAAGACTTACACTATTTTAACCAATCCCGGGGTGGCCTTCCCCGGGGCCCGCACCACCGCAACTGCCCATGAAAACTCGGCTTGGCGACCGTGGCGCTGGCAATTCATCCGTTCACGTGCTACCGTTTACCAGTTGGTTGAAGGAGCTAACCTGGCTGGTATGCCGGGGAGAGCAGCAGTGGCGTGATCGGCAGCACCGTATCCCATTTCAGAATCCTCAGGCGGATTGGCGCCGGAGGCATGGGCGTTGTTTTCAAGGCCGAGGATCTTCGTGTGCCTGGCCGGGTCGTGGCGCTCAAAATCCTCAACGCAGAACTGGTCGCCGACGAAAACCTCAAAAAACGCTTTCTCATAGAGGCACGCGCGGCGTCCTCCCTCGATCATCCCAATATTTGCCAGATCGGTGAAGTAGACGAAACCGACGAGGGCCGGCCCTTTATGACCATGACCTTTTACGGCGGTCCGTCTCTTCGCCACATGCTCTCGGAAGCGCCGCTCGATCCGTTCACGTCTCTCCAGATCGCCTACTCGCTCGCGCAGGGCCTCTCGTGTGCTCACCGGCGCGGCATCATCCACCGCGATATCAAGCCGGGAAACGTCATGATCAACGACGAGGGCTACGTAAAAATCGTCGACTTCGGACTGGCACGCCTGGCCGGCGAAACGCGCATTACGCACAGCGATATGACACTCGGCACCGTCGCGTACATGTCACCCCAGCAGGCCAACGGCCAAGACGTCGACGGGCGCACCGACATATGGTCGCTCGGGATTGTGCTGTTTGAAATGCTCACGGGCAAACTGCCGTTTCGCGGTACGATAGACCAGGCGATGGTGTATTCGATCCTGAACGAAGACCACCAGACCGCGCGCGAGGCCAATCCAAAGGTGTCGAAAGAGGTTTCTAAGATCGTCGACCGCTGTTTGGAAAAAGACGTCGACAAGCGCTACCAGACGGCGGACTCGCTAATCGAGGACTTGCTCGACGTTGCGCGGGATATGGGTTGGGAAAGCTCGATCGCCGGCGCGACCGTTGCCCCCATCAGTTGGACCCAAAAGCGACAACGCGTCATACGGTATCGCACTGCAGCCGTGATCGCGCTCGCGGTCATAGTTGCAGGTTTTGCGGGTTACAAGTTGTGGCGCAGGGGTGAACCGTCTCCGTACGTAACTGATATGAGACTGGCCGTACTGCCGATCGAGAGCAAACTCGGCCCCGACTACAACGCTTATGGTATGGGTCTCGCCTCGATTGTCTCTGACATGCTCGAGGATGCTGCCGAACGCCACGGTTCAATGTGGGTAGTTCCCGGAAAATTCGTTGCGTACGCCGATCCGGTTGGTGCTCCGGAAGCCAGGGATGCCTTTGGCGTCAACTACGTGATGGCCGGTGACATTCAGCGATACACGGACAAGAAACGTGTGACATTGCGGCTACTGGATGACTCCGGAGAGGAGCTTAGAAACGCCGTGGTCGATTTCGCTGGTGACACTCCTTCGCCCGGCGAGATGACCGCGGAGTTGTTCCAGCTGGTCGGCATCGATAATGCCGATCCAGGCGAATATGACGCGTATTTTCCGGCCGACGATACCAACGCTCGCGATTACACATCCGCCATCGGGTTGCTCCTTGAGAACCCGGACTCTGCGGCGGTTCTTCTCGAAAGCGTCCGGGAGGCCATGCCCGATTTTGGTCCCGGCAGAACTGCATTGGGCCAGACCTACTTCGAACTGTACACGAACACATACGAGGAATCCTATTGGGAGCGCTCTCTCGAAGAACTAAAAGCAGGAAGATCCATGTCGCCGTCTGATCCCCGCGCCCATTTCCAACTCGGTTACATCTACCGGCTCTCCCAGGAACCCGACAGCGCGATCGCGTGCTTCAAAGCCGCGTTACGGCTTGCCCCCAACTACCATCTGGCCGTCCGTGGACTGGCGCGTACCTACCGCGCTCAAAGCCGCCTCGACGAGGCGAAGCAGGTGCTCGAAACGGCAGCTAATGAACGAAAAGACTTTTTCAGCGACCACCGTTCTTTGGGCTTTTTCTTTTATCGCGTAGACGAGTACGAAGAAGCTATCCATTGGCTAAACCGCACGGTCGAACTTGCCCCCGCCGACGTCTCAACACTAAATGCTCTTGGCGCAACCCATCATGTAATTGGCCAATGGGCCAAAGCGCGAGAGATGTTCGACAGATCATTCCAGATTTCTCCGAACTGCGACAACTG
>CBDVBX010000027.1:0-25703 GCA_965372335.1 uncultured bacterium | reverse complement strand
GGTTAGATGATGTTGACGGTGCCGGGGGCGGGTGTGATGAGGCCGACTTTGTGGATGGGCGTTCCCGAGGCGGTGTCCGGCATTTTGTCCGCGTCTTTCTTGCCGACGACGACCAACATTCCGATACCCATATTGAAGACTCGGTACATTTCCGCGTCGACGACATCGCCCTTGTCCCGTATGTAGGTGAAGACAGGAAGCACCGGCCAGGATCCGTTGCGGATCTCCGCTCCGCAGCCCTCCGGTAGAATTCTGGGCAAGTTTTCCAATACACCGCCGCCGGTGACGTGCGCCAGTCCTTTTATGGTGACCTCTTTCGATAACTCCGTCACAGGATCCAGGTAAGAAACATGGATCTTTAGAAGTTCGTCAGCGACCCTGCACCCGAATTCCTCAACATAGTCGTCGACCGATAACCCTAGTTTGTCGAAGATCAACCGCCTGGCCAGCGAAAATCCGTTCGTGTGCAGACCGTTCGAAGGCATCGCGAACAAAACATCGCCCGGTTGAATATCAGATCCGTCTATGATGGCTCCGCGCTCGACTACTCCTACGATACAGCCCGCCAGATCGAAATCTTCCCCATGATAAAGCCCCGGCATCTCGGCTGTTTCTCCGCCGATCAACGCGCAACCGTTACTCCGACACGCAGTGCTCAAACCGCGCACGACATCGACCACCATCTCCGGCTGAAGCGCCCCCGCTGCCAGGTAGTCCAGAAAAAACAACGGTCGCCCCCCCTGGACCAGGATGTCGTCGACGCAGTGATTCACCAAGTCTTGCCCAATCGTGCCGTATCGGCCCGCCCGCTGCGCGACCATGATCTTGGTGCCGACTCCGTCCATGCTACTGACCAGCACCGGGTCTTTGTACCCGTCCGGCACCCGAAAAAGTCCCCCGAAATGTCCGACCTCTGAAAGCACGTCGGTGCCCCACGTCGATTTGACAAATGCGGAAATCGCTTTGGTGGCTTTGTTTGCTTTGTCGATGTTTACGCCCGAATCTTCGTATTTCATATTCTATTCACCCCCCTAGGGTGCGAGTATTATAAGCGCTCACGGAGAGACTCGTAAATAGCTGTGGTCGGGTCTGATTCGACTATGAGTGGGAAATTTCCGTTTCGGAGGAGTTCAAGCGTCAGGGCAGTGATCTCGCCGTCGAACTGCTCGCCGCCGTATTTTTCGAACTGTTCGACGACTTTGTCGATGGTTAACCCCTTGCGGTAAGGACGGTCGGACGTCATCGCGTCGAACGCGTCCGCCACCAGGATGATCCTCGCTCCGATGGGGATTTCGTCACCCTTTAGACCTTGCGGGTAACCCCGACCATTGGGCTGTTCGTGGTGGTACCGGACCAGAACGGCCGCCTCTTTGAGAAACTTCAGGTTCACGACGATATCGGCGCCGATGGTGGGATGTTGTTTGAGTGTCAGCAGTTCCTGTTCGGAGAGCCGTTCCGGTTTGAGCAGGATATCGTGCTGGATGGCGATTTTGCCGATGTCGTGCAGGAGCGCGCCGTATTCCAAGATCTCCAAGTCGCGCGACGATAGGCCCATGGCGTTTCCGACGCGCAGCGCGTATCGGGAAACGCGGTACGAATGGCCATGCGTGAACGGATCGTTGGCGTCTATCGCCGATGTGAGCGCCGCCACGGTGTTGATGTGCGCTTCCTTCATTTCCACGTAGAGCTTGAACGTGTATCGCGCCAGGAAAATCGGAACGACGAACAGCAGGACGGTCCACGGACCGTGGCTCACGTAGACCAGTGCGATAATCGCCCCCAGCGGGATGAACGCGAACACATGGAAAAACGTCCACATGTAGTTTTGTTTCCATATAAACAGAGGGGTTTTCCCCGTACTCAACCCGATGATCGTGCTAATCGAGATGGTGTTGACGGCGTAGTAGACCACACCGCTCACCGTCAGCGGCACGAGGAACCGCCACGAGTCGAGCGACTTCCACGCTGGATCGAATGCGTGGTACGTCAGTCCCGCCACACCCACCGTTATGATCAGAAGCGGGATATTAAAGGCGATTTTCATCGCCGGTCGTCGTTGCACGAAAACTTCTGTAAAAAAAGAGGCGATCGCCTCGACAAAAACGATGGCGGTGGGCCCGAGAAGAACGATTGCGGCCAGATCGATAGAGCTTGAGGCGTAGATCGACGCCCCGCCCCGAGGCAGCGTGATTTGCGCGGTATCCGCGACGACAATCAGTGCTATGAACAGCAGGACTTCCCTGAACCGCTCCAGCGGAAAGTCCTGCATGAGGTAGGCGAAAAAAGCAAAACCTAAGATGATGTAGGAAACGTAAAAGATCTTGAACCAGATCGATCCGTTTCCCGGGGCATTGTTCACTTCTATTTAATTCTATACTCGAGCGCGTTCTTAAAATCCAGTTTACCGAGAATCCGATTGACAGCATCGAGCGTCGCAAACACGACAGTCTGGTTCTCGTCGTCGTCAACGAGCGATGCGCCCGCCAGACTCTTGCGGTCGCGTCCTTTGATCAAGTCCACGATGACAACGATTACCGGATCATCGCCGACGGTGATGCGCCGCAAACCACCTAAGCACAGCGAGGTGGGTTCGTCAAGAAATTCCGACACGGCCCGTAGTGTAGCTTCGGCAATGACAAACAAGGACGACCGACTCGGTCTTTCCCCGTGAGTGCTGCCGAACGCAACGACGGTATTGCGGATGAGCTCGACCTCGGCATGTGCTCCCTTTTGAGAGAAAAACAAGTTCACGCTTTGGAAGGCAAATCGGGAAGGGTACTCTTCGACCGGAAACTCCACGACGTTCTCTTCGAGAGTCGGCCGAGGACCGGGGGCGGGATCCAAAGTTGGCCGCGAGGATAACGAGACCTCTGGATCCAGCCGCGAGGAAGAATTCGGAGGGGGCTGTATGGTGGGCTTAGTCGGCGGATCAGGGGTAACCGAATCGAACATGACGACTCCAATTTTCCGGTGGTCGACATCCAGTCCCATCTCCGCCTTGAGACACGACTCTACGTCCCGGGCGATAAGTTTTGGAGATTTGTCCATCGTCGCGACGACGTGAACTTCCGTGATCTTGCCCGACTCGTCCGTAGAGATTTGACAGGACGACATACCCTGGATGCGTACAACCAGGCTCTGGGCCCTCTCAATCTCGTCTCTCGTAAGTCTTTGTGATGACATGTGTTATTACCCGCCGGGATCCGGCGGTTTAGCTTGCCCCGCAGTGCTGTAAGTTGGCATTATACCACATTCTCCGCCAAGCTTCATCAAAAAGCTGAGCCGATGTTTTCTGGTTTGAGATCGCGCTTGGAACGCCGTGAAGCCGACAGAATCGACCGTTTCATATTCGGTTAACCATCGTCAATGGCCGATCATGCTTTCGAGCTGCTCTGTGCGTGCCGCGATTTCGTTTTGGCCAAGGTCGCAGATCCCGTCGACCGAGAACGCTTCCACGGCGAAGCTAGCAATTACTGTCCCGTTGATCAAAGCTGACGATAGCGACAAGCGATCCAATACACCCTTACTGGCTAGGCTCCCCATGAAGCCGCCGGCGAAAGCGTCACCAGCACCGGTCGGATCGACGACTTTTTCCAGCAATATCGCCGGAACAAAAAGACACATGTCCGGTCCAAAGAGCAGCGCGCCATATTCCCCCCGTTTGATGACCACGTACCTCGGGCCCATAGCAAGAATACTTTTAGCGGCTCCCAATACACTAGCTCCGCCGCTGAGTTGGAGCGCCTCTTCATCGTTGATGAACAACAGATCGACTCGTTCGATGACATTTTTCAATGCATCCATCGCTGTGTCGATCCAGTAGTTCATCGTGTCCATGGCAACCACCTTCGCAGAGGTTTGATCCAGGACTTTTGTTTGCAATGTGGGATCTATGTTGCCAAGAAACACGTAGTTGGCATCGGCATATTCGCGTGGGATTTCCGGGTCGAATGACTCGAATACATTGAGTGCTGTCTCCAGCGTGTCACGGCTTTTGAAGTCGTCGTGATATCGACCCCGCCAATGAAATGTCTTACCCGAGGCTATTTCGATACCACGCGTATCAACACCATGATCCGCGAAACGATCGAACTGTTTTTTCCCAAAGTCTTCACCCACAACTCCCACGACAAGCGGCTGGCACCAGTAACTGGCCCCGATCGACGCAAAGCTGGCCGATCCTCCCATCGCCATCTCGGTTTTTCCGGCGGGGGTCTCTACCGAGTCGAACGCAACGGATCCCACGATCAGCAGCTTGTCCTTCTTCATTTCATCTCTCTCCCATGGAAGTCTCTCGGCGCCATCTACATCGAGCTCGGAGCGCTGACGCCCAACAGGTGAAGGGTTGTTTTGAGAACTTGACGCGTCGCGTCGGCCAGTAGCAATCGTGCCGAGGTCAGCGAACGATCGTCGGATACGATCCGACATTCGTGATAGAACTGATGAAAGGTCGCGGCCAGTTCCTGCGCGTAAACGGTCAATCGGTTGGGCTCCATGCTCAGCGCGGCGCCTTCGACCACCAGGGGTAAATATACAATTTGCTTCATCAACTCTCTCTCCGACCCAGCCGATAGTTTGTCCAGGTCGACCGTCTCCGTATCGTAACCGTGACCATTTTCCCGCGCGAAGCGAGTCACGCTCGAAATTCGCGCGTGTGCGTACTGGACGTAGTAAACGGGATTTTCATCCGACTGCTTCCGCGCAAGGGTCAGATCAAAATCGAGCGGGGTATTGGCTCGCCTCATGAGAAAAAAATACTTGGCAACGTCCGCACCTACATCATCGACCAGATCTCTCAGCGTCACGAACTCACCCTTGCGCTTGCTCATTGCCGCAGGCTTTCCATCCTCAAGAAGCGTAACCCATCCGACGATCAGCACCTCCAGCCAGTCGGCCGCCGCACCTAGCACCGACATCGCCGCTTTCATACGTGGAACGTGACCGTGGTGGTCCGGCCCTAAGAGATCTACCGCGCGCGCGAAACCGCGATCGAGTTTGTTTCTATGATAGGCTACGTCCGCAGCAAAATACGTCGGGTTGCCATCGCTTTTTTTGAGAACACGGTCCTTGTCGTCCCCAAAATCGGTTGAACGAAAGTAGACAGCCCCATCCTGCTCGTAAGTGACGCCTTCGCCGACGAAATATTCGAGTGTGTCCCGGACCGCTCTCGGGTGGAGCGATGACTCCAGGAATCGGTTGTCGAACTTTATCCCAAAAGCCTCGAGGTCGACGTCTATCCCGTAGAGAATCGCATCGACCGCGTACCTCATCGCATCCTGGGTTACGGCGTTCCCATCGCCGCCCGCTCTGTCGCGCGCTTCGTCGCGCTCTTCCAACATGTGACGGCAGAGCGGCTCCGGCGTTTTTTCCGCCAACGCCTTGAGGTATTCCCCCGGGTACGCGCCGATCTCCTCCCCGGGTTCGAGCAGGCCGAAGCGCTCGCGCAAACGGTATTTGAAACTCTCCCCCAGCGCGGTCACCTGGCCACCGTGGTCGTTCACGTAATACTCGCTTTTGGCTTCAAAACCGGCGAAGTTCAACAGGTTCACTATCGCCGAGCCGACGGCGGCCGCCCGCGCCGAAACAATTACTAACGGGCCGGTGGGATTGGCCGACACGTATTCGATGAGGTGTGGGAACCCACGGCCGATTCCCGACGATCCGTAACCGTCACCGGACGAGATCACCGTGAGCAAACCCTGTCTGAGGGCCGCATCGGCGAAGCGGAAGTTGATAAATCCCGGCTTGATCACCTCGACCGAGGAAACGATATCCGACGGAAGTTTGATTTTTGCGGCGATGGACTCCGCGATCTCCAGCGGGTTCTTACGGAGTGTCTTGGCCAGCGCCATTGCCACGGGTGTACTCATGTCACCGTGAGCCGCCTCCCTGGGCCGCTCCAGGACCAGGGGTACCCCCGCATCAGCCATGTCTAGGCTTCGCAGCCCATCTTCGAGCGATCGGCGTATTGAATCCCGTATTATCACGAACTCATTTCCACGTCTTCGTAGCCAAACTTGTCCGTCGGCGCGTCTCCCCAAAGCCTCTCCAGCTGGTAGTATTCGCGGATTTCACGCTGAAAGACGTGGACCACGATTTCGACCAAGTCGATCAGCACCCATCGGAGCGACTCGTACCCCTCTATGTGATACACCGCGATTCCATCCTTTTTGCAGCTGTCAGCAACCGAGTCGACGATGGCTTTGACGTGAACGTCGCTGCTTCCGGTACAGATGATGAAAAAATCGGTGACCGGCGTAATTTTGCGTAGGTCCATCAGATCGATTTCAGACGCCTTCTTTTCCAGCGCAAATCTGACGACTTTCTTCGCTGTTGCTTTTGTTACTTTCTTCGTCAATAGGTCCTCCCGTGCCCGGCCGGTGTCCGCCACCCTACTCAGATGCTGGCGGATCGGTCGAATCCTCCTTCTTCCTGAATGTGATGTGCGCGACCAAAACGCTGCCAATATACAGCAGTATAATCGGCAGCGCCATCAATACTTGGGACGCCGGATCCGGCGGGGTGAGTATTGCTGCCGTCACAAAGATGATCAAGACTGCGTATCGCCATTGGCGCAGAAGAAATCGCGGCGACACTATTCCCAGCATACTCAGCACGAAAACAACCACGGGTAGCTGGAATACCAGTCCGAATGTCACACACAGCCTCGCCACGAAGCTGAAATACGAAGTAACCGAGATCATTGGCGACAAGTGATCCGTCCCAAATCCAAGTAGAAACTCCAGCGCGACCGGGATTATAACCAAGTATGCAAACCCAACCCCGACGTAAAACAAGGTCGACGCCGTGATAATGAAGGGGTATACCTTTGAGCGCTCGCGAGCAAATAGAGCCGGCGTAACAAACGACCACACCTTGAACAGGATAAACGGGTACGCAGCCAACAAGCCCAGCACGAGACTGACCTTGACTCTCGCCATGAACGCTTCGGCAGGCGCATAAAATATCAGTTCGTCGACAGAAAGGTCGCTGATCAGGAAATCAATGATACGGCCGCTGAAGAACCAGAAGACGATCACCAATGCCAGAAAAACGATCGCCGACTGAATAAGAACACCTCGAAGGTCATCGAGGTGTTCTAAGAACGACATCTCCCGCAGAAGTTCTTTGCCCTTTGCCGACTCCTTTATCGGAGGCACGATCCCTCTCCACCTCCTGCTGTCCTACAACAGCTCTACCTCGATTTGATAACTACGGGTGATCTCAAAACCATCACCACCGGCCACGGGAGTCATGTCCATTTTGATTTCCATCTCGTCCTTCAATTTAACGATGATCCCGTCGGCAACGTCAAAATAAAACTCGGTCTCGCCTTCCCCTTCACCTTCCGCTTTGAAGTCCCCCTGTGGGGTCTCCTGCACGCCGCCTATTCCAACTTCGGTTTTCGCTTTAACCTTGGCGCATTGACGCCCCTTTTTGTCCTTTATTTCCTTAAATTCGTACTCGGATCGCGATGTGATATGCAGTTCTTCCTGGTTCCTTTCATCGGTGTTTTCCCAGTTTTCGCCCTTCGCAACCTCCTCAGCCGGCAAATACACGAAAAATGCCTGTATGACCGTCTTAATGTCTCGCTCTATCTGCCGCCACGCTTCGATGTATCCCATCGCTTTGATGTCATCGACCTCACCATGAACATCGACCACGCACGCGACCGTCTGTCCGGTCAGCTGCTCTCCCAATTTGGTCTCTTCCATTCGGTCGCCCTGCATCCTCGACGCATCAACCTTGTTGAAAACGACCTCCATATTAAACTTGCCGTCTTCCGTTATACCGACGCACTTGAAGGTAACTTCCAGGTCCCAGAAAAAACTCATACCGAAAGACCCAAAATACATCTCCTGGGAGAACTTGATCTTGTAGTCCTGGTTGTAGCCCTCCCTGAACTTGTACGTGAACACAACGGATTCTTCGGCAGGTGCCGGCGCGGCGATCGTCACCGCAAGTACTCCGATCGCAACCAGGATCCACAAACGACTACCACACCGTAATCTGTCAGTCATTTCGACCTCCTTCGCGGTCCGAACTTCCACGAGACCCGCCTCCTTGTTTGTTCCTGGAACCGGTCCCCATTGGGCCTTCGGTTCCGCCATTCCCCTGAAGCCCCGTGGAACCCGGTTTGTTCAGTAACGACGTGAGTTCTTTCATGAACTGGTTGATGTCCTTGAACTGACGGTACACCGACGCGAATCTAACGTACGCCACCTCGTCCATTTCTTGCAATCGATCTATCACTTCTTTACCCAGTACGCTGGTTTTGACTTCGTTTTTAAACTTGCCAAAGGCTGCTCCCTCGACGTCTTCCCGCAGCTTTTCCAATTGATCTCTCGAAATGGGCCGTTTCTCGCACGCTTTGATGAGCCCTGCAAGTATTTTCTCTCGATCGTACTGCTCGCGGCGACCATCCTTCTTGACGACAATCCACGGCGCCCGCTCGATGTATTCATAGGTCGTGTATCGTTGACCACACTTCAAACACTCACGGCGCCGCCGTATCGCTTCGCCCTCCTTGGTGGTTCTGGAATCGACCACCTTGTCCTCCATGTGTCCACATTGCGGACATTTCATGATCTAAGACACCTCTCTCAAATCCGTTACGCTCTCAGTTCGACGTAGAGCGGGAACGCATCACATAGCTGGCGGGTTTGCTCCCGCACCTCAGCGATCACCGTCTCGTTTTTGTGATCTTCCAGAACCCGGCACATCAAGTCACCAATTTGCTCCATCTCCGGTTCTTTCATACCCCTCGTCGTGAGCGCCGGAGTCCCGACACGGATTCCGCTGGTGATGAACGGGCTCCTTTGATCGAACGGGACGGTGTTCTTGTTGACGGTAATTCCAGCTTTTTCCAACGCCTTCTCCGCCTTTTTCCCGGAAAGTCCCTTGGTCGTCAAATCGAGTAGAAACAGATGCGTGTCTGTACCCCCTGCCACTACGTCGAACCCCTTATCGACGAAGCGTTGCGCCAGCGTCTTGGCGTTGGAAACTACTTGTCTCTGGTAGATCTTGAATTCGTCGCTCATCGCCTCCTTGAAACACACCGCCTTTGCGGCGATGATATGCATGAACGGGCCGCCCTGTGTGCCCGGAAACGTGAGCTTGTCGACGATTTCCGCGTGGTCGGCGCGAGCGAGTATAAATCCACCGCGAGGTCCTCGAAGCGTCTTGTGCGTGGTACTGGTGACCACGTCGGCATACGGAACCGGGCTGGGGTGGATGCCGGCCGCGATCAAACCGGCGATGTGCGCCATATCCACCAGCAACAAACAACCGACCCCATCACATATTTCCCGCAGCCGCGGAAAATCCAGAGTGCGCGCGTACGCGCTGGCGCCGGCGACGAGAAGTTTCGGTTTCTCCGCTTGAACCTGGCGTTCGAGCGAGTCGTAGTTGAGCGCACGCGTTTCGGGATCTACCTCATAGTGCACAACGTCGAAGAACATCCCGGAGAAATTGACGGGGTGGCCGTGAGACAAGTGACCGCCGTGGGAGAGGCTCAAGCCCATCATCTTGTCACCCGGCTTGAGCAGCGCGAAGTAGGCCGCCATGTTGGCCTGTGTCCCCGCGTGGGGTTGGACGTTGGCGTGGTCGGCGCCGAATAACGCCTTGGCTCTTTCCCTGGCGAGTTCCTCGACTTTGTCAACTTCCTCGCAACCGCCGTAGTAGCGTTTGCCCGGGTATCCCTCCGCATACTTGTTGTTCATGACGCTTCCCATGGCGGCAAGAACTGCGAGGCTGACGAAGTTCTCCGATGCAATCATCTCGAGCGTGCCGTGTTCGCGTTCCGCTTCACCGCGTATCGCAGCGGCAACATCGGGATCGATCGCTTCTAGTACGTCGTAATCGATTTTCACTTCTCATCTCTCCGTTTTTCGTACGATGTAATCTTGTCCACCCGGCGCGCGTGCCTTCCGCCTTCGAATTCGGTGGTGAGGAATTTGTCGACGATCTCCAGAACGTCGGAAGCCTCGCTCTGCCAGCCGGCCAGCGCCAGAACGTTGGCGTCATTGTGTTGTCGAGTAAGCGCCGCAGACTCAGGCGTGAAACACAGCGCCGCTCGAATCCCGTTGACCTTGTTGGCAGCCATCGACATCCCGATACCGCTGCCGCATATCAAAATCCCTCTGTCCGCTTCGTGGTTCGAGACCATCTCGGCGGCGGAGAACGCGAAATCCGGGTAGTCGACGCTTTCCTCGCCTTGCGACCCCGCGTCGATGACCTCGTAGCCGGTTTTCTCCAGATGCTCGACGAGGAGCTGTTTGAATTCTATGCCGTTGTGATCAGACCCCAACGCGATTTTCATACGTTACCCTCACCAATCGTCTCAGGAGATGCCAGTTTTCTTCCATCCATCGTAATCGTCCAGACGGGCTGCCAAAGCTTCGACGCAGCGACGAATGAGTGCGAAAGCACTTTCGTATTCCTCAATCCCGCCGCCAATCGGGTCGGGTACGTCTCCTCGTTCGTCGCAGAATTCGGTCAATAACACTGTGTAGTCGAGCGCTTTTGGCTCGATGACACCTACCGTACTGCGGTGTTTTTCGCCCATGGTGACGATCAGGTCCGCCGCCTTGATGACGGTTCGACTGAGCAAGCGCGATTGGTGCGTTGTCAAATCGATGTCTTGACGCGCAGCCACCGCGACGGCGTGCGCTGAAGCGGGCACCCCTTCGAGGGCGGAAGAACCAGCCGACGAGACTACGACGGAGGTTGCGGATTGATCGGGGAAGATTTTCCTGGCGATGCCTTCTGCCAGCGGACTACGGCAGGTGTTACCCGAACAGACGAAGAGTATTTTTTTCAATTATAGGATCCTCAGACGTTGGAATCGTCGGAACTGTATCAACCCCCAAAGGGGCTGTCAAGCGCGAAGCCCACCACCGCAACTTATTGTGAAATAGAGCACTGCAGCCTTTTCCGAAAGCTTGTTGCGACAAAGATTCGATTGACTTTAGATCGGTTTGTAGCTTATTAAAGATAACAAAGGGGGATCTGTAATGAAACAGCGCGTTACGCTTTCTGTGTTAATTTTGGTCATACTATCGGAGGCGGCCACTGCGGTCGCCGGGCCAATAATCAAACCCCGCAAGTACCATGGCCCGATTCCGCGTGGCTCCTTCTCTCTTAGGGTCGGATTTCTGGGAGGTGCTTCAAACGATGAGATTCTACTCCACTTCGATAGCAAGGTGCCGGATCCGGTACAGGACGAAACGGTAAGCAATGATTTTGGGAACGCTCCGCTCATCGAAGGAACCTACATCTACAAGCTCCACCCGCAATTCGCGCTGCGAGCAAACTTTTACGCGGCGTTCTTAAAATCTGACTGGAAGGGAATACTGGTACCGAGTATCGAGCCTCCGGACACCGTAGGTAACAGCTGGCAAGGGCCATCGGTGAATGCCGCGCTCGATTACGACGTCGATTTGTTTGTACTGGAAACATCGGCCCTGTATTACTTCACGGACGCCGCCGTGAAAGAGTTTCAACCATACTTCGGCGGCGGTTTCAGCTTCGGACTCCCTCACCAAAAATACAAAGAGGCTGGGACGGTTCTTGACCCCGACAACGATCCCGACGATCCGGACTACGAGCCAATCTTCGAGCCGGGACAAACTTTAAAGACGATCGAGAAAGACAAATGGAACTTTGAAGCGGGAGTCCATGGAATACTCGGCGCGCTGTATTACTTCGGCAACAGATGGGCCGCTTCCGTGGAAGGCCGCATTCAATTGATGCAAAGCAAGTCCCCGTCGTTTACGGTACTGAATGAGGACGGCCAGCCCGAAGAAGTCGATTTCATTGTAGATTACTCCGGTTTCATTCTGACCGCCGGGGTTTCGTACGCGTTTTAATGCTCGTCGCCAGACCGGCGGTACCCCCGACAGTCCCCCAACCCGCCGGCCGGGCCGTTTCACCCCATCGGGAATGCCCGAAGCAGGAGGAAAAATGATCAAGAACGTCGTTGTTAGATCCGGAGAGATCAACGGCAAGGAAGAGGTCGTGGTCTTGCCCGTCGCCCAAAAGACGCGCAAACTCCAGGGGCCCGCCCGCGCGTTGGACCGAGCGTGCAAGTCGCTGGTTAGCCATTACCTAAAAAAGGGCCTGTTCGACGGCGATGCGGGCGCGACGGTCCTCATTGGATTGGGAATGGCAAGAACGCCTTCCCACGTCTTACTCATGGGGGTGGGAGATCCCGACAAATTCACCGCCGAAACGGCTGCCGAGATCGCCGGAGCCGCATCGAAGGCGCTCTCGAAGCACAAATTCCGGTCGGCCGCCCTGCTCGTGGGAAACCTCCTGGACGAAAAGTTTGTTCGCGCATTCGTCAAGGGTTTTGCGCTGGCCCAGTACCAGTTTTCGCTGAGCGAGAAGCCGGCGAAACCGGATTCCTTGAAACGTCTCAGCATCCTCGCTGACGGACACCGAACACGCTTGAGCAGTGCCGCGCGATCTGCGCTGGTCGTGGCGGAGTACACCGCCAGGGTGAGAGATATGGTCAACTCGCCGGCCAACTTGCTGACCCCATCGATACTGTCGGACGAGGCAAAGGCGGTAGCGAAGGAACACGGGCTTTTTTGCCGCGTGATCACACCCGCGGAGATGAAGAAGAGCAAGATGGGCGCGATTCTCGGCGTGGCGAAGGGCAGCCGGGAGCAGCCCCGTCTGATCGTCATGGAATATAACAAGGCGAAGAAAAATCTACCCCAGGTGTGTCTGGTCGGCAAGGGCGTTACGTTCGACTCGGGTGGTATCTCGCTCAAACACTGGGAAGGGATGGGTGAGATGAAAGGCGACATGGCCGGCGCTGCCGTCGTGATAAATGCGATAGCTGCTGCATCGCGTCTCGACATCCCTCTGCGCATCGTTGCCGTGGTCCCGGCGGTCGAGAACATGCCCGACGGCACGGCGCTTCGGCCGGGCGACGTGGTGACGACGTATTCGGGAAAGACGATCGAAGTCCTCTCGACCGACGCCGAAGGGCGCCTGATTTTGGCGGACGCGATCACGTACGTGAGGAAACACTACGATCCCAAGGTGACGGTCGATTTTGCGACTCTTACCAGCGCGGTCTTGATCGCTCTGGGCACGCGGATCGCCGGAGTGATGGGCAACGACCAGGCGGAAATCGACCGTTTGATTGCCGCCGGCGAAAAGGCGGGCGAGTTGGCGTGGCAGTTGCCAATCACTGATCACTTCCGAAAAGCGATCAAGGGCGATATCACAGACTACAAAAATTATTCGGGCCGAAACGGCTCGACGATCACGGCCGCGGCACTGCTGAGTGAGTTTGCGGGTGACGCGCCGTGGATGCACGTCGACATCGCCGGCACGTTCTGGAATGGCGGCCACGGCGCCTCGTACCACACGAAGGGCGCCACGGGCTATGGCCTCGACCTCGCCCTGCAATATCTACAAGACCTGGCCGACAACTCCTAATCTCCCTTCCGCGCCGCGCGCGTCTGGCTATCGTAATTCAGGGCCTGCCACCGCAGGCTTCTGAGATATTGCGCCGGCCACCGCGGATCTTCCATAGTTCTGGGGCGCATAGTGGCGGGTCTCGGCGATTCTTGGGGCAGGTCGCCGAGCGTTTTCCGTGCTTGTGGGCCGGCCACCGCGGATCTTCCGTAGTTCTGGGGCGCATAGTGGCGGGTCTCGGCCATTCATGGGGCAGGTCGCCGAGCGTTTTCCGTGCTTGTGGGCCGGCGGTCACGGCCGGTAGCAAACACCCACAGACCGACCACAGCGGCGGCGTTCAGCATGATAAACGTCCACGCGATTCGAGTGACCGAGCCGAGCTTCGTCTTGCCCAATGCCGTCAGATTCAAAATGCCCGTCAAGTAGATAGCCACTTGCAGCACGAACAGGACGCGCAGCGCCGGTGTCGAAGATAGCAAACTGGCAGTCAGCGCTGCGATGCAGAAATACGGAACTGCCAGGCGCGTAAGTTTGTGCGATACAAACTGTATGAACACCTTGTTGCGAAACGGATTCATTAACCGCGGCTCCATCGCCACAGCTTGGAAGTTGCCCGCCAGCGTGCGGACCTTGCGTGCAAATACCTGAGATGCCGTCGCCGAGGCTATGTCGTAGGCGCGCGCCGAACGCACAAAAATTACGCGGTAACCCTGCAGTACGATTCTCATCGGCACCAAGAAATCGTCCAGTAGCGTGTGGTTCTCCAAAGGCACATACAGATCCCGCCGAATCGCGTATATCGATCCCGTCGCCCCCACCGTCGACTCCACCTCGCTCTCCATCCTGCGAATCAGCCTCTCGTACTGCCAGCACATACCCGCCCCTTCGTGGACCTCGCTTCCCACCCCCGATTCGATGACCAGCTCGCCGCTCACGGCACCAACTTGTTCGTCCACGAACATTGCGACCAACTCCGCGAACACATTTTCACCGAAGCGCTGTCTCGCATCGGCGAATACCACGATGTCGTGAGATGCAGCGGCCAGGCCGGCGTTGAGCGCCTCTGCCTTGCCGACCGGCGGTAGATCAATGAGCTTGACACGATCATCGCCGTACTCCCCGACCAGCTCGACCGTCCGGTCGGTCGACCCATCCGATACCACGACGACTTCGATCTGATCCGGTGGATAATCCTGAGAAAGCAGGTTTTCGATGCGGGTCTTGACGTTGATTTCCTCGTTCTTGACGGCAAGAACGACGGAGAGCGGCTCCGTTCGGTATCGTTTTTGTACCCGCTTGGGCATCAAAACGCCCCACAAAACGATCGCCGCCGGATAGACAAGATATGTATAGGCTATAAAACTAACGCTGATGTAAAACACTGTGTCCACGGATCAACTCCCCAGTCCCGCGGCGCGAAGGCGTCTATACCCCGCCTCCCCCAACACCCGACTCGCCAATCGGAGCGCCGTGTAGCGGACAAAAAGAGGCAGCATTCGCAACGTCCCCCCCTCGACGAAGTCGCGGGAGCGCTCTCGTGCGGTCGACCCCATCACCGGGATTCGGCGATGTAACGTAGTTGCCATTCGAAATCTTCTAATTCCACTGCGTAGCGGGATTCTTCGCCGTCGTCGTCGGGTATCGGACATTTCTCCGAGACGATTCGGTGGTACATCAAAATGGTAAACCGGTCCATACACGGCTATCTATATCAAATACGGTAAATTTGTCCATCAATATAGTGACGGCCAATCCAACTGCCGTGTGTTTTCCCGCGAACGGATTCGCGTGCCATGTGGTACAATAGTCCACACGGCCGAGAGCCGGAATGCAACTTCGAACTTTTTCAACGACCGTGGAGAGGTCCGACGAATGAGTAAATACCTGCTGATCGTTCTTGTTATCGTACTCGCGGCGACGACCGTGGCTTCCGCGCAGAAACTACCGCCCAGTTTCAGCTACACGATCTATGTGCGGGGCCAACCGGCCGGCAAATCGGCTACCACCGTCAAGGAAACCGCCGACGTGTACATTTTAGAATCTCATACGACGGTTGAATTCGGTGAATTCGAGTTGGAGTTGAAGACGCGCACGGAAGCCGATAAGGAGACCTTTATCGTGCGCGATTTCTCATTTTCGGGCACCAGAATGGAGTCTCATATCGAGGGTGAGGTGACGATCGACGGCAAGTCCGTTTCTGGCCAAATCATCGAAAACGGTCTGGCTTCCCCCGTGGACAAGGTGTCTAACCAACCGCAGATCATCGTATTCGAAAACTACGTGATCGCGCACGAAATTCTGCTCGCTCGGGCATTTCTGGCTAGCGGCTCCGACCCCGCGAAATTCGGCATGTACCTGCCTTCGGTGACCGTAATAACAGGCGTCGATGTGGCCAAGGGCAGCGAATTGTCCATCGAATCAGAGACCCAAGAGGCGATCTGCGACAAAATCCTGGTCTCTATACAAAACTCCAGTGCTTTTGCCAGCTATTACGACCCCCAAAGGGGCCTTCCCGTATATCTGGCTTTTCCAGCCACCCTCACCGAGGTGTTTTTGGACGACTTTTTCGAAGACCAGCCGGTAACGAGATATCGTGGTCAGTGAACCAGCGGCTCCGGCGGGGGCCGTGCCCCTCCCAGCGCCCGCCGAACGTCCGTCCAGAGCCCACGGGCGCTTGTCCGGGACGCGCGGATGAGCTACCCCCCAACACGCCAATAATCTCCATTTTGATGAGTTTTCTAACCCGTTCAAAATAGGGGTTTTGCGCATACAGGCGCGGCAAAACCGGGTTTTAGGATTGACGATATCCGCCCGATCCGGTATCATTGTCGGAGCTTGACAGCATAAAGCCGTTCTTCGAAGACGGCACCAGGAGCCGCCCCTTGGGGGTCGATTCAGGTCCGTTTGTTTTTTTTTAGGGGGATTTTCTCACATGAAACGGCGACAGCAACACATCTCAAGGATCTCACGTCTAAGCGCAGTTTCCAGACTGTGGGTATGCCGGGTGCGTGTCCACATCGTCCTGGCCGGATGGCTGGTGCCAGAGCGCTTCGGCCGTCTTGCGTCTCGGTTACGGTCGGATTTCCCGGTCACAAGGGCAATTTTGGCAGCAATTACAGCCGCGGCGATCGTCGTGCCTTGCGCGATGTACCTCGGCGAGCGGTCCCAGCGGTTGGACACGGCTCGAGCCTACCGGCAACTCAGCGCCGCCACCAGCCTGGAAATCGGGGCGCTCGGCGAGTCATTACGATCGCTGCTGGCCGAGCAGGAGATGATTCGCACAGAGCTCCTGGATGCCGATTACACAGTCGTCAGCGACGGCAGGCTGTACGCGCGGCTGGTGGCAACTGGCTATTCCAGTACGGTGCGTGAAACGGACGATACACCGTATATCACCGCGTCGAATACGAGGACGCGCACGGGTATCGTGGCGCTGTCGCGTGACCTCCTGAGGCGCTACAACCCCGAGGCGCCGTTTTCCTTTGGAGACGTCGTCCACATCTCGGGCCTCGGCGATTTTATCGTCGAAGACTCTATGCACTGGCGCTGGCGGCGCCGGATCGACATCTGGTTTCCCGGCCCGCATCTGGCGTGGCGTTTCGGCAAGCGAGATGTGACCATATCGATGCTAGTGGACCCCCGACTCGACGAAGAAGAGAAAGTCGCAAACGACGACGCGACCATCACCGGTTACTATTACGCCTCCACCTCACGCTTGGTACTTCCCCAATAACGCACCCCGGGGAGCGCCGGTCCCGAGTGCTCCCCGATTTTTCGGACCAAAATTGTCTGGTTACATAACCCGTTTTGATATCAACCAGTTACCGCGCAAGATTCCAGTTTCGCGGCCTGCGATTGCCCCTTCGGCGGCCTGGAAAACGGTTGCAAAAGGTCCGATTTGAACGTATTATAAGCACACTTGGAGCGGCAGAACCCTCGTCTCGAGACCCTCTCGGTTTGCCTTCGGAAACGGCTGGATCCTGGAGAGAGGAGCCCCCCCGTGCGCTCGTAACGCTTCTCCAGTCCGCGAATTACAACAAGTTATCCTGCACACCGGCAGAAAAATATTCACGGGATTATCGGCCCGCTCGGGCTTGGGCCGTACGCAGCAAAGAAGGGAGCATCGTTGAAAAATTTCCAGGTGATCGTTATCGGCAGCGGACCCGGCGGGTATGTGGCTGCCATAAGAGCCGGAATCGATGGATTGAAAACCGCCTTGATCGAAAAAGACCCTTTTCTGGGCGGGACCTGCCTCCACCGCGGGTGCATTCCCACAAAAGCGCTGCTCCACACAGCCGAGATCTATGACGAAATGAAGAGCGCGGCCGAATTGGGGATCACCGTCGGCAATCTCAAACTCGACATCCAACGGGTCCACGAGCGCAAAAGCGCCATCGTGGGCAAGCTTTCCAAAGGCATCCAGTTTCTGATGAAGAAGCGCAAGGTGGAGGTGTTCACTGGCGTGGGCAGTTTTGCCGACGCCAACACGATAAAAATCACCGGTGATAAAGGCGAAGAAACGATCCAGGGAGAAAAAATCGTCATCGCCACGGGGTCCACCCCCATGAATTTGCCTCACATGCAAACGGACGGTCGCTCGATCATCAATAGCGATCATATTCTCGAGTTGAAGGAGATCCCCAAAACCCTGGCCGTTGTGGGATCCGGTGCCGTCGGCGTCGAATTCGCGTCGATCTTTGCCTCGTTCGGGAGCGAGGTTCATCTGATAGAGTTGCTGCCACAACTGCTTCCCCTCGAAGACGAAGACTGTGCCCAGCAGCTCGACCGGTCTTTCAAAGCCCGCGGGATCAAAAACTACATCGGTACCGAGGTGACCGACGTCGAGTCGAAATCCGGCGGCGCGGTGTTGACGCTTACTAAGGACGGCAAATCGTCGACGCTGGAAGTTGAGAAGGTGTTGGTGGCGGTCGGACGCTGGCCGGTGACCGACGGACTGAAGCAAGAAGCGATAGGCATTGAGATGGACGGCCGTTATATCAAGGTCGACGAGTACATGCGTACGTCAATCCCGAACGTATATGCAATTGGAGACGTCGTAAAGACGCCGCAGTTGGCCCACGTGGCGTCGGCGGAGGGAATCCTGGCCGTCGATCACATTGCGGGCAAGCATGTGGATCCGATCAACTACGATACGGTGCCTGGTTGCACCTACTCGCAACCGGAGGTGGCAAGCGCAGGGCTCACCGAACGGGCCGCAAAAGAACGCGGCTATGACGTGAAAGTGGGCAAGTTTCCCTTTTCGGCCATCGGCAAGGCGATGATATTGGGCCAGACCGACGGCTTTGTCAAAATTGTCAGCGATTCGCGTTACGACGAGGTGCTCGGCGTCCACATCGTGGGCCCGAGAGCGACTGAATTAATCGCCGAAGCGAGTCTGGGACTCAAACTGGAGACAACCGTGGAGGAACTAGCACGGACCATTCACGCCCACCCGACCCTGTCGGAGGCGATGATGGAAGCCGCGCATAGTGTTTATGGCGAAGCGATCCACAACTGATCCCTACGAGATCAACAAACCCGACACTTTGGAGGTCC
Organism: uncultured bacterium; assembly: GCA_965372335.1. Classification (GTDB taxonomy): domain Bacteria; phylum Krumholzibacteriota; class Krumholzibacteriia; order WVZY01; family JAKEHA01; genus CBDVBX01. Next base: position 6,713 of record CBDVBX010000027.1, on the reverse strand, counting down.
GCCGCGAAGAGTATCTGGACCTGTACTACTTCATGGTGCTCAACCGGCGGCTCGACGACAGGCTGGGCATTCTGTACCGCCAAAATCACGTCGTGGGCGGCTTGTACTCGAGTTTAGGACAGGAAGCGACCTCGGTCGGGAGCGCGTACGCGACCGAAGACGGCGATTTTCTCGCGCCGATGATCCGCGACATGGGTGCGCTGCTCGTTCGCGGCGTTCGGCCAGTCGATGTGGTAGCGCAGTATTGTGCCAGAATGAGCGGGCCAACAGGGGGTAGAGACCTTAACCTCCACTTCGGTTCTGTGCCTAACGGCCTGATCGCACCGATCAGCGTAGTGGGAGCCCTGGTCCCGGTGATGGCAGGAATCGCACTGGAGATGCACCTGCGGCGCAAGCCGACGGTAGCATTGACGTACGTGGGGGACGGAGCCACCAGTACCACCGACTTTCACGAGGGAGTGAACTTTGCCGCCGTCCGGCGGTTACCATTGATAGTCATCGTTGAGAATAATGGATACGCCTACTCGACGCCGACTGCCCGTCAGGCAAACGTCACCGACCTGGCCATACGCGCCAAGGGTTACGGGGTTCACGGCGAGATCCAGGACGGCAACGATGTGCTGGCAATGCTTGACGCCGTTCGTCGCGCACGCAAGCGTTGCATCGAGGGTAACGGACCTGTCCTGATCGAGGCGAAGACGTTTCGTCGCAAGGGACACGCCGAACACGATGATGCCGGTTACGTGCCAAAAGAACTACTCCGGGAATGGGAACGAAAAGATCCCATCGATGCGTACCGCAGGTATCTGATCGCGCACAAGGTGGTATCGACCGAAGAACAATTGATCGAAATCGAAACCAAAATCGAGAACGAGTTAGAAGTCGACGTATCAACGGCGCTGGAAGCACCCTTCCCCGAACCGGACGTCGGCTTGGAGGACGTGTATGCCTGATAAACGAACTGCCCCGAAAAACCGGACTGCAACGAAAAAGGCGAAGTCGACAAAGCCGAAGGCCGCCGGGCCGAAGCATTCCCAAGATGAGACCACTGCGTCGATCGACAGAGACTCAAAGGTCAAGATGCTGCACTACATGTTGCTCACTCGAGCCATTGAGGACCGTATCGAGCGCAAACTGTACCGCCAGGGCCGGATCGTCGGCGGCGTTTACGTGGGCCTGGGGCAAGAAGCAATATCGATCGGAACGGCGATCCACATGCAAGCCGACGACGTGGTGGCGCCATCGCACCGCGACATGGGCGTGTTTCTCATGCAAGGAATCACTCCCCGCCGAATCATCGCGCAATACATGGGTCGCATGACGGGTCTCACCGCCGGCAGGGACGGCAACATGCACATGGGCGACATGAACCACAACATTATCGCGTTCGTGAGCCACCTGGCCGACAACGTCCCCGTCGCCGCCGGCGTGGCGCTGGCATTCAAACAACGCGGCGAGAAACGCGTCGCTTTGTGCTACCACGGCGAAGGCGCGACCAGCCGCGGTGACTGGCACGAGGGTATCAATTTCGCCTCTGTGCACAAGTTGCCGGTTGTCTACTTCGTCAACAACAACGCCTATGCATATTCCACGCCGCAGAACCTCCAAATGGCAATCGAAAATGTAGCCGATCGCGCGATCGGCTACGGTATCTACGGAGAAGTGGTCGACGGCAACGACATCATCGCCGTCTACGACGCCGCCAAGAGGGCAATCGATCGAGCGAGAAACGGCGAAGGCCCGTCGCTGGTAGAATTCAAAACGTTCCGTATGACGGGACATTCGGCACACGACGACGCCGGTTATGTACCCGAACAGCTGTTCGACGATTGGCGTAAGAAGGATCCCATCGTCCGGTACGAGAATCTTTTGCTAGACGAGGGTGTTGTCACACGCGAAGACATCAACAAAATGCAGAAAGAAATCGACGCGGTCATAGACGACGCGGTCGAATGGGCTGAAAACGAACCTCTCCCGGCCGCCGAGGATTTGACCAAAAACGTTTATTACGAAGACTGACCCTCCAGATAGGAGAAGTACAAGTGCAGACAACGTACCTCGAAGCAATCAGGCAAGCGATTTGGGAAGAAATGGAACGCGACGAAAGCGTATACATTCTGGGTGAGGATGTGGGCATTTATGGCGGGGCGTTCAAAGTCACCAAGGGCATGCTCGACCACTTTGGTGAGAATCGCGTGCTCGACATGCCGATCTCTGAATCGGCCATCGTGGGAGCCGCGATCGGCTCGGCATTGGTTGGGATGCGGCCCATCGCCGAGATGCAATTCATCGACTTCATTTCGTGCGCTTTCGACCAGATTGTCAATTTCGCTGCAAAGTGCCGATATCGGTGGGGCGCCGGCGTACCCATCGTGGTGCGCGGACCTTGCGGGGGCGGTGTTCACGGAGGCCCGTTTCACTCACAAAACGTTGAAAGTTACTTTTTCAACGTACCTGGCCTCAAGATCGTCTGCCCTTCGACTGCGTACGACGCCAAGGGGTTGATGAAAGCGGCGATACGAGATGAGGACCCAGTACTGTACTTCGAACACAAATATCTATACCGGCGTATCAAGGAAGAGCTTCCCAAAGAGGATTTCACCGTGCCCATCGGCAAAGCAAAACTCCGCCGCGAAGGCGACGACATATCAATCATCACATACGGGGCGATGGTGTATACGGCTTTGGATGCGGCTGAGGAAGTTGCACAAGATGGCACCGAAGTCGAGGTGTTGGACCTAAGGAGCCTGTTGCCGCTCGATGAAGAGGCGATTCTGGAGACGGCAAAGAAAACGAGCAAGATCATCGTACTGCACGAGGCAACGATGACCGGCGGCCCCGGCGGTGAAATCGTAGCGAGGATCGCAGAAAAAGCGTTCGATTTCCTCGACGGACCGATCGTGCGTATCGCACCGCCTGACACGCCGGTGCCTTACAGCCCGCCGCTGGAAGAGGCGTTCCTTCCACAGGTGTCCGACGTGGTAAACAAAGTGCGAGAGCTGGCATCCTATTGACCGAGTGCCATGACGACTAACGAAAAGAGGGAAAGGAAATGAGTGTCGATGTAATCATGCCGCAGATGGGCGAGAGTATCGCCGAGGGCACCATGGTCAAGTGGCTAAAAAAAGTGGGTGATCGAGTCCAACGCGACGAACCGTTGTTCGAAATATCAACCGACAAGGTCGATGCAGAGATCCCGTCGCCGGCCGAAGGCATCCTGCTCGAGATCTTCGTGAAGGAAGGCGAAACGGTCGAGATCAACACGGTTGTGGGCCGCATCGGCGCGGAAGGAGAAAAACCCGCCGGGCCGCCCGCTCCGGCCGAGGCTCCGGCCGAGCCCGCGCCCACCACCACTCCGGTTACCACCGCCGCTCAGGCTGAAGCGGCTCCAGTGGCGACCACAGCGGCGCCGACCCCGGTCGCCAGACCGGCAGGGGCGCCGGTCAAGTCTTCACCTGTTGTCCAGAATATAGCCGCCGAACACCGCATTGACGTCTCGCTGGTGGAGGGCACCGGCGCTGGTGGGCGCGTAACGAAGAAAGACATTCTCCGTTACATCGAACAGTCGGCCGGGGTGGCTGGCGCACCCACCCCCGCCCAGGCCGCGGCTCCTGCCGCGGTGCCACCGACCGCACCTCCCACCACGGCACCAAGCGGACCTGTATTTCCCTCAGGTCAAAACGAGGTGCGCGAGGAAATGAACATCATGCGTAAGAAGATCGCCGAGCACATGGTGATGAGCAAACACACTTCACCTCACGTATATTCAATCTTCGAGATCGACATGTCCAACGTGGTGGCGAGGCGAAACGCTCTCAAACCAGAATTTGCCGCCGAGGGTGTGAAACTCACGTTTCTGTCGTTTTTCATGGAAGCCATAATCCGAGGAATAAAAGAATACCCAATTATCAATTCGTCGGTCGACGGCGACGTCATCGTCTACAAAAAAGACGTCAATATCGGTGTGGCAGTAGCGTTGGAGAACGGACTGATCGTCCCGGTTGTAAAGCACGCCGATCAGATGAATCTCCTCGGCCTGGCCAAGGGGGCCGCGGACCTGGCCGATAGAGCCCGCACGAAGCGCCTAATGCCCGATGACGTTCAGGACGGCACGTTTACGATCACCAACGTCGGTGTGTTCGGTAGCGTGTTCGGCCTTCCCATTATCAATCAACCTCAGGTCGCAATCCTGGGCATTGGAACGATCGTCAAGCGGCCCGTGGTCGTCGACGACATGATCGCCATCCGTCCGATAGCCCACCTGTCGCTGTCCTACGACCATCGGATCGTCGACGGCGCAGACGCATCACGATTTATGAGCACGGTCAAGAACGAATTGGAGAAACCTTTCGCATAGCGGACACCCGGTTTATGAATGAAACCAACCATACGACTCTGTGCCGCGCGGTAGATTTGGGTGTGATCCCCTACCGAGTTGCGTGGGATCTGCAAAAGCGGCAGGTAGAGCACTTACAGCGCGGCCGTGGGAATGAGGTATTCTACCTGTTGGAACACCCACACGTTTTCACGCTGGGGCGAAACGCCACCGGGGAAGCGCTGTTAATCGACAGACAGACTATCGAAGATCTCGGAGTCGAAATCGTCGAGACCGACCGCGGAGGAGACGTAACCTATCACGGTCCCGGTCAGCTGGTGGGTTACCCGATCATTTCTTTGGAACCGCGGCGGCGGGACATCCGACGTTACGTCAACGACCTCGAAGAAACGCTCATTCGAACTTTGTCCGAATTCGGGATCGAGTCGCAGCGCCACCCTGTCCACCGCGGCGTGTGGACAGGAGGACGTAAAATCGCATCTTTGGGGATCCGGATCTCGCGCTGGGTCACTTCCCACGGATTTGCGCTAAACGTCGGTACCGATCTTTCGTTTTACTCTTTGATGATTCCTTGTGGGATCGAGGGCTGCGAGATGACGACGATGGCGCAGGAGCTCGGGGAGGCCCCCGATATGACGGATGTAAAGTCGTCGGTGATCACGCATTTCTCGCGCGTGTACGGCAGACGGGTTAGTTTCGAAACCACCGACACGATGTTGAGAGGTTAGGTTAATGCCGGAGAACGACACAGAAAAGCGTCAACGCGAGCTTCGTGAACGCCGGCCAGATTGGTTCAAAATCCGACTGCGTACCGACGGCGAGTATCGCCGCGTTAACGAACTGGTCTCGAAGCTGTCTCTCAACACCGTGTGCACCGAAGCGCGTTGTCCCAACATATACGAGTGCTGGAGCCAGGGAACGGCGACATTCATGATCATGGGTGATACATGTACGCGCCACTGCGGATTTTGCTCGGTCGCCAAAGGCAAACCCAGTGCGCTCGATCCGCGAGAACCAGAACACGTCGCGCAAGCCGTTGAGTCGCTCGGTCTCGATTATGTGGTGATCACTTCGGTAGACCGGGACGATCTTCCCGACGAAGGCGCCGGGCACTTTGCTGCGACGATCAGCGCCGTCAAACGACGTGTGTCAGGCTGCAAGGTAGAAGTACTGATTCCCGACTTTAACGGCAGGAAGGAACTCCTCGAGATCGTTCTCGAGGCCGAGGGGACCAGTCTCGAGGTGCTCGGACACAACGTGGAAACGGCCTTCGGCCTCTACCGACGCGTTCGACCTGTGGCGAACTACACCAACTCACTCAAAGTCCTCGAGCACTCATTCCTGTGGCGCGAACAACGCGCTTCCGATATGAAGGTCAAGTGCGGCATCATGGTGGGTCTAGGTGAAACCATGGAACAAGTCCTCGACACCATGCGGGACATCGCCAGCACGGGGTGCGAGATCATGACGGTTGGACAGTACCTGCCACCGAAGAAGAACGCACTCCCGTTGGATCGGTACTACACGTTGGAAGAGTTCGACAGCATCCGTCTGGAAGGGATGAAGATGGGATTCAAACACGTCGAATCGGGCCCGCTGGTACGGAGCTCGTATCACGCGAAGTCGCAGGTCGAAAACGCTAGCCGCCACGCCCCGCCAGCGGTGCAAGAAACGGGTTGAACCGTTTCTCCTCGCCGATTGTAGTCTCCGGACCGTGCCCCGAATACACGATCGTATCGTCTGATAACGGAAGAAATACCCCGGCCAGAGTATCCATAATAGTCCCGTAGTCTCCGCCGGGCAAGTCGGTCCGTCCAATGCTCCCTTTGAAAAGTACATCACCCACGATGATTCGCGGTGGTGTTTCATTTGCGAAGTAGAAGCAGACGCTGCCTGGACTGTGGCCGGGAGCATGCACGACCTCCGCGACCAGATTACCGATGTTGATCTTCTCACCGTCTTCCAACATCCGATCGATGGGAACGCGCTTCGGTGCCCCGAGGCCGAACATCGTTGCCTGCTGCTCGACGCGCTCGTAAACCGGGACTTCGTCTTTGTGCATGCACACTGGCACTGCGAGCGCCGGCGCCACCTGGTCCAGCGCCCCCACGTGATCCAAGTGCGCGTGGGTTTGTAATATCGCAGTAATGCGCACGCCTGACCGATCGACAGCGGAGAGGATTGTTTCCCCCTCATCGCCGGCGTCTATCACCACGCCCTCATTGGTGTCGCCACAGCTCACGATATAGCAGTTACTCTGGAACATCCCCACGGGGAGCATTTGGATAAGTATCATCGTCTACCTTTCTTGGGTTTCGGGATTTCGGCAGGATATCAGTCCAGCGTACCGCGTCGCAAGGCCAATCGCCGCGCGGCG
>CBDVBX010000026.1:0-25758 GCA_965372335.1 uncultured bacterium | reverse complement strand
TAAGCGAGAAGATATGAAGAAGAAACCGCTGATCGCCTTTCTTGCACTCGTCACGCTGATAAGCGGCGGATTCATTGTTGGAATGACACAAATGGGCAAGGCCGGCAATTATCTTGCCGGGGTCTATATGCTTGGCCCCGCGATCGCCGCCATCATCACGCGTCTATTTTTCTATGAGGCAAGATTTAGAGACGCTCATCTCGGCTTTGGCAGGTTGAAGGATTATCTTCGATTCTGGGGGATCACCTTAGTTATCGTTCTTATCTCTTACGTGATGTACACGATTCTTGGCTCAATCTCATGGGATTTCAGTGGCGACACTTTTCTGACGCAACTCAAAGATCAGATGGCTCTGTCTGGCCAAAACATCAGCGACCTACCTGCCGGGCTGACTCCAAGGATGATGTTGTTCATCTTTCTCGTCGGAGGCCTGACGGTTTTTAATATTCCCATGGTGATTGTCGGATTTGGGGAGGAATTCGGTTGGCGAGGGTTTTTGTTTCCACAGCTTTGTCGGCGCCGGCTAGCAGCTGGCTTCATCGCTGGCGGCATTATCTGGTTTACATGGCACATCCCCTTGATCTTCGTCATTCCCAACGCCATGGACTTCACACCGTGGCAGCACATATGTAATGGAATCGTATTGGCGATTGGATCTATCTGTACCTTTGTCTTCTTTTCTTATGTTTATGCCAAGTCCGGAAGCATATGGGTGGTATCCCTTGTCCACGCTGTGTTCAACAATGGGTCTCGCTCATTTTCATACTTTGCCGAAGTCGACAACCAGCTCCTGGCCAACTTGGGACTGGCTGTCACGATGCTTGCGGTTGTCGCCTTTCTTTATTCCCGAAAGGAACTCAAGGTGTTCGAAAAGTTTCTTGCCAAGGAAGAGGGTGGCGCTTAACAATTGCTTCCAGGCGACGGTTGGGGCAGCCGATGGCGCGGACGCTCCGCGCAACACCGTTATGAACAATAGTGAGAAAAATATGGATAGTAATGAAGTGTTGTTTTTCGAATCCTATGCAGCTGCCCAATCATTGAAGAGTGCCTGGACTCGGTTGGCTAGCACCTATGGCTGCATAATGGTTGTTCTGTACTCAGAAACGTTGACGATAAAGCCGCACTGGTTCGCCGAATGGTTGATAAGCCTACTTCGCCTGGATCTTTGTCACGAAATACCCATCACCAATATTAGAGGTGTCACGGAGATGGGGAAATGGTTCAGCTTTGGCAAAGTCGAATTGCATTTTGTGACAATAGACGGAGATAACCAAAGAATATTGCTCTATATGAAGAAATATCGCGAATTCATTGATACGGCAAATAACGTCATATGTCAGTGAAAGTATCGATTTTGGGAGGTATTCTTGTGACAGGCGCTATCCTCGGATTACTCGGTGAAGCGGACGTTAAAAACTGTGTTCCGCTAAGTTCCACATAGCTTTTAACGCCGCTTACGTCGGTCGTTAGACCAGCAGGGGGAGCAGGATGAACTGTATCGCGCGTTACTTTGGATTTGCCTTGCTGCTTTCGCTAGCGTTCCCAACAGCTGCCTTCGCCAGTGAACCAGGGAGTTCTGATCAACGCCGGGAGCGCGGTCGCGTGCTCAGCAGCCTCCCAGTTGAGATCGAGAGCGAAGGCAGGTACCTGTTCTATTTGCACGGTGCGATTGTCGAGGAGCTAGGCGTACGTCCGGTCAGTCCCAAATTCGGGGTGTATGAGTACGAGGCCATACTCGATTCCCTTGCCGAAGGGGGCATGACCGTCATCAGTGAAGTTCGAGGGCCAAAAACCAATGTTGTGGCGTACGCGGCAGGGATCGCCGCCCAAGTCGACACGCTGCTAGCTGCCGGTGTGCCACCGGCGCATGTGTCGATTGTGGGATTCTCCAAGGGTGGGGCTATCGCCATCGTAGTTTCTTCTCTTCTGGGGAACGACGAGTTGAGCTTTGTGTTTCTGGCATCCTGTCTGGAGTGGATTCCAGGATGGCAGGACCTCAATCCGAGGGGTCGAATCCTCTCGGTGTATGAGGCGAGCGATTCTCTCACCAGTTCCTGCGGAGACGCGCTACGGTCGATGGCTAAGCAATTCGCGTACAAGGAACTCAAACTCCACCAGGGCGGCGGTCACGGAGCATTCTACCGTCCGGTGCGGGCGTGGCTGGACGCAGTCGAGGCGTGGGTAATTGAGCCTGAGCTCTAGGTACCTCGCCGTGGATGGCCTTAATGAGTATCAAGCGTATGCAATGGAGACCTTGAACTTAAATGATTAGCTATTTATTCTTTGGAATTACCTATGCATTTGCAGCAGCAGTTCAACCAGGTCCGCTTCAGACGTATATCATATCCCAAACTCTCAAAAAAGGATGGCGTTCAACTCTGCCAGCTGCATTTGCTCCTGTTATTAGTGATGCTCCTATTCTCCTCTTAGTCTTGTTCCTGCTAAGTACTGTCCCGGATAACTTCATCGTAATTTTGAGAATTGGCGGCGGCATGTTTCTTCTTTATCTTGGAATTAATGCTTTTAATTCTTGGAGGAAATATGACTCTGATAAACGTGTTTCCAATGATTCGAGTCAACAAACCCTTCTTAAAGCTGTAGTAGTGAATCTTTTAAATCCGGCCCCTTATTTAGGTTGGAGTTTGATAATGGGACCTCTTTTCCTTGAGGGGTGGAAAGTCGCACCAGTCAATGGATTTGCTTTGATTATTGGTTTTTACCTAACCATGATAATCACTTTGGCTGGAATTATTATTCTTTTTGCCTTTGCACAAAAACTAGGACCAAAGGTGAGTAAAATTCTACTTGGATTGTCCGCGATTGTTTTATTCGCGTTTGGAATTTATCAATTGTCAGTAGGAATTAATTATTATGTACAGGGTTAATCAAATGGCCCGTATAACGCGTCACATTAGGTTTCGCGCCGCTGATCCGCAGCGCCGTTGGGCGTACAGAGAACGTTGAAATGGAGACCCAAGGCGTCCACGTAGTGTTCGGGGCGGGTCAGGTCGGCTCCCACCTCTGCGAATCCCTTCTCCGGTCTGGTGCGAAGGTGCGGGTCGCGAAGCGCAGCCCCACCGGTATCCCCGACGGGGCGGAGCGGGCCCTCGGCGATGCGACCGATCTCGGGTTCTGTAAGGAGTCTGTAGCCGGCGCGCAGGTTGTCTACCACTGCATGAATCCGGCCTACAGCACCCCGGTCTGGGAAGAGGTCCTGCCCAAGTATCTCGAGAATCTGATCGCTGCTGCGGGATCAGTGGGGGCACGCTTGGTTGTTCTGGAGAACCTCTACATGATGGGTGCCGGGGACGGTGGGCCGATCAATGAGGAAACTCCCATCAATCCGCGGAGTCGAAAGGGCGAGATCCGCGCTCGTCTAGCTGAGGATCTTTTCGCGGCCCACGAACGTGGGGACGTCAGGGCGGTGGCAGGGCGCGCGTCTGACTTCTATGGCCCGAGGGGAGTGGGGACCCACTTCGCTGACCGATTCTGGGGACCTGCTCTGGCGGGTAAGCCCGCGGAGTTCCTTCCTAACCCTGACAACCCGCACACGTACCACTTCATCCCAGATGTCGCAGAAGGGCTCAAGCAGCTTGGGTCCGGTCATGACAAGGTTTTGGGTCGTCCATGGATGCTGCCCTGCGCTCCGGCCGAGACTAGCCGCGCGCTCGTCGACCGGTTTGCCAGGGTCCTGGGGAAAGACATCGGACGGCGACGAAGAGGTAGTCGCTGGTAGGGTTCGATGATCTTGAGGAATCAAACGGGGCCGTGCTGGCAGGCTGCGGTGGACCAAAGTCTCCCCGTCTTGATTGATGATACAGACGTACATCGAGCTGGCGTAAAGATCGATACCGCAGTAGAATTCATGTTGGCGGGTGTAGAATCTCATCAGGTCTCCTCCTTTGTGGAAAAATGATTGAGCCTCTGAGCGTACCCGTTTGGGTATGCTCGGGAGGAAGCCTTAATGAGTATCACGGCGCTGCAGCGGACGGTTTCGGCCTGTCACGCCGGCCGCCCGTCTCGCCAGGCTCGGCCCGCAGCTTGGCGCCATACCGTTAGACGGAAGCTTGCTTCGTGCTACAAACGACTCGTCTGAAATGCCGGAGACAAACAGCAGGAGTTCATCGGTCACAATCCAACAATGAAATTTCCTCAGATTATCCAAGGTGGAATGGGCATGGGCGTCTCCGACTGGCGGCTCGCCCGTGCGGTCTCCTCGCGGGGGATGATCGGCGTGGTCTCTGGGACAGCGATCGATCTGATCCTGGCCAGGCGTTTGCAGTTGGGAGATCCGGGCGGACACATGCGCCGTGCTCTCGCAGCTTTCCCGGATCCGTCCACTTCCCGTCGCCTCATTGATCGCTATTTTATTGCCAACGGCAAGCCACCTGGTCGACCCTTCCGAGGGAAACCGATGGTGGGCCACCAACTCAGCCGACACCTCGAGGAATTATTGATCGCCGCCAACTTCGTAGAGGTATTTCTCGCGAAGGAAGGCCATAGCGGCATGGTGGGTATCAACTACCTGTATAAGGTCCAGACGCCACTTCTGCCGTCCCTCTACGGGGCGATGCTGGCTGGGGTCGACGTCGTCATCGTGGGTGCTGGGATCCCCTTGGAAATTCCCAAGATCCTCGACAGCCTCTTCCGATCCGAGCCCGTGGACTTTAGACTCCATGTCCCAGAGGTGGAAAGCGGACGCACACACAAGATTTCTTTCAACCCGAAAAACGTGATCGATGAAACCCGCCCGTCTCTGCGGCGACCTCTTTTCTTTCCCGTCGTGTCCTCATCCACCTTGGCCGCTATATTGGTCAAGAAGTGCAAGGGGCAAGTGGATGGCTTGATCATCGAAGAACCTTCGGCGGGCGGCCATAACGCCCCGCCGCGCGGACACACGGAACTCAGTCCGGAAGGCGAGCCTGTTTACGGCTCACGGGATGTGATCGATCTTGCGGCAATCAAATCCCTTGGGCTCCCCTTCTGGTTGGCAGGCTCTTATGGGAGCCCGAAGAAGCTCGCGCATGCCCGCGCCGCCGGAGCGGCGGGCATTCAGGTAGGGACGCTTTTCGCCTTCTGCGAGGAGTCCGGCCTGCGAGAGGATCTCAAGCGTGACATCATCAAGAGATGCCAGGGTGAAAAACCGCATGTTTTCACGGATCCGATCGCTTCGCCCGCCGGGTTTCCGTTCAAGGTTCTCTCGATTTCAGGCACCCTCTCGGACCCCGGCGTGTACGCGGAGCGACGCCGGCAATGCGATCTGGGCTACCTCCGCGAAGCCTATGAGCGACCCGATGGGACCCTCGGGTGGCGCTGTCCGGCGGAAGATACGGAATTGTACGTTCGCAAGGGAGGCGTCTTCGAGAACACGATCGGCCGGAAGTGTCTCTGCAACGGCCTGATGGCCAACATCGGCCTGGAACAGGTCCGTAGCGACAACGCGAAGGAACTGCCCCTGTTGACCTGCGGAGACGACTTGTCCGGTATCCTCCAGGTGTTGGGCTCCGGTGAAACATCATATACGGCATCTGACGTGATCGATTTCTTGCTGACATACAACGAAACGTGATGGGCAAGAAGGGTGGGAGAATGACCGACACAGATACTTACATACAGGGGTTAGTGGAATCCAATCCCTTGCGAGAGCCGCTTCTTCGCTCAGTGATTCAGGCATTACGGCTCCCTCTGGGGAGCCGGGGACTGGATGCAGGTTGTGGGATTGGTCTGCAAGCCTTGTTGCTGGCAGAGGCGATTGGGTCTACCGGGCATGTCACCGGCCTTGACCTGTCGCCAGCGTTTCTCCAGTACGCAGAGGATGTGGTGAAGGAGTCTGACCTATCGGACCGGATTTCCTTTCAGGAAGGGGATGTGAGCAAGCTCCCTTTTGACAATGATACCTTCGATTGGGTATGGAGTGTGGACTGCGTGGGGTATCCAGTTGGCGACCTCCTGCCATTGCTGAGAGAGCTCGCGCGCGTGGTGAAGCCTGGTGGCACGGTGGCTATTCTGGCATGGTCCTCTCAATGCTTGCTTCCGGGATATCCTTTGCTGGAGGCTCGGCTGAATGCGACCTGTTCGGGGCTTTCCCCGTACGTCAGAGGGAAGCCGCCGGAGTCACACTTCTTGCGTGGGCTTCGGTGGTTTGGTGAAGCGGATCTGGGGGGGGCTGAAGCCGAGACCTTTGTTGGCGATGTTCAAGCTCCATTGAGTGATGATATTCGAAGCGCTCTAGTATCCCTCTTTCAGATGCTTTGGGGAGAGCCACAGCCAGAGGTGTCGCAAGAGGATTGGGCGGAATATCAACGTCTGTGTCGACCAGAGTCGCCGGAGTTCATTCTGAGCCTTTCTGGTTACTATGCCTTCTTCGCCTATACGATGTTCCGGGGCAAGGTTCCAGCATGAATTCTTAAAAGCGTGAGATAAGGTATTTCACAAACAGCGGGTTCCCTCGCCAGCGATTCAGCCGAGTCGGGTTTTATCTTCGCCAATATCGATTTGATTTGTGACTATTTCCCACGCCGCAGGTAGTATACCAGACCCCGGGTGGCCGCAAAAAGGCCCCCGGTTATTACCGTGGGCCTTTTTGTGTGTTCGTCGCAACTGCCAGTAAATCCGCCGATGAACCCGCGACGGCTTCGTATCGTCAGAAAACATCCGAGACCGCTCGGCGTCGGATGTCACATCGGCGAACGGAACAAACCGTTCACCGTCACGACATCCGGTTGCCGGCGGCCTAATTGCTTATCCGCTTATCCCAGTTGAGGACCGTTTTGTATACGTCGCGGCCAGACTTCGACTTGGACAACACATCCAAAAATTCAGGCGTCGCACACAAACGCGCAATTCTCGCCAGCAACGGGAGGTGATACTCCGGAGCAGTTTCCTTGCCAACAAGAAAGAACACTGTTTTGACGCGGTCTTCCTTGGCTGGTCCGTAGTGAATCGCACGCTTGAGCAAGAACACTCCGATCACCGGCTTATCCAACCCCGGAACGAACGCGTGCGGTATTCCCACGCCACCCCCCACACCTGTGGGAGACTGGCGCTCGCGTTTCAGCAACCGTTCGAGGAGCACTTCGGCCGACACCGATTTGTTCCGCTTGACCAACAGTTTGATAAATCTTTGGAAAAGCCGTTCTTTGTTCTGCACACCCACATTCGTCGTGCAGAGCGTGGCGTCGAGGTACTCATCAAGATCTTCTCCGCCCGCCGGCTTCTTTTTCTTTTTCGGGCGCGGAAGCGCCGTTCTGCGCAATCCGCCCCCACCCTTTCTTTCCTCTACGAGTTCCCGTAATTGGGTGAAATCCTCCGCCGCCAAGCCGCTCCTCATCGCCGCCGTCATGAACTCCGCAGCTTCCGGTGTTTCGCTGAGAAAACGAATAAGATCGGGATGAATTTGTTTCGCAGTACCGAGCAGGTACCCCTCCGACACACCCAACATATCGGCGACCTGCACGATTCGGGCTTTTGGGATTTTGTGCTGTCTACCGGCCTCGATCTGGCTTAGAAACGCTGGAGACACACCCAGTTGTCTCGCCATTTCCCTCAGGCTTATCCCCTTGGCCTGCCTGAGGAGCCGAATCGTAGGCCCGAATGCAATACCTTGCATACTAGCCCCTTTCCTATGTGTTTCGGCCCGTTGTAACATACTAAACGTATACTAAACGATTATTCAAAACTTGTCAAGCGCCTTGTTTAAACGATACTTAAGTGTAAACAATAGCGGCGCGTTTGTCCATAGTGGATTTTCACTCACCGCGTACCGGCTGCAAGGCGACGTGGGCGAACACCTTGGCATCCTCCAGGATATGCGGGATCATAGCGTACTCGTCAGGTGTATGGGCCCGCTCTTCCTGAGTGCACCACACGGCGCACGGAAAGCCTGCGTCGCGAAATAACTTGGCCACCGTCCCGCCTCCGATCCCGACGGCTTTGGTCCGGCGACCGCGGAGACTACGGACGGCGCGCGCAATGGCGACGGCAACTGGCGCCGCCGGATCGGTCGGCGGAGCGGCCGTTTCTTTTTGAGGAAACTCAATCTTAATTTTTACTCTATATTTCTTCTCGGTCTCCCGAACAATTGCCCGCACGGCTTTAATCACATCGCTCAATTTGTACTCGGGAAGCACGCGACAGTCGAAGTAGAGAACGTCCTCGCCAGGAATCGTGTTGACGTTGGGAACATTGGCCTCCCGCTTCGTCGGCTCAAAGGTCGAAATCGGCGGCGCGAAGAGATCATTACGCTTGCGGAAACGGTGGTAGAGAGTGTTCAACCGCGTCGTGAGCCACGCGGCCGCTTTGTGGGCGTTGATTCCCTTCTCTGGCACCGATCCGTGGGTTTGTTTGCCCATTGTTCGAAACTTGATCCACAAGATGCTCTTCTCGGCCACTTCGATTTCGGTCCCCCGGGGACAGCCGGAATCAGGAACGATGATCATGTCGTCACTCGCGAACAGGTTTTTGTGGCCCGCCAACAGGTATCCCAGCCCGTGGTCGTTGCCTGTCTCCTCGTCGGCCACCAGCGCCAGGCCGATCGGCACGCGCGGAGTCACGCCCGCTTCCGTGAACGCTTTGACGGCGAGCAGCGCCGACACTAAACCACCCTGGTTGTCCTCGACCCCACGACCGATCAATTTATCCCCCTCGACTCTCACCGTCCACGGGTCGCCCGTCCACAATCCGAGGTCGCCAGGAGGCACCACGTCCGTGTGCGCCATGATCCACAACTTCGGCTTGTCGTTTTCGCCGTCCAGAACCGTTACCAGATTGGGACGATAACCGCAATCGACGCGGTCATCGGGTGCGTCGTACTGATCGACCCGCAATCCCATGCCTTCCAGGTAGCCCTTGAGATACCCCGCCTTGTCCTTTTCGCCCTCGCCGCCGCTCTCTGGCCCCAGCGCGGGCCGCCGCGTCAACTCCGATTCGAGCCGAATCACCTCGTCGCGGTAACCGTCGATTCTCCCCACGACAGCGTTCAACGCTGCATCATTCATGGTGTCTTTCCCTTCCAAACTAGAAAAATGTCTTCAAAATGTTGAGGGGCACGCCATTGTGCCAGCGTGCCCCTTTTTGATCCCCAGGCCTCGAACCCGGCCTATTTCCCCAGCGCCTTTTGGAGCGGCAGTCGTACCAGCAAATAACCGACCACCACAAATACCGCCATTCCGATCCACGGGTTCTCCGCAATCACAAACATGGGGGTGGGTTCGGCATCCGGCCCGGCGCCCATTAACCGTCCCAGAACGACAAACGCCAGGATCACCGCCATCAACGACTCGCCGGCAATGAACCCCGAGGCCATCAGAATACCCGTGTTCTCGGCCTTCTGGGTCTGCTCGGGAGTGGCGCCGCGCTTAACCAGCGTTTTGTCCATGATCAACCGAATGATGCCGCCGACGAACACCGGCGCGGTCGCCGTGAGCGGCAGGTACATGCCGACCGCGATCAACATCGGTGAGGGCGCGTTCATGATGATCAACGCCACTCCCAGCAACATGCCCGTGATCACCAACGGCCACGCCATCTCGCCGCCGACAATTCCCTGCGCCATCAGCGCCATCAGCCCCGCTTGCGGGGCGGGGAGCATGGTCGAGCCTATTTCATACACTCGATCCAGCGCCTTGAGTGCGAACACCAGGACCGCCGACGCGCAAATCACGCCGATGATCTCGGCGATTTCCATTTTTTTGGGCGTGCCGCCCAGAATCTGGCCGACCTTGAGATCCTGCATCATATCGCCCGCGACCCCCGTGGCGCAGCATATAACGCCCGCGATACCGAGTACGGCCATCACGCCTTCGGGGCCGGTAACGCCCATCGTGACCATGAGGACGGCCGAGATGAGCAGCGTACTCAGCGTCAGACCACTAATGGGGTTGTTCGACGAACCGATCATACCGACCAGATAGCCGGCCACCGCGGCAAACAGGAACCCGAGGATGAGCATCACGACGGTAAGCACGACCGAGCCGCCGATCGAGCTGCTAAAGTAGTTGTAAAGAAAAAACATCGGGATCGCCAACACACCAATCGCTATGATGACGTTTTTTAAATCGAGATCGACCTGCGTGCGCGTGATCGTACCCTGTCCGTCGCGAAGCGCCGACAGGTCTCTAAACGCGCGCGAGATGCCGCTAAAGAGCGGCCCGCGCAACCGCCACAACGTGTAGAACGCCGCCACGATCATGGTCCCCACGGCGAGCGGACGAATCTGGTAGTACCAGGTATCGTGGACCACGTCGGCCCATCCGTATTCCAACGCCAACGCGGTCGATTCCGGGTTGAGAAAAATCGACAGCGGCACCAGAACCCACCACCCTATGGCCGCTCCGGCGAACAAAACCGACGCCACCTTGAAGCCGACGATGTATCCGACTCCCACCAGCATCGGCGATGCGTTGGGCGTCTCCAACCAAATACCTCCACCGTAGACGAAATCGCGTTCGAACATCTCGATCTTGGACTCACTGAACTTGATAAAGCCGGTCAGCTTCTCCTCAATCAGCCGGATACCATAACTGTTCTTTAGGATTTCCCACACACTGGCGAAGGCCATGCCGCCGAGGACATAGGCGGCACCCGTTTCCCCCTTTTGGCCGGCTTTGATAATTTCCGCTGCGGCCACACTCTCGGGAAACCTGAGCGTGGGGTCTTCGACCATCGTGCGGCGCAGAATGATGATGAGCAGCACACCCAACACGCCACCGACCATCATGATCGCGATGGTGTCTAGAATACGCAGCTCATCCCACACGCCGGAGATCACGAACGCGGGAATGGTAAAAATCGCGCCGGCCACCAACGCCTCGCCCACCGAAGCGGTGGTCCGGGCGATGTTTTCCTCCAAAATAGTTCCCTTGAACGGCCTAAGCGCGGCCATTGCCACCACGGCAGCGGGAAAAGTCGCCGCCACGGTCAGACCCACCTTCATGCCCAGATACGCGTTGGCGGCGCCCAGGACGATCGCCATGAGCACGCCCAGGAACACCGCCCTGAAGGTGAACTCCTTCATCGTACTGCCTTCGGACACGAACGGTTTGAAAGGCTGATTGTCCATAGGAGCCCGTTCCTTTTGAAGAGGTGAGAAAACCGAAAGACCGCGCCAACATGCGCGTCAAAAGAGATGGAACCATGACGGCAGTGAGGGCAAGCCGTTATGTATAAAAGATTTAATACCAGATCGTCCGGTAGGGCGTCAAGCCGAAATCACCGGCCGCGCCGATACGGCCCGTCTCGGACGCTGACCCGTGAGCGAGGAGGCCGCCGCTGTAGGCGGCCACCAGGACGCCCGCGACAGCCACCAGCAAAAACAGACGGTAGGCCATCTGTTCCCACACCTGGCCGCTGCGGCGGGTACCTTCGCTCATGGCGTACACCAGAAACGCCAGGACGGGCAACCCGACGCCGGTGATCCGGTGGACCGAGAAAACGCGTTCCAGCGAGGGTGCTAAATCGGTGGCCGCGGCAAAACCGGCGGTTGCCGCCGGCACGGCCAACCACGCCGATGCCGCCACCATGAACCGGGCGGCGTCTCCAAATCGCTGCTCGCGTCGCCACATGTAAAGCAGTTCGGCGACCGCCGCCGTCAGAATCAGCGCCACGGGAAAGTGCACCAATACTGGGTGCAGGCGCCCGAAACCTTCCACCACGCCGCTCATGGGACAATCCCCTCGAACAAGTCGCTCTCGACCTCGAAATCGCCCGGTCGCGGCCGTGGAAGCCGCGGCTTCCGCGGCAGCCGCGTCTTCCTCAGGTGAAAGTATTCCGGCCGCGCCACCGTGCGGTAGTCGAACTTATCCTGCAAACTCCGATAAAAATCGTACTGTGTTTCGTGCCGCCGAATGGCCAATATTTTTTTGTCCATCGCTTCGTCGGGAATATCTATGATGGCATCGATGTCGTCTTTTTCGAGAGGCACCAGATTGTCGCGCTGGTAGAGCCGCGCCTTGTGCTCGGGGATACCGTAACCGTAGAGCTTGAGCGGCGGTGCGCTGTCGCCGGACGTCTGTTCGAACGCCCGCTCGAGAACGGTCGCCACCGCTATGTGGTCGGGGTGGCCGGAAATACCGAGATGATGGAAGGTCAACAACACCTGGGGTTGGAACCGACGAATGTCGGAAACAATCTCCGCGATCGCCCGCGACTGGGCCATCGCCCCCACTCCCTTGTCGGGGACTCCCAGAAGCCGGTGCTCGCCGATACCCAGCGCCTCGCAGGCTGCGTTCAATTCGGCGGTTCGGAGCCGGCAAAGTTCGTCGTTGGGGATATCCTTGGACACGCCGATCGAGCCGGCTTCGCCGCAGGTGAACATGAGGAGGTTCACCTCGACACCCTCCAGGGCATATCGGGCAATCGTCCCGCCCGGCCCGTACGACTCGTCGTCGGGATGGGCGAAGACACACAGCATTTTGCGCCGTTGGCTCAATGCCGTGCGCCTCCGCGTACAACCATTCGGTGGTTACTCATCCGGTTGCCTTGCGCCTACCGGCTGCCCCCGCCTCCACCGCCCGCCCCCACTATTTTCAGCTCGTCCAGGACGTTGTTCGCGCCTGCGAACTTGTCCAGGACGAACAACACAAATCGAGAGTCCACATTGATCGTGCGGGTCATTCCCGGGATGAATTGGTAGTCGGCTGATATCGCTTCGTAGTTGCCGTCGAACACCAAACCGATAATCTCGCCGCGGCCGTTCAGGATGGGGCTTCCTGAGTTACCGCCGGTGACGTCGTCGGTCGACAAGAAGCACACGGGCATGTCACCGGTCGCCACATCCGCATAGTCACCGAAATCACGGGCCGCCTCCAGGTCGGCGAGCTTCTGCGGCGTGTCGAAGGGTTCTTCACCTGTGGTCTTGGCGACTAGCCCGGAGAGCGTCGTCATCCAGTGGTAGTCGATTGCATCGGCTGGCGAATAGCCTTTGACCTGGCCGACGGAGACGCGCACGGTGAAATTCGCGTCGGGGTAGAGCAGCCCGCCGCGGTATTTTTCCCGCAACTCCATCAGCTGCGGACGCAATTTCTGCAGGGCGCCCGAGAAAGCCTCGTTGCGCTCTTCGAGCTTTTCGCGCTGGACGTATATCTTGGCGGCAAACTCGATGAACGGATCGTTGAGCGCGTTCAGCTCCTTGACGCTCATGCCGAACATCTTCATGCGTTCTTCTTTGTTCGTCACCTTGGTGCCGCCATACATAGCAGCGAGCATCTCGTCGATCTCGGCCTTGGTCATCTCGGGTGCGATACCGTCGATGCTGCCCTGGGTTTGATCGGTATTGGCAAATTGGAGCAGGAAGTGCCCGAGGATCCGCTCGTCGGTCTGCTCATCGTAGCTGAGGTCTGATAACTCCAGCCGTTTGCGCACTCTCGGCTCGTCGCGGTTTTGATAGCCGGGGTCGCGATCCATATCATCCTTTTCTTGTTCCTTCGCCCACTTGTAGATGGTATACGAACTGCGCATGGGCGAGGATATGTAGCCCACGATACCCATCATACGGTTCTGTTCCCAGTAGGTCAGGTAGTCGTCGTACTGCGCTTTGATCTCCTCGAGGACGTGGCCGTACTTTTCCTGGAGGTCCGGGTTCGCCGCCAGGTAGCGGCGCAGCATCTTTTCGTCTTTCATCTTCTCCGCCAGCAAATTGGACTTCTTCAGACCCTCCAACATTCCGAGGTTGTTTTTGTATCCGTTGTTGAGCCCTTTGTGCATCCCGGCCAGCTTGATCTCTACGGAGCGCCCGCGCAACATCTCCTCATCGAGGATGTCGATGATGTCTTTGTACATTTTAATGGACGTTGGGTAATACATATTGACGTGAAAGTCGATCGAGTACGACGTCCGGTAACGTTTGGTCGAGCCGGGGTAGCCCACCACCATCGTGATGTCATCTTCCTTCAAAGGTGCCATCGAGATGGCCAGGTATTTCTTGGGGTGATACGGTACGTTATCTTCGGCGTACTCGGCGCTTTTGCCGTCCGGGGCAACGTAGGCGCGCATAAAAGAAAAGTCGCCTGTGTGACGGGGCCACATCCAGTTGTCGATGTCGCCGCCGTACTCGCCAATCGAACGCGGCGGGGCATAGACGATGCGGATGTCTTTGATTTTGAAATACGTGTACAAATAGTATTTGCTTCCGCCGTAGATATCCTTGACCTGTGCGTAGACGTCCTTACCTTTCTCCGCTTTGGCAACCAGTTCTTTGGAGACCATTTCGACGGCCTTGTAACGCTCCTGGTCGCTCATGTCTTTCTTGACCGACTTGAGCACCTTTTTGGAGACGTCCTTGACGTCGAGCAGGACCAGGGCTTCGTAACCCGGCGCGGGAATCTCTTTGCTAATGTTCGCGGCCAGGAAGCCTTCGTTGATATAGTCAGATTTGACCGAGCTGGTCCGCTGCAGCGCGCCGAAGGCGACGTGGTGGTTGGTTACGATGAGACCGTCGATCGAAACAAAACTAGCCGTTCCGCCTCCCAGCTGTATGATCGCGTCTGATATCGACGGCGCCTTGGGATCGTAAATCTCCTTGGCGGACAACTCGAGCCCCCTGGAATGCCAAGAGTCGATTGGACTCTTGTCCAGCATGAACGGCAACCACATGCCCTCGTCGGCGGTGCCCTTGGGTGCGACAAGCGTTACCAATGCGGCCGCGCAGACGACGGCCAGGACCAGCGTTGCCGGCATCCGATAATGACGTTTGCGGGTGAGTGTATCCCTCCGGTGCAACGACATAATAATCCTCCGTTTAACGGTAATAACAAATCGGGGAACAAAAAGGGGGGTTTCGCTATTCTAGCGGACTGGCCTGCAAAAAGCCACGGATATCGCTTTGCGCCGCCTTCTCAGCCGGCGACACCCTGAGTCTATACGTTTGTTTGGGTTTCAGAGAATGAGACTGAAGCGCCCCGGGCGTCATCCGCCCGGAACGAATAGCGACGTCTCGGGGTACATCGCCGCCCAGGCAAACCAGAACGTGCGCATGCCCGTCGCTCGCGGCAACCGCTTTCCCTTCAGCGGTCCCTCGACGGCGATTCCGTCGAATGTCCAGATCGACCCCGTTTCTTCGTCGCGGTAGAGCGGTAGCTTGTGTGACTCGCGCCCGAGAAACTCGAATGTGAGCTTGGCACCCTCGAGGATCGCCTGAAACGCCGCCGTCCCCCCTAGACCGGCGTCGTTCCACACGACGATGTCCTCGCCGCCGATTTGTTCGTTGGCGACATAGCTAGTTTTGCTGGTCGTGTACGCTCGGACCTCGCCCGGCGTAAGCACGCAGTATACGGGCTCCAACCTCCTCAGTCGATCGTCATCGAAGTCGAGAGGAAACCAGTAGTCGCCGCTTAACCAGTGGAATCTATAAGGGTGCTCGAAGAAATCATAACCTCCTCCGGGTGTGAGGCCGGTGTCTTCGCTCAGCACCTCACCCTTGGGGTAAAGCAGCTTGAACATCATCCACGACATTGCTGTAAACTGCGGATCGACGGTCGTGCACGTCCCAAAAACACCGCCGGCGTACATCTGGACGAACAGGTCCACTGGCCCCGTTTCCCGGCTGCCGCGGTCGAACATCATGAGGTTGCCGTTGTAGAGACCCCCGGAGACACCAAATGAGTTTCGACGCGGTTTATTGCACTCGAACGGGTGGACGAAGTGGATTCCCGTTCTGACTATCGGACAATACGTGAGATATGAATACTTAGGCCCGTCGGCGGTGTCCCAACACATATTGACGATTTCGTGGTGGAGCAGAATCCGTTCGGGAAACGCTCTGACAATGCCGTCAATCTCGCAGACAATGACGTCCTCGAAGTTGAGCATCGTTATCGCTTCTTTGATGGAAACGTACTTGGGTTGGTCTATCGACTGGATCGCGTCGGGGCCGAGGTTTGCCACCAGAAACGGATTGTCGGCGGGGTCGGGAACCTCGCGCCAAGGGCACGGCATCTCGAACGACGTCGGTGGATTGATCGGACGGTTGTCGGCAACGAAACCGTCGGGCAGCGAATCGTCGGTATCGAGATCGACCGTAGGGTCGATGACGTCAATGTTAGTTTCACTGCAGGCAGCGATGATAAGCGGGACCAGAACCGCCGCAACGAAAACCATACCTTTGAGTCGGTAAATTTTGTTAGTATTCCGAGCCATTAGTTTTTTGTCCCTCGGGTCGGGCATTCCTTACAACGTAATCCCGGCCGGGAAGATAAACTTGTGACCGCATCGGGGGACGGTTATAATGAGATTCTCGTGCAAACCTGTAACACCCTACGGCATCAAACAGTTACCTGGCAGCTGGCTGACTGGTCGAGATAGAAATACATGAACGTTCTACAAAAATATGCGCGCTGGCTCCACACGCAGTGGCCGGCCGGGCGCGTCGAAAAGCTCCCGGTAGTGGACGACAGTGGTCGCACCAATGTTCGCGGGCTTTACGTCGCGGGGGATCTGCGCGGAATTCAGCTGTTGAAGTTCGCCGCCGACAGCGGAGCGCGCGTGGTACAAACGATCGCCGACGAGTTGCGCGGGCCGCCGGACACAGACACACTCGCGGATTTGGTCGACCTCGCCATCGTGGGAGCCGGGGTCGCGGGCATGGCCGCCGCGCTGGAGGCACGCAGGCTGGGTCTGTCGTTTCGTGTTTTCGAGGCGAACGAACCGTTTTCGACCATCGTCAACTTTCCCAGGGGCAAGCCGATCTTTACATACCCCAAGGACATGACGCCCGCCGGCGTGTTACAGGTGAGCGCCGATGTCAAAGAGGCGCTGGTCGAGGAACTGCGCCACCAAACGCTGTCGGACGGCGAGCAGGGGGAAACCCCAATTGCGGTGGAATCCAAACGAGTCGAACGGGTGCGCAAAAAAGGCGACATCTTCGAGCTGTCGATCGCGGGCGATGAGACGCCGAAAGCTGCCGTCGCGGCCCGACGCGTCGTCGTGGCCATCGGTCGTAGCGGCAACTTCCGGCGTCTCGGCGCATCGGGCGAAGACCTCGACAAGGTGTACAACCGACTGCACGACCCAAAGGACTTCTGCGACAAACGGGTGATGGTGGTAGGCGGCGGCGACAGCGCCGCGGAAACGGCGATCGCACTGGCGCAGTGCGGAGCGGAGGTCTCGCTCAGTTACCGCAAGGAGTCTTTCAGTCGACCGAAAACGGAGAACGTCGACCTTGTGAGGGAACACCAAAGGCAAGGCAGTATTCGGCTGATGTTGAACACGACGGTCAAAGAAATCCGCGAAGACGAAGTCGTGGTGGAATCGGCCGGCGGTGGAGTGGAGACGATCAAGAACGACGTGGTGTTTTCGATGATAGGCCGCGAGCCACCTCTCGGCTTTTTGCGTCGTTGCGGTGTGTCGATCCTCGGCGATTGGACCAAGGGAAAAGTGGCGGCGTTCATTGGATTCCTAGTTTTCAGTATGCTTCTCTTCAACTGGAAATCCGGCGGGCAACTGAGTGATCTGTTCTACAGCAACAACTGGTGGCCGGTTTCGATCAAAGACAGCTTCGCGGCGGCGACGCAGTCGCCGACCTCGTTTGTCGGCGTGGTCGCCCGATCGGCTTCGACCCCGTCGTTCTGGTACACACTGGCCTATTCTGTGTTGGTCGTCGGTTTTGGATTTCGCCGCATCCGGCGTCGAAACACCCCATACATCGCTGTGCAAACCTCCGTGCTGATGGCGATCCAGGTATTAGCGTTGTTCTTGCTGCCGGAGATCTTGTTGCCGTGGCTAGGCAACAACGGTTGGCTGCAGCAGGGATTCCTCGACGCGCTGTTCCCGGTCGTCGACTACGGGAATGGTCGCGAGTACTGGAGGGCGTATGGTTTCATACTGGCGTGGCCACTAAACGTCTACAACGTGTTCACCGACCAACCGTTAGGCTGGTGGCTGGCGATCGCGTTCGCCCAAACGTTCGTGGCGATTCCGGTGGCCATATATTTCTGGGGCAAAGGCGCCTACTGCGGGTGGGTTTGCTCTTGCGGCGCCCTGGCCGAAACGCTGGGCGATGGTCAGCGCACCAAGATGCCCCACGGTCCTATATGGAACCGTCTCAACGTGTTCGGGCAGGTGGTCCTGCTGGTTGCAGTGATCCTGCTGGCGTTGAGAATCGTCGGATGGTTTCAGACTCCCGGCACGGGGATCAACGTGTTTTTCCACAACGCACTTCATCACTACAAGTGGACGGTCGACGTCTTCCTCGCCGGGATTGTGGGCTACGGTTTTTACTTCTGGTTTAGTGGCCGCGTTTGGTGCCGGTTCATGTGTCCGCTGGCGGCGCTGATGCACGTGTACGCGCGCTTCAGCCGCTTTGGCATTCTGGCCGACAAGAAGAAATGTATTTCGTGTAACGTATGCACATCGGTTTGTCACCAGGGGATCGATGTTATGAATTTCGCCAACAAGGGACTGACGATGCGCGATCCGGAGTGCGTGCGTTGTTCGGCGTGCGTCGAGAGCTGCCCTACCGGCGTACTGGAGTTTGGCCAGGTCGACCGACGCGGCAGCGTCATCACAACCGACTCTCTCCCCGCCAGCCCCGTTCGAATCCGCGAAAATTGACGATACCGGAAACTCGAGTTCCCTTTTGGACACACAGGATGGTGGGATCTTCGACCTGCGCCCACTTCGCTCGACTTCCCGCCGGCGGAGTGCCGTCGGCGGGTGATTCTCGCTCGTTCCGCGCGAAGGATTCGTCACCCCACCTTCCTGTGTGTCCCGCAAATTAGATTTGCGTAGACCTAAATGGCGCTTCGAGTTATAGTATTCGGGCAGTTTCCGATCATCGTCAAAAAAAGGAGAGATCGATGCCTAGCAAAAAGCTCGAAACGGCTTTGAACAAGCAGTTCAACCAGGAGCTGTTCAATTCGAATTTGTATTTGTCCATGTCCGCGTACTTTGCCGGCAAGAATTTAAAAGGATTTTCCCACTGGATGAAAGTACAGGCGGAGGAGGAACGGCAACACGCAGAAAAGTTCTTCGCGTTTATGATCGACCGCGAGTGTGCCGTCAAGGTCTCCGCGATTGCGGCTCCTCCGACCACGTGGCGAACACCGCTGGCCGCCTGTCAGGCCGCACTCACGGCCGAACAGGACAACACCGCCCGCCTCAACAGCTTGATGGACCTTACCATCAAAGAAAAAGATCACGCGACCCGAGGCGTGATGCAGTGGTTTATCGACGAGCAGGTGGAGGAAGAAGCGAACGCGAGCGACCTGATCGAACAAACCAGAATGGCGGAGAAAGCGCCCGGCGCGATGTTCATGCTCGACCGTGAGCTCGGTCAGCGCCCGATGCCTCCCGCCGTCGAGTGACGCACGAGGAGTTGCAGATGAAAACACGATTCCCCTTTTTTGTGGTCGCCGCGGCACTTGCCGTCGCGTTCGTACCCCAAACCGTCCTTGCGCGAGCGATAACGTTCGAGGACTTCTTCGGTACGGGCCGCCTGGCCGATCCACAGTGGTCGCCCGACGGTAAGCAGATCGCCTTCGTCATCACCGACTACGATATAGAGGCCAACAAGGGCAACAGCGACATTTACATCATGTCGTCCAAGGGAGGAGAGGTCCGCCGGCTCACCAACAGCCCGGGCCGTGATTCTCAACCCAGGTTTTCGCCCGACGGCCAATGGCTGGCGTTCACGTCGGCGCGTTCTGACGAATCGCAGGTCTGGTTGTTGCCGCTCGAAGGCGGAGAAGCAAGTCAACTCACAGAGCTCTCTACCGGTGGGTCGTCACCACAGTGGACGCCCGATGGTCGAAACATCGTGTTCGTCTCGCGCGTGTTCCCCGAGTGCGCTGATGACGAATGCAACGAGAAGCGCCTGGAAGAAGAAAGTGAAAGCAAGGTCAAGGCGCGCTTGATCGAAGAGCTGTTATACGTCCACTGGGACAGCTGGCGAGACGACCGGCGGAGTCACGTGTTCGTCGTTCCGGTCGTGGGAGGCACGCCCAAGGATCTCACGCCGTACGAACACGAAGTCCCGACGATTGCTTTGGGTAGTGGGCATGACATCGCCATCTCCCCCGAGGGCAACGAGATTTGTGTGGCCGTCAACACCGATCGCGACCTGGCGGTGAGTATCAACAACGATTTGTTCGTCGTCCCCATTAACGGCGGCACGTGGCGGCGGATCACCAGCAATCCAGCCAACGACAACTACCCTGTCTATTCGCCCGACGGCAAATATATCGCCTATCGTGCCATGTCGCGTGTGGGATTCGAAGCAGACCGCTACCGTTTGATGCTCTACGACCGCAAGAGCGGCGAATCGATCGATACCGGCGCAAAGTTGGCCGACGAACTGGACCGATCAGTGGGTTCGATCGCGTGGGCACCGGATGGCAAACAAATCTACGTCCGGTGCGCGGACAATGCTTACAACTCGATTTATCGCGTCGATGCCAAGAAGGGAAAAGTCAAGAAATTGACGAACGAGATGTACACGTCGTCGCTGCGAGTAAGCGCAGACGGCAAGCGCATCGCGTTTCTGAGGCAGAGCGCATCGATGCCGTACGAACTTTACGTTGCCAACAAGGACGGCGGAGACGCCGGTAATATCTCGCGTGTCAACGACAGAAGACTCGAGGGTGTCGAAATGAATCCATTGGAGGCGTTCTATTTCGAGGGCGCCGATGGCGACCGTGTGCAGGGATGGCTGCTGAAGCCGCCCGCCTTCGATCCCGACAAGAAGTACCCCCTGGTATTCCTCGTACACGGTGGCCCGCAGGGCGCGTGGGGCGACATTTTTCACTACCGGTGGAACTACCAAATGTTCGCGGCTCCGGGGTATGTGGTGGCCGCTGTCAATCCACGCGGGAGCACCGGCTTCGGCCAGGAATTCACCGATCAGATTACCCGCGATTGGGGCGGGAGGGTATACGAAGATTTGATGAAGGGACTGGACTACGTGCTGCGCAGTTACCCCTTCATCGACGAAAACCGAATGGCGGCGGCGGGTGCGTCGTATGGCGGTTACATGATGAACTGGTTCGCCGGGCATACCGACCGGTTCAAATGTTTGGTCAACCACGACGGTGTTTACAACCTCGAGAGTATGTACGGCGCCACCGAGGAGCTGTGGTTTCCGGAGTGGGAATTCGGCGGTACGCCGTGGGAGAGCACGGACCTATACAGTAAGTGGTCGCCGCACAAGTACGCCGCCGAGTTTGGCAAATTCAAAACCCCCATGCTGGTCGTTCACGGTGCGCTGGATTATCGTGTGCCGCTCGCCGAGGGGATGCAGGCATTCACCGCCATGCAGCGCCAGGGAGTACCATCAAAGTTCCTGTACTTCCCCGACGAGGGACATTTTGTCCTGAAGCCACAGAACGCCCAACTGTGGTGGAAAACGGTCCACGATTGGATCGCCCAGTGGACGACGGTGGACTGATTCTTGCAGTGCTTCGGCGCTCAAAGGAGAAACAAGCATGCGCCGAAGCCAAAGTATGCTCGTCATAACGGCGGCCACCCTGGTGGCCAGACTCATTGCACCGCTTTCGGTTAGCGCAACCGAGGGTAAAGTGACCGCTGTTTGGATGGACTACGTCGTCGCCCAGAAGCGGCTTCAGTTCGACCTGGCGCGGCTTCTCGCCTACAAGTGGCCCGAACTCGAAGGGGTCGCCAACTTCCAGCGAGACCAGCAATTTGCCGCGCTCGAGTTGCGCAACAAAAAATTCCAATACTTACTCAAACACGCTCCTGATCGCATCGTGATGGACCAGGGGTTGACAGCGTTCGCCGAATTCGAGTGGACGGAACAGGATGACGATAAACTGCGGGCGACCGATCCCAGCTTCGCCAAGCTACAGCAATGGGCCGAGATGAACGCCGAACGGTTGTCGCTACATCCGCAACTCGCCGCGGCCGGAGAGAGTCTCCTTGTGCTCCAGCGGGACGAGTACTACCTATTGGTAATCGAGCGGTTTCAAACCCGCCTCAATGATCTGGAAACGACTCTCGCCTCCCTGGCCAGAAAAACCAAGCCGTCCAGGCCTTTGGGACCGAGATCGAGATAAAGTCGCTGTTTCAGGATCAAATCGTTTTCGGCATCAACTGCTGGCCACCGCAACGCTCGCAAACCGCTAGACTACCCGCCGGACGACCCGTAGAATATTCACATGTTCCCCGTGCCGAAACGTGATTGGCAAGTATACGCTGTCCTTGCGGGCATTTGCGTATTGATACGCTTGCCGTTTCTGGGGACATTCGACCTCGTATCTTTCGACGGCACTTATTATATAAATCAGGCCAAAGTGCTGTGGTCGAGCCAGCCTCAACCGGGCAGCTTTCCGCTGGGGTACCCGTTTTTCATATCTCTTTTTTTGCCCCTGCTAGGTGACGGCGTGCGCGCGGCGCAGGCTGTCTCTGTTTTCGCCGCTGTCGGAGCGCTTTTAGTCTTGTATCGGCTGGCACTTCGTTATCTCGAACGAGAGTTCGCGTTCTTGTCTGCGGTATATTTCGCCGTCACTCCACTGTTCGTGCGCCTGTCGATGGAAACTTTTTCCGAATCGACGTACACCTTCTGGATGTTACTGGCACTTTTTTTCTACCTGCGCGATCGGGACGCAGCCGCGGGCGCAACCGGCGGAGTCGCAGCGATCACGCGTCCGGAAATGCTCGGCATCATGGGTATATTGTTTTTGATGCGGCTACGTACACCACGTCGCGCGCTGTTGATGATCTTACCGTTTGTCGTTGTTTTTTCATTGAATGCGCTCAAGTTTTATCAGTCGACCGGGCGGTTGTCCGTTCTTCCCAAGAGCGAGTTTTTCGGCGCCAGCGCGCAGTCGTGGGTCGACCGCGAGCGAACCGTCGACGGCTCGTCAGCCAGCGCGCAACACGGGGAGTCGTCGCAAGCGGTCACGACTACGCCGTCTGGCGGCCAAATCGTGACCGGCTATTTTTCCAAACTTCCGCGCGAACTGGCCCTACTCGGCCACAACGTCGGGTTCATATTGCTGCTCTTGGGTGCTTATGGATTCATACGACGGCCATCGGTTTTGCTGGTGGCGCTGATACCGCTGGTCGTGGGTCCACTGTTCACCGTACGGACCATCGACCGTTATCTGTTACCGTACATTCCTATCGTAATCATGTACGCGTTTATCGGAGTCGAATCCGTCGAAAACCTACAGCATCGCAAAGCAGCGGCGTTGGCGATTGTCGTGTCCGCCGTCTTGATGTTGGGGCTGAACACGGATCACTTTTCCCGGCCCGTCGACGAGGGATTTAACGAGATGAAGGAGGCGGGATTGTACCTGCGAGACTACGTCCAAGATGGGGATGTGATCGCCGATCGAAAACCGTATGTGGCCTTTTACGCCGGCGCGAGCTACGTCCAGATTCCGTACGATTCATACGAGGGAACAATTCAAGATCTCATCGACCGGGACGTTCGGTTTCTCTCCCTTCATCTTCGCGTCTTGAAACAACTCCGCCCAATAATGGCGTCGCTGCTCACCGATGCTGCCGTCGCGGCCGGCGAGCTTCGCTTCAGACAAGTATGGGGACACGAAGAGGGCCTGATCCTGTATCAACGGGTGCTGGACCGCGATCCGCTTCAATGGCGACAAATCGACAATGCCGGCCGCGGAGTCAACACCAGGCCCGACTGGTCTCCCGACGGAAGGTGGGTAGTGTTCGGCTCGACAGTGGGCAAACAATTGGACCTTTTCGTGGTTCCCGCCAGTGGCGGCGATCGGCGGCTCATCGTCGGTGGACCGCACCAGGAAGATCAACCAGACTGGTCTTACGACGGACGGCTGATAGCGTTCAGCTCCAACCGCACCGGCGACTGGAACGTGTTTATTGTGGAAGTGGAGACGGGTGAGATCCGTCAGGTCACGTCACATCCGGCAGACGACTCGGCGCCGAGTTGGACGCCAGACGGCAGCCATATTGTATTCGCGTCGGAAAGATCGGGTACGAAGGAGTTGTGGCAAGTCGAGCTGCAAAACGGCAAATTAATACGTTTGACCGACGGCGGGCCCAACGATTTTCCGTCCGTGTCACCGGATGGTTCGCGGATCGCGTGGACGATCCCCAACCGCGGTCTGGCGGTGATGGATCTGGCCACGCTGGAACGGAGCGTATTACCTGCACCCCGGGAGGTCAACTACGCCCCCACGTGGAGTCCCGATGGAAAATTTATCGCGGTAACAGGTCGCGATTGGGGAAGCGTCGATATATATCTGGTGACCGCCGACGGAGCAGAGCACCTGTTGTTGACCAAGAACGCGGTGCACGGTCCGGACGCCGCGTTCGACGCCCTACCGTCGTGGAGCCACGACGGCACGCGCCTGGCTTTGATATCGAATAAGGACGGACACAACGCGTTGTACGTCGTAGAGGGGCTCGAGGCTTACACCGACCGTCTCCTCAACCCACACCCACTCATCACCTTCGGTTCTGTCGACGAATGACGGGTTCAGCCGAGACAGCGCCAGTCGGTTCGTCACGACGTCCGAGATTTCGTCATTATTGCACTCAACGAAACGCTCCTGTGAAGTTACGGGCCGCCCGTCGCGGCGGCCTATATAGACAGTGACGCCATGGCACGGCGGGTGGGCTAGTGTACGTAGCCGAGGCTTTTGAGCTTTTTCTCCAGCGGTTCTGTGTCTTTTTCAACGGCGACAAAGTCGCGTGGGATCTCACGGTAGTCTGCCACCGTGTAGCTCGTGTGAGAAGCCACGAAGCCAGGAACCAAAGCGTCAAACATCCCGCGTCCGTCCATATCCTCTGCCGCCGGCAGACCCAGCAGATACAAAATCGTCGGGGCAATATCCTCGATCTGACGCAAGCCCGCGTCGTGCCCGTCGCGGACGTGCTTCCCCCACATCACGAAGATCCCGTCGCGAACGTGATTGTGCGCTTCCGAATCCGCCAATCGCCACATCAGTTGCCCGCGAGGGCGTTTGAGATTCCAAAATTCCACCATGTAATTATCATATACCCCTTCGACCAAAGCGTCGGGGTCATCCCCCGCAAAGTTTCCTGAGATCAGCGTAAACTCCAGTGGATACCGTTGGCTTCCGTCTGCCGAACTAATCTCGCGTTTCTCCAAAAAACCGATCAACGCCTCATCGGGAGACTCCGAGGGTCCGACCGAGATTCCGACCTTCCGCAAATTGTCCGGCGTCAGCAGCTCGTGATTAAAATACAAATGCCACATGTTGTGGAACACGATCGTGCGCTCGTAGTCGATATCGTCGCCGTCCGGCTTGCGGACGAGCAGCCCCAGCTGCTCGAATAACTCGTTGAGGTCGATTCCCCACTCGAATTTTCCAAAGCCGTGGTCAGATGCGACAATCAATGTGCTTTCTTCCGGCAGACGCTCCATCAGTTCGCCCAAGAACCGATCGATCGTTTCGTAGACTTGGGCGGCGCGCTCCGAGAACCCTTCGAGGTGATGGATGTTGTCCGACTGCGTGAACACATAAAAGTAAAGGTCCCAGTCGTCGTAGTCATAGAAGAACGACGCGTACTTCACCGCCTCCGCCGTCGCGGCCGGTACAACCTCCCGGTCGAGGAACTTCGACGGCATGTAATAACCAAATCGATCGGACAACTCCTCGGCCAAAGCCTCAGGGTAGGTGTACTGTGCCACCGCCTCGCGGCTGTCGAGCAGTATCTGCGACGCGCTCGCCTCGTACCGCCCGTCGGGCCTTTGGAACAATTGAAACTTGCACCAGCCGTCGCGAACCTTGCCCTTCCATACCGCACGTACATTTACCCACGGCGAATAATCGCCTATGGCGAACGTATACACTCGACCGG
>CBDVBX010000025.1:0-25841 GCA_965372335.1 uncultured bacterium | reverse complement strand
GCCGGTCGGCCCCAAACCTCCTTGGACCCGCGGTGGCGTTATTTGCCGATGCAGAAACGGGAGAAGATCGTGTCCAGAAGGTCGGCGTGGTATCGGCGGCCGGTGGCCTCCTCGTACAGCCCGAGCATCTCACGGGCCTCTAACGCCATTATTTCCAGCCTGTTATCTACCTTCAGACACGCCGCGAGCGCGTCGATTTTCTCCCGGGCGGAATCCAGAAGCGACACCAGGCGGCTGTTGAGAACCACCCGCTCGCGGGCGATCCGGCTCAGCTCGTCTCCGGCGACCGTCTGGATCATTTGGTGGCGCAGCTCCTCGACTCCTTCGCCCGTTTCCGCCGATACGCGAATAC
Organism: uncultured bacterium; assembly: GCA_965372335.1. GTDB lineage: Bacteria > Krumholzibacteriota > Krumholzibacteriia > WVZY01 > JAKEHA01 > CBDVBX01. The sequence continues at coordinate 25,489 of CBDVBX010000025.1, read as the reverse complement.
ACCGTATCTCTGGGCGCAACTCCTCTAAAGTGGCCACCGTCTGCGATTCCGGCAAGTCGATTTTGTTCGCCACCAGTAGTGCGTCGACCCGATCCAATTTACCTAAGGCCTCGATCAGCTCATCGCTCGGCGGTTGCGATGCGTCCACCACGTACAGAACCAGGTCGGCCGAGCGGACCGCCTCGTTTGCCAGGTCGATCCCGATCGATTCCAGCCTGTTTTCCGCGGCGCCACCGCGAACTCCGGCGGTGTCGTGAAATACGAACAACAGTCCGTCGATGATCACCGGTTCGCGTAAGACATCGCGCGTCGTACCGGGAATCTCGGTGACCATTGCCCGCCGTTCCCCCACCAATCTATTGAAAAGACTGCTCTTGCCTGCATTTACCGGCCCCGCGATTGCCACACGGTATCCTTCACGAAACGGCTGACTCAACGGCGCGCTCTCGAGTAGGTCGTCCAGCTCGTCTCTTTGCTCGTCGAGCAGCGCGATCGCCCCACCGCGATCGAGCGTATCGATGTCCTCTTCGATGAAATCGATGTTGACCTCAATGATACCAAGGAGTTCGAGGATCTGGTCGGCGAGCCTGTCGATTCGCCGAGACAGCCCGCCCGAGAGCTGCTCGTGTGCGACGCGACGCTGCAAATCACTCCGCGCGTGGATCAGATCGGCCACGGCTTCGGCTTGTATGAGGTCCATCTTGCCGTTGAGAAACGCGCGCCGGGTGAACTCCCCCGCTTCAGACGGCCGCGCGCCGCGGTCGAACATCAATCCCAGCAAAGCCGACGCGATCAGGACGCTGCCGTGGCAGCTGATCTCGACCGTGTCCTCGCCGGTGTAGGTATCCGGCGCCTTTAGCACCGCGCACATCACTTCATCGATGGGTTCCTCCCCGTCGCCCACGACCACACCGTGGTACAACCGCCGGTGTTCCCACTCGCCGTCGAACGTCTCACCGTGCGTCGTCCGGAAAACACCGCGGAGTATCTCGAGCGACGCCGGACCCGACACACGGACGACCGCGATTCCCGACTCGCCCGGTGGCGTCGACAATGCCGCGATAGTGTGCTGTCCATCGTCCATGCCGAAGGTAGCATAGCACAAAAAAACCGGCGCTTGCGAGTGCGCCGGGAGTTCGGACAGCGAGAGATTGGTGCCGCGTTGCGTGCGAGTGAAAAAACTATTGCCGCGGGTGGACGTAGAATCCCACCGAATCCATCGACGCGGATCCGAAGAATCCAATACCGCCGTCGACTTGGAATATCGGTCGCTCGAAGTCATCACCGATGTTACCCCCGAATCCCCCTCCCCCACTGAGTTCGGGCACCGACCGCACCAGGTCGTACCAGTTTTTGTCGATGGCAAAGATTTTGATCTTGTAGCGCCCCTCGAAGTAGATGGCAAACCAGGGCAAACGGATTTTGGTCTCGCTGGCTAAGATCGGGGGGGAACTGATATTGCGCTCGAATCCCTCGAAATCTTCTTCTTCGAGAAACTCGGGATCGATGACGAAGTCGGAGTCCTTATCGATGCTGTAGATTCCCGCCTGGTACGCTGCCGTCGCGACCGGATCGGGCCATGCTTCCAGCAGACCTTCCGAATAGACCAACTGGTTCTCCGGCGCATAGTAGACGCTATCGTCTAGCTCGGCGAACGTCCTTAGCCGCCGTTCAACGGCCAAGCCGAGGTCGTCGAGCAGCACCCAGTCGGTCACGGCGAGCCGAGGCGGCGTGGTCGTCGTCGCAGTCAACGTTTCCCCTGATCGAGTGACGATTTCCAGCCAATACGTCGTCTCCGGCTCGACCGTATTCACGTTGGGCGGGGCGCTACCGAACCATGTATACCGTCCCGGCACACCCGGTTCCTCCCGAAATTGAATCGCCGCCGTTTCAGTGCGTATCGTGACTCTCGCTCCCCTCTCGGCCGCTTTTAGCGGGTCGAACGGCGATTCCGCCGACTGCGCCCGATACAGGTAAATGTCGTCGAACCGTTTGTCCACGAACAACATCGAGTTGACCACCAACGTTCCCACGTCGTCGGGCGAGAACAGTTCGCGCTCGCACGACGCTCCCGCAACGACAAACGCAATCAAACTCAATATGGTTAGCACTCGGTGTTTCATCATCAAAACTGGAACCTGATTCCGATGCTCGGAATAACGGGAAGCTGCCGAACGATCGCCGGTTCGACCACAAAACCATCCACATTGTATTGGACAAACCAATCGTTTCTCCGCGAATACAAATTAAAAATCTGAAAGTAGACCTCGGCCGGTTGATTGAACATCACGAAATTCCGCGCCGCGCTCACATCCAGCCGGTGATACGGCAGTAGCCTGGAGCTGTTGCGTTCGGCGGCCAACACCTGTGGCTCAACCTGTTCCGTGATCGGGTTACCGATGACCCACGTCGCCGACGCCGGCGTGAATGCCTGGCCGGTGGCGTAAACGATGTTGGCACCGTATTTCCATTTGCCACGGCGATACTGAGCCACCGCGCTAAAGTCATTCCGGCGGTCATACTTGGGAGGAAACGTCTTACCCTGATTGATCTGATCAAACCGCCTGCGCGTCCACCCCAGCGTGTAACCAATCCAACCGGTCAACGGGCCGCTCCGACGCTCGGCAAACAGTTCGATGCCGGTTTGATACCCTTCTCCGCCCGTATAAAAGATCTCCGCTGCCGTCAAACCCGTGGGCTCGGGCTGCTGGCGGGTATTGAGCACAACTAGATCGCTCAAGCCGGTGTAGTACAGATCGACCGAGATCTTGTATTTCGGTTCGGGCATCCATTCGACGCCGAACACCGACTGCCAAGACCGACTGGGAGTTGCCGTTTCATCGATCGGTACGTAGAAGTCGGCCGCCGAGAAACCCTCTGTTGTTACCAGCTGCAGGTATTGATTGTAAATCCCTGCGCCAAGCTTGAGCTTTACCGTGGGCGACACCGGTCGCACACCGGAAAACCGCGGCTCGAACAGAAACCGCCCGCCATCGCCGAGATACCGCACCCTCATCCCCGCGCGAAGCGCCGAACCACCAGGGAAGATCCACTCGTCTTCGACGAATGCCGCCGCCTCTTAAGTTCTCCGCCGGTAGTCGAGCGCTATGTTTTGGTTGAAGTCTTGAACGTAGTAGACGTCGTAGACCGTTGCGGCCAGCCCGGCCGTCACCGTGTGCGCCCCTCCGGCGAGCCACGTGAGGTCGCCCCGAAACGTCATGTCCTGTAACCGGTTGTCAACGCTCACAGGCGTGGTGAAGATGCGAACATCGGTATCACTGGTGTACTGACTGAGGGCAAACTTCAAACCTCCGAGAAAGGTTTCGCTGATCGGCAACCCGTACGCCGCTGTGACCAATGTGTTCCCCCACACCAGGTTGAGTTCGCTGTCCGCATCCAGTGGGTAATCGACGTTGTCGCGGCCCAGATAGAGGCTCAGGGAGAGACCACCCCGCTCGCTTCGAGCCGATGAGAGTTTGGCGTTGAAATCGTAAAAATAGTAGGACGGCAACGGATTTTCCGCCGTGCTCAGCGCGTTGAGAAGGGGTTCAAGGTAAGTGCGCCGTCCGCCCACGATCCAAGTCCCGCCGTCGGCGACCGGTCCCTCGAGTGTCAGACGCGCTGCGATGGTGCTGATGCTGGCTTTGCCTCTGAACTGGCGTCGGTTTCCGTCGGCGCTGCGAACGTCGAGCACGGCGCCCAGTCGGCCTCCGTAACGGGCGGGATATGCCCCCTTATACAAGTTGACCTCTTCGAGAGCATCGGCATTGAACGTCGAAAAGAATCCGAACGCGTGCGTGGGATTGTATACGGGAACGCCGTCGAGGAGAACGACCGTCTGGTCCGGCCCGCCACCTCGGATGTACAGGCCGCTGGAAATGTCGGATGCGGCTTGGACGCCGGGAAGCAGCTGGAGACTCCGAATGGGGTCGCCTTCGATGATACCGGGAAGGTCGGCCAGCTCTTCGGCGTCGATGCTGACGAACCCGGTCTGAATTTGCTTCTCGCGGGCGAACCGGTCGGCTTCTACGACGATCTTTTCGACCTCGACCGGTTGCACCGTCATTTCGACGTCGCGCCGATATACTCTGTCGGCTGAGATGATAAGGCTGTCTTGGTAGGTGGAATACCCGATCCGGCTGCAGCGGAGAATGTATCGCCCAAAGGGTACGGCGTCGATCGTGTAACGGCCGCCCGCGTCGCATGCGGCACCGCGGTTGATCACACCGCCCCTGGCGGTGTTCCCGATGACTTGGACGGTGACGAAACCCAGCGGCTTTTTTGTCTCCGCGTCGGCGACGAGCCCCGTGACCTGAGATGCCGCCGCGACTGCCGCCATTACAAACAAAAGCACCGCAGCGATTGAAGCACTTCGCCCGCCGCGACCCTGTTGACGAATGTAATCGATGCAGCGCATGTTCCCCGAATCATCAGGGTGGGTATGTTTATATCTTAGTCGTGTGCCGCGTCAGAGGCAAAACCTTCCGTTTTCGGCGTGATCACCACTTTGCGCAGCAGTCCATCCCCGATCGTATAGGTGGTCACGTCGTTGAATTCCGCCACCGCCAGGTGGATGATCCGGCGATCAGCCGCCTTCAGAGGCTCGAAGTCGTAGTCTTTTCTCGTTTTTCGGACGCGATCGGCGACCTTGTGCGCCTTTTCCACCAGCAAGCGGTGCTTGCGTTTGACGTAGCCGCCCACGTCGATGGTGACCTTGCTGTGCCTGCCCGTTTTGCTGGTGAAGATCCGGTTGACCACGTGTTGGATTGACGCAAGCGTCTCGCCGCGGCGTCCGATCAACAGTCCGTCCAGACCGTTCGAGTTGATATTGATGAAGGTCGTGTCCGGCATCTCTTCGACCGTGGCCGAATACTCGATGCCCATCATCCCCAAAACCTCTTCGATGATGCCAAGGAGAAGATCAACGTTTGGCGCCTCGTCCGATTTTCCATCGCGTAGGCTGACGCGTATCTTCACGTTCTTGGATCCGAAGATACCCAGCAGCCCGCCTTGCGATTCCGAGAGGATTTCGATATCGACGTCTTCCGGTCTGGCGCTCAACTCTTTCAGCGCCTTTTGTAGCGCCTGTTCGATGGTCTTTCCGTTAGATTCCACTGAAAACGCCATTGATGTTTACCTTCCTTTTGTTTTCTGGCGGCGTTTCTTCGCTGAAGTCGGGCGCTTCGTCGAAGGCGGACGCTTCGCCGTTTCTTTATTAGGCTTAGGCGGCTTAGTCGGTTCATCCAGGCCGTTGTCTTTTGTCTCGTGCGGCTGCTTGTTTATGTAGTATTGCTGGCCGACAGAAAGGACCGTATTTATGATCCAGTAGATCACCAACCCGGAGGGCATTTTGTAGAACAGAAACGTGAATACGATCGGCATCATCGTATTGAAACCAGCTGGTGTGGTTTGCGCACCGGGCGATCCGGTGATCGACCCGCCGATCTTGGTCTGCAAGAACATCGATGCACCCATCAACAATGGCAACAAGCTAAAGGCGTCGCCGATCAGCGGCAGCGACATCGGCAGCGTGAACAGCACATCCTGCTGCGACAAATTGTCGATCCATCCCACGAACGGAGCGCCGCGCAGCTCGATCGTGCCCCTCAATACACTGAACAGCGCTATAAATACCGGCATTTGCAGCAACATCGGGAGACACCCGCCGAGTGGATTGACGCCAGCCGTTTTGTACAACTTCATCGTTTCTTGGCTGACTTTTTGGCGGTCGTCGCCGTACTTTTCCTTGAGCGCTTGGATCCTGGGCTGGAGGGCCTGCATATCTTTCATCGATTTGAAGCTCTTGTGCGTCAGCCGGAAGAACAAAACCTTGGTCAGAACGGAAATAATGATGATAACCAGGCCGTAGTTGGGAATGAATCGGTACGTCCACATGAGCGCCTTGAGCACCACCCAGCTGACCGGTCGGATCAACCGCCATCCCATATCGATATTTTTTTCCAGCCCGATGTCGAGCGCCCCCAACATCTTATAGTCGAGGGGTCCCATGTACACGCGCAGCGAGTTGTCCACGTTGCCCTGTCGCGCCACCGCCGGTACGACGATCCGTTGGGAGATGCGGTGGTCTTTCTTGTTACCCGATATCGTGACTGCCGCGCGCGTGGGCTCGGGCGGGATCAGCGCGGCAGTGAAGTATTTGGTTTGAAGCGACGCCCAACTCAGCGTCCCGGAAAACTCCTCTCTGCTCTTGTCACCAAAATTGCCCGGCTTGAGGCGGTGAATTTCCTCTCCCAACTTGACGGCCGCTTTGAAGTTTTGCTGGTCGTCTTTGACTTTTTTTTCGGTGCTGCGAAGCCCCGGGCCCATCCCCCACGACACCCCGGTAACCCCCGGAAACGACGCGCTGGAAAATCTTATTCCGGCATCGAAATCGTACCGATCGACGTAGAACCGGTAGTAGCGCTCGATCGTGCCGTTGCCGTTTTGATCGGCGCGGAAAACGATTTCTGTCACGCCGCGAGATTCATCTACCATTATCGTCGACCCGTCCAGGATGGGGTCGCCGACGCCTCCTCTATACGCCGCAAAGCTCACGCCGCTCAATGACACCGACGACGTCTGCCTTTCCAGGGACGCGTTCATCCACCGGGCGTACGTCCATTCGTTGTCTTCGGTGATCAGCTCGACGGGCCTGCCCATCGTTTCGAATTGCAGCAGCCGCACCGTGACGATCTCGGCCCCAGCCGTTGAAAGCGTGATTTCGTACAGCGGTGATACGATGGTGAACTCCGCAGCCTCCAGGCCGGCGGCTGGGAATCGATCCGCCGTTGTTTCGGCGCCGGGCGAACTTTCGCCAGAGGTCGGCAGAGATTCGTCTGGCCTCGTCTCTCCTCCCCCCGCCAATTGCTGGCCTGGGGCCAGTGGGCTCGATGACTGCGCGCCGCTCCCGGCAAAATCCTGTGAAAGCGTGTCCGCACCCAATAGCCGTTGTAATTCCAGCTCCGCCGCCCGGTGTTGTCTCTGCTTCTCGACCTTGGGCGACAGGTAAAGTGCGTCGTACGCCAGAAACAGCAGAATCGACGCGACAAAAGCTATTAGCGCCCTTTTTTCCATTTTCATTTGGTCGAAGCCCCCATTCTACCGCTCCCGAATATTTGGTTTCCCTTTTGGCCGGGGCAGTTGGCATCCCGTGACGACACCCGTGGCACCGGATCGTAGCCCCCCCGATGCCACGGGTGGCATCGCGTGAGCCGCCGGAGCGCCATGATCGCTCCGCGCCCGGCGCCGTGCGTACGGATCGCATCCTCAGCGTACTGAGAACAACTGGGATAAAATCGACAGCTGGGGGGGAATAGCGGCGAAAGGGCCTTACGATACGCCGCAATTGCCGACAGGAACAGTGTCTTGAAAAAAGTCATTCGATGGATCTAATTTTATGTCGATCTGGTAATCAGACCAGCGATCTCCATCGCCCGCCCGATGTCGTCCCGGATTTCGGCCGATGAACGGCCGTTGATGCTGGTTCTCGCGACCAGGACGATCCAGATATTCTGATGATTCATGTTCGCCGAAAAGTGCCGGGCCGCCTCGCGAAGCAGTCGTTTCGCGCGATTTCGCGCGACCGCTCCGCCCACGCGCTTACTCGCCACCACTCCGAAACTGGGTCCCTTGCACTCCTCCGGGTTCCGATAATAGAAAACGACCGTGTAATCACAGACGAGTTTCGCGTCTTCGTCGTAGACTTTGCGGAACTGCCAGCTTTTCTTCAGCCTCATTGCCAGCCCCGGCGGTAAGCTACATCATCCCGATGCCCCATTCGACCGGCGTCCCCGCGGCGCGAATTCCGGACCACACGGGGCTAGAAACCGATCTCCGGCAACCGAACAGCCGCCGCGTCGACTCAGGCGGTCAAGCGCTTGCGTCCCTTTTTGCGCCGGCGCTTAAGCACCAGACGCCCGCTCGGGGTGCTCATCCGCTTGCGAAAGCCGTGATCACGTTTCCGTTTGATGTTCCTGGGTTGAAAAGTGCGTTTCATAATGTCGGGGTTCCTGCTTAAATATCACTGATAACGGTCCGGCGATGGGACGCTGGTCCAGACTATTGACATATGAGTGCCGTTTATTTATCGGATCGGTTTTATTGACGCAAACACCGAATCTACGAGAAGTTAAGCGACAAGTCAAGCCGTTTGTACCGCCCGGGACGCCGGTCCGTTTCTCCGTATCGTTCACAGAAAGTTATCCACAGACTAAGACAAGTTAATGCGCTGCGAAACAACACATTGACTCCTTTTCGTGGGCAACTGAATTTTTGCCTTGAAGGTCCTCAGTCGTTTTTGTAACCTCCAATCTTGCCGGCTGGGTCTTCTTTCTTGATTTTGTTTTTCCAATCATCGTTCACATCAATGGGAGCTATTTGTGGACAACTGCCCCTCTGTTTATAACTGTCGCTTTGTAACTTGTTTTTTCACAATGAATTTCCCGTTTATCCACAAATGTGGATAAACCCCGACTGGTGTGGGCGCGACTCCAGAATTACTGTGCCCACAAGGGATTCGCAGAGCCGCCGTGGGAGTCTATCGAGGTTCCGTGGTGGGAAACGTGCCCAGATGATTTAAAACAACAACGATGGGATGTGGATCGGGTGGTGCTTGGTTTGCCCCTTCTGAAGAAGGAGAAAGGTAAATGTCGATGTCTTTTTCCTCCCAGGACGGAGACAGAGCCCAGGTTCGGGTCTGGTCCGAGGTGCTCTCCATCGTCAACACGCTCGTTAACACGCAAGCGTACGACACGTGGTTCGTACCGATGCGTCCGCTCTCGGTCGCAACCGACGTGGTGACCATCGACTGTCCAAGTAAGTTTTTCGCGGATTTCGTCAGCGCGCACCACCGTGCTAAGGTTGCCTACGCTCTTCGGAAGATCGTTGGCGCCGAGCCCAAAGTCGAGTTCGTCTGCACGAACGAATCCCAAGACGACGTAATAAACCGCAGGGTGTCGACGACCGGACAGCGTCCATTGTTGCGACCGCATGCCGCACGTAGGCCCGCAAGCAACGTTGGTGAAAAACTCAACCCGAGATACGTATTCGACGAATTCGTCGTCGGCAGCAACAGCCGAATGACTTTTGCGGCGTGCTTGGCCGTCTCGGATAAACCGGCGAAAATCTACAACCCACTTTTCATTTACGGCGGTGTTGGACTTGGTAAAACACATCTGATGCAGGCCATCGGCCACGTGGTCTTGTCCCATCAGAACGGTACCCGAGTACACTACAGCTCAGCGGAAGAATTCATGAATGAGATGATCACCGCCATCCGTGAGGGAAAGAGCCACGAGTTTCGCGCCAAGTACCGCACTGTCGATCTTCTGCTGATTGACGACGTTCAATTTCTCGCTGGTAAAGAAAGTACGCAAGAGGAGTTTTTCCACACATTCAATGCCCTTTACGGCGCCCAGAAGCAAATTGTCGTGACCAGCGACCGGCCGCCAAAAGAGATTCCGACACTGGAAGATCGACTAGTATCGAGGTTCGAGTGGGGTTTGATCACCGATATCCAGTCACCTGATTACGAAACTCGTGTGGCAATTCTTCGCAAGAAAGTGGAAACAGAGAGCGTCTCGATTTCCAACGACGTCATTGCGCTGATCGCCGAACGAGTGACCAGCAACATTCGCGAGTTGGAAGGCAGCTTGATCAAGCTGGTGGTACACGCGGGCGTCTATGGAAACGAAATTACGTTGGAAGTCGCCAACGAAGTTCTGAAAGACTTTGTAAAAACCACCCCGAAAAAGATCAAGATTTCCACGATTCAGAAAGTCGTCGCGCAACACTACGGCGTTCCCGCTGAATCGATGCGTTCGAAGGTCAGAACGGCCAAACTCGCTTTTCCGCGGCAGGTGGCCATTTATCTTTCCCGGGAGCTGACCGGCTGCTCGCTCACGCAGATCGGCCAACGATTCGGCGGCCGAGATCACACGACCGTGATTCATGCCTGCAAAAAAATCAGCGCTCAATTAGATGGCGATGTAGCCCTCAAGGCCACCGTCAATCAACTCAACAAAGAACTGGCGTAAACGCCGTTGGTGTGTTCCTGTTTTGTGCGCTCCTGTTGCATCTGACCTTTGCCGTCCACATTTGTGGATAAGCGGTGTGGATTTGTTGTTGACCGCGCCCCTTTTGGGGTCCGAAAACACGATTTTCGCAGATTATCAAGAGTGGTATTCGGCTGGATCCACAATCACCGCTCATCAATTTTGCCCGTGGTTATGGGACAACCCGAGCTTTGTTAACAAATCCACACACCCTACTCCTACTACTGTTTATATATGTATATAAGAAGTAGTAAGATAGGGTTGAGTCCCCAGTACGTATGGCCCTTGAACTTGATGAGTTTTTGATTTATAGTCAGTGGCCTAAATTTTAGCGATAAAAACACAGTGCCGCGCAGTGGAGGTAAGGGAGTGAAAATCCAAATCGATCAAAAGGATTTACTGAAAAATATACAAGGGATATCAGCCATCGTTCCGACCAAGACCTCTCTGCCGATCCTATCCACGTTCCTCCTGGAAAGTAAGGGCGACGGCAAAATAACCTTGACGGCAAATGACCTCGACGTGTCCCTAGCTACCACCGTTGAGTGTCAGACGACCGGCGGGGGGAGTGTCGCTATTCCTGGCAAGAAGTTTTTCGAAATCGTTCGGTCGTTGCCCGAAGATACCGTGACCATCGATATAGAAGGCGAAAAAATTGCGATCAAGTGCCGAAAGAGCCGCTTCAAAATGGTCGGGAAAACAGCCGAAGAGTTTCCAAAGCTTCCAGAACAGAAAACAATTGCATCGTTCACCGTTGAAACCCCAACAATGGAAGATATGATCGCCAAAACCAGTTACGCGGTCTCCAACGATTTGACCAGGCCGTCGCTGTGTGGTGTGTTGTGGGAAATCAAGGCGGGAAATCTGTGCATGGTGGCGACCGATGGTCACCGTCTGGCCAAAGTCGTATTGGAAGGGGCTGTATCGGAGGTCTCCGCAAACGAATTCATCGTAGCACCCAAAGCGTTGACCATCGTGCGCTCCTTAGTTGGCAACAAGGAGCAATTAACGGTGTCTCTCACCGAAAACCACATAACGTTTGATCTTGGGGAAAGCGTGATTTATTCGCGCCTACTCGAGGGACCATACCCCGATTACAACCAGGTTATTCCGAAAACCAATGAAAAACGTATGGTTGTCAACCGTGACGAGCTAACGGATGCGTGCCGAAGGGTAGCGATTCTCTCGAGTATGATTACTCACCAGATAAAACTGGTTTTGGAAAATGACAAACTCACCATTAGCGTCAACACGCCAGACGTAGGTGAAGCGGTCGAGGAAGTGCCTTGCAGTTATGCTGAGAGCGAAATGGAAATCGGATACAATGCGCGGTACTTGCTGGATATATTGAAAACGATGGACAACGAAGATGTGCAGTTTCTACTCGACCGCAATGATAACGCCGGGATGGTGCTACCGGAAGGCGGCGGCGGGAAACTGAATCATCAGTGCCTCCTTATGCCGCTGCGTCTGACGGACTAGCTGGAGCGCGGGTGTCCGTGCAGGTCGAATCGCTTTCAACCACGCATTTTCGAAACCTGGAGCACGCGGAGATTCCGTTCTCACCAGGTGTAAATCTATTTGTTGGGGAAAACGGCCAGGGAAAGACCAACATTCTCGAGGCCGTTTGTTTTTTTAAGTTCGGCAGATCTTTTCGTACGCGCCGCGAGACTGAGATGATCCGGTTCGAAGAGGCGTTCTGTCGGGTATCGGTGGCGTGTATTTTTGAAGACGAACACACAGAGAAGTTCGCGGCGTCGATCGATAGGAACAATCAAAAGAAAATTACGATCTCTGGTGAGGAAATAGGGAAGCTCTCCGACTTGGTGGGACAATATCCAGTAGTATTGTTCGGTCCCCACGACTTGCGATTGATCTCCGGGCAGCCCTCCGACAGGCGCCGGTTTATAGACATGGTGGGTTGTATGACGGACGGCGCCTACATCCGCTTGCTGAGAGACTATCGCCGGATTTTAAACCAAAGAAATGCCGCGTTGCGGGTGAGAGCTTCGAGAAACGAGCTCGACGCATGGAACAACGAGTTAACAGAAAGGGGCTGTCAACTGATCAAAAAGCGTGTCGGGATGACGACAATCATCGAACGTTATCTCCACGAACACGCAAACATACTAGAGGTTCCATTCGAGTTCTCTATCGAGTACGACGGGGCGATCGTTCGCGAGGGCGCCAGAATCGCAGGTAACAGTGGTGACGTCGAGCTAAGGGAAGTGTTCGAAGCGAAGTTGTTGTCGTTGCGTGACGAAGAGCTTCGGCGTGGCACGACGTTGGTCGGGCCGCACCGCGACGACGTCCTTATCAAAATCGAGGGAAAAGATGTGAGAAAGTTTGGGTCACAGGGACAACGGCGGTTGCTGGCGATCTTGTTGAGGCTATCCGAACTCACACATTTAGAAACAGAACTGAAAGAACCGTGCATATTGCTTCTGGACGACGTATTTTCCGAGTTCGACCCCCGCATCACCGGCAAGCTGCAGAGGCTTCTAGACGGCGGCCGCCAGGTGTTCGTCACGTCGCCGGTACAGCTCGATTGGTCGGCGTCGCTCGAAGTACGGGGTTTTAGGGTAAATCAGGGTGGCGTTACGATGTAACTTACTGGTAACACGGCGTTTATGTCTGAAAAAAACAAAAAAAAGCAGTTTATTAAAACGTCGAAAAACCGTATCTTTATAGGGTGATGGCGGAGCGGAAATTCACGAGATTGGGCGAACTGCTTCCGTCGATTCTCAGCAAGCTCGGTCTCGATCAGCGATTCAAAGAACAGCAAGTTCTCAACTTGTGGCCCACGGTCGTTGGAGAAGAGCTCGCAGCGAGGACGAAGGCAACCAAGGTCGACCGTGGGGTATTGCACGTTCACGTTGACCACGGCGCGTGGATGCAGGAACTCCACTTCATTGAGAAGGATCTATTGAGGAAACTGCGGGCCCAGTCGCCTGGCGTAGTGCTCAAAAAAATTCGGTTCAGTTCAAAAGACGTATCGTAGCAAACGAGAGTGAAAACAAGCGTATGACACAAGAGTACACAGCGAAAAAGATCCAGGTGCTCAAAGGGCTGGAAGCCGTCCGCAAACGGCCAGCGATGTACATTGGGAGCACAGACATCCACGGGTTGCACCACCTTATTTACGAAGTTGTCGACAACAGCGTTGATGAGGCACTGGCCGGTTATTGCACCGAGGTCAGTGTGGTGATCGGAAAGGATAATGTCGTAACGGTAACGGATAACGGCCGCGGGATTCCAGTGGGGATTCACCCAACGCAACACAAACCCGCGGTCGAAGTGGTAATGACAACGCTTCACGCCGGCGGTAAATTCGACAGCGATTCGTACAAAGTATCTGGCGGTTTACATGGGGTGGGCGTGTCGGTCGTGAACGCGCTGTCAGAGTGGCTCGAGGTCGAAATCTGGCGTGGCGACCGGTGCCATTTTCAGCGTTACGAACGGGGTAAGCCTGTCACACCGCTGGAGGACCGCGGACCGTCGGAGAAGACGGGCACAAAAGTCAGCTTTCTCGCCGATGTGGAGATATTCAATGAAATCGATTTCACATTCGAAACGCTCGCACAGCGATTGCGGGAGCTGGCGTTTCTAAACAAAGAACTCAAAATCGTACTGGAAGACCAACGACCTGAAAAGCCAAAGAGACACGACTTCGAGTACAGCGGAGGCATAGTCTCGTTCGTCAAGTATGTCGACAAGTCCAAGAAGGCGCTGATGGAAGAACCGATCTACATTAAAACCGAAAAGGACGGCGTCGAAGTCGAAATCGCAATGCAGTACAACGATGGCTATGCCGAAAACACATTTTCGTTCGCCAACAACATCAATACCATGGAGGGTGGCACCCACCTGGTCGGTTTTCGGGCGGCACTCACGCGCACGCTCAACAACTACGCACAAGCGGGAAACCTGTTCAAGAAAGAGCGATTGACTTTAGGCGGCGACGACACGCGCGAAGGGTTGACGGCCGTTATTAGTGTAAAGCTCAATGATCCGCAGTTCGAAGGGCAGACCAAAACAAAACTGGGCAACAGTGAGGTTCAATGGATCGTCTCGGCAATCCTGAGCGACGGGCTCAAGGAATTTCTCGAGGAGAATCCAGCAACAGCCAAGCAAATCATCGAGAAGAGTTGCGCCGCCTACCGAGCGCGCGAGGCGGCTCGAAAAGCGCGCGACTTGACGCGGCGAAAGTCGGCGTTGGAGTCGGCGGCACTTCCTGGCAAGCTGGCGGATTGTTCGAGCCGCGACCCAAGCATTAGTGAGCTGTACCTGGTTGAGGGAGACTCCGCCGGAGGATCGGCTAAGCAGGCGCGCGATCGAAACTTCCAGGCAATCCTGCCGCTGCGAGGTAAGATCATCAACGTGGAGAAATCAAGGCTCGACAAAGTGCTAGCGAACGAAGAGGTCAAGACAATCATTACCGCTGTCGGCACGGGTGTGGGGCAGGAAATCGATGTGGATAAAGCGCGATACCACAAGATCATTATCATGACCGATGCTGACATCGACGGCGCCCATATTCGCACGCTTCTACTCACGCTGTTCTACCGGCAGATGAAACGCTTGATCGATAACGGCTACGTCTACATCGCGCAGCCACCTTTGTACAAGTTGAAAAAAGGCAAGAAAGAAGTCTACGCGTTCAACGACGAGGAACGCGACCGAATACTCCAGGATTGGGGCAGTTCGGATGGCGTTTACATTCAGCGGTACAAGGGGTTGGGTGAGATGAATCCGGAGCAACTATGGGAGACGACGATGGATCCGGAGGCGCGCACGATCCTCAAGGTAGATGTACAGGACGGTGTGGAGGCGGATCGAATTTTCTCGATATTGATGGGGGATCAAGTCGAACCGCGCCGCGACTTCATACAGGAAAACGCACTTGTGGTCAAAAACTTAGATATTTAAGCGGAGAATAAATGGCAACCAACAGAGAAAAGATCGTTCCCGTTCACATAGAAGAGGAGATGCGCAGCTCGTATCTCGACTATGCAATGAGCGTCATCATTTCGCGAGCGCTTCCCGACGTGCGAGACGGCCTCAAGCCCGTCCACCGGCGCGTGCTAACGGCCATGAACGATCTCAACCTTACGAAAGGGCGTCCTTATCGTAAGTCGGCCAAAGTGACCGGCGACGTCAACGGTAACTATCATCCCCACGGAACCTCCGCTATCTACGATACCATGGTACGCATGGCGCAAGGTTTTTCGTTGCGCTACCCGTTGATAGACGGACAGGGTAACTTTGGGTCCGTAGATGGCGACCCTGCGGCGGCGGAACGTTATACGGAAGTCCGCATGACGGCGATTGCCGAAGAAATGCTGGCCGACCTCGACAAAGAAACCGTCGAGTTCGGACCCAACTACGACGAATCTCGGACGATGCCGCTGGTGCTGCCGAGCAGGGTTCCTAACCTCCTGGTCAACGGAGCCACGGGCATCGCCGTTGGTATGGCCACGAACGTCCCACCGCACAACATGTCTGAGGTCTGCGAAGGCGCCACCGCTTTGCTCGACAATCCCGACCTGTCCGACGATGAGCTTTTCGCGTTGATAAAAGGACCGGATTTTCCCACCGCAGGAATGGTCCTGGGCAAATTGGGCATCGAAGAAGCGTACAAAACCGGTCGTGGTCGCGTGATCGTCCGCGCACGCGTTCACAACGAGGAGATGAAGGGGAAGCGCGAAGCGATAATCATCACGGAAATCCCGTACCAGGTTAACAAGGCGACACTGATCGAGAGAGTCGCCGAACTGGTCAAAAACGACGTCATCGAAGACATCGCCGACATCCGGGATGAATCCGACCGCGACGGTATGCGCGTTGTCATCGTGCTGAAAAAAGACGCCGACGCCCGCGTGGTTGAGAATCTGCTTTTCAAATATACCCAGATGCAGGTGACCTTTGGGATCATTATGCTGGCGCTGGTCGACAACCGACCGGAGGTGATGAACCTCCGTCAACTGATTCAGCACTGGCTGGAGCATCGCGAAGACGTCGTCGTCAAGCGCACCCGCTTCGACCTGCGAAAAGCCGAAGCTCGTGCCCACATTCTGGAAGGGCTGCGAATTGCTCTCGATCATATAGACGAGATCATCACACTCATTCGAGGGTCGGAAACGGTGGAGATCGCCCGCGAGGGCCTCATGACTGGCTTCAAGATGAGCGAGAAGCAAGCCCAGGCAATCCTGGACATGCGTCTGCAGCGACTCACCGGTCTCGAACGCCAAAAAATAGAGGACGAGTACGAAAATCTAGTCAAGTTGATTGCCGAACTCAAAGCGATTTTGGCCGACCGAAACAAGGTGCTCGGCATCATTCGCGACGAACTGGAAGAAATCAAAAAGAAGTACGGTGACGAGCGCCGCACCGAGATCGTCGACCACGGCCCGGTGGCGTTTGATGTCGAAGACCTGATAGCCGAAGAGGATATGGTCATAACCATCAGCCACGCAGGTTATGTCAAACGTCTCGCGCTGGAAGCGTACCGAAAGCAAAAACGAGGCGGCCGCGGCCTGACCGGTATCAAGATGCGCGACGAGGACTTTGTCCAACACTTGTTCGTGGCATCGACGCACAGTTACATCATGTTCTTTACAGACGCCGGCAGGTGCTACACGATCAAAGTACATGAGATACCGATTGCGAGCCGCACCGCTCGCGGCAAGGCCATCGTCAACCTGCTGCGGTTGGCCAACGGCGAGCGGATCAGCAGCTTGTTGCCGGTGACGGAATTTAGCGAGGACCGGTTCCTGATGATGGCAACCCGCAAAGGTCAAATAAAGAAGACTGTGCTGAGCGAGTACAAGAACATACGCAAAAGCGGTCTGTGGGCTATCAAGCTCAGGACGGGCGACGCGCTGATCGGAGCGGCGATCACCAACGGAACCGAGGAAATCATTCTCGCCAAGCGTAGCGGCCTGGCGAACCGGTTTCGCGAAACAGAAGTCAGGACGACGTCTCGTCAGACGGCCGGCGTGCGGGGAGTGAGTCTCTTGGGGGACGATGAGGTGGTCGGGATGGTCGCGTTGGAGGCGGGGGACACGTTGTTGAGTGTTACCGAAAACGGCTTCGGCAAGCGGTCAGCGGTGGAGGATTACCGGCTGACAACGCGCGGCACCAGAGGGGTCATCAATATCAAAACCAACGAGCGCAATGGCGAGGTCGTTTCGATTATGAAGGTCAAGGACAACGATCAGCTGATGATGATTACCAAGAACGGTATTATCATCCGGTGCCCCGTCGAGGAGATAAGGGTGATGGGACGTGCGACGATGGGTGTTAAGCTGATCAACCTGGATGAGGGTGACGGCGTCGTCGACGTGGCTCACCTGGCGGTTGAGGACGAAGAAGATTAGAGTCGATTTGAACCCGTTTGGGGGAATAGGCAGTACTAATGACGCGAGAGATACAAGGAAACACAGAAAAAATTTCAGAATTCACAGTGCGAAGGCTTTCGAACTACTTTCGCATATTACAGGACCTCGAAATCAAGGGTGTGCGGACGGTTTCGTCGGCACGGCTAGCCGAACTGGGGGGGATCACATCCGCGCAGGTACGCAAGGATCTGTCGTACTTCGGCAATTTCGGCACACGCGGTCTCGGCTACAAGGTCACCGAGCTCAAGGACACCATCGTCGGAATCCTGGGGCTGCACCATCGTTGGGCGATGGCGCTGTTCGGCGCGGGGAGCCTTGGGCACGCGCTATTCTTCCACCAGGGGTTTCGCGATGACGGGTTCTATTTCAAGCACATCTTCGACGTCGAGCCGTCGAAGATCGGCCAAACCTGGCAGAACATAGAAGTCCTCCACCTCAGCGAAGCTGAGGGGGGGCTGCTGGCCGACCCGGTCGAGATCGGTGTGCTCACGACGCCGAAAGAATCGGCACAGGACGTCGTCGATTTGATGGTGAGGGTGGGGGTCAAAGGAGTCCTCAATTTTGCGCCTACGAGGCTGGAGTTGCCTGACAACATGTGGCTTCGCAACGTCAACCTGGCCGTGGCGCTGGAGAGTTTGAGCTTTTATATGTCGATGTAAACGGGTTGACAACCCGCAAAACTGAGACATTATTATATCGTTTAGACCACCGAGGATTTCCAAGAGACATGCGGGAAACGTATCTATATATTGTTAAAAGACTTGTGGGTCTTTTGGCCATTTGCGCGCTGTCGTGGACGGCCGTCCCGCCCTCCGGCGCCACAGACGGCCTCGTAGCGGCCCCTGCTACCCCTTCTCAAAATTCCCCGGAAAATCAAGCCCGTAGGTCCGGAGAGCCGGGAGCGCCCGGTTCGGACGACGCGTCGGACGACGCGGATGGACGCGGCGTGAAGGTAGGTCTCGGGCGGGTATTTTTCGAGATCGGGCCGACCGGCCGGTGGCTCGCGTTGGTTCCCGACTGGATGGAGGGCAACAGTGTGATCACGGGAGGTGGCTTCGTCGTGATCGCCGTCGACGAGAGTGGAGCGGTAGTCGAGCTCGCCAACACGGCTCGCGAAACAGCCGACGGACTGCACGCGGCGGAACGGTCGGCGGACCTGCCGCGGGTCTACGAGGGTATCGCGGGAGGCGCGCGGTATCCGCTTGCTCAACGCGACGACGACGGCGACGGGAGTGAAGACGAAGACCGGCTGGACGGAGTTGACAACGATGGCGACGGACGGGTCGATGAAGACTACGCTGCAATCGGCGACCAGATGATCGCCTTGGGATACGGCGCGACCGGAGACGACGGCAAGACGCTACTCCAAATCCACCAAGAGTGTTACACGTGGACCCTCCCGCACATCGACGGAATGGTAGCGATGAAACTGTCGGTACGCAATGTCAGCGATCGCACGCTGGACAACGTTTACATCGGCACGGTGATACGAAGACGCAGCGGTTTTTCGGTATCCACGCAGGATCTGGCGTCTTCGGATGGCGGAGAGCGGTTGGTGTCGAAGGGCATCTTACTCAGTGGAGGCAGCGAGGCAGGCGCAGATGAGGCCGTGGCGGCGCTGTTTTTTGCCGAGCCGGCCACCGACGACGTTTCGTGGCTTACGGGGGTGGCGTCCGACAACCGGCCCATGGTGGACCTGGTACAAACTTACCTGGCCCTAGAAAACGACGCCGAGGGCGAGCCTTCGCGCGACGAGGAGAGCGGCGGCGATGGTAACGCACCCCGTGAATCAACCGGCATCGAATCCAGCGACCAGACGGCTTACGGATTCTCCCCCAACCTGGGTACCCTCGCTCCGGGAGACGAGATCACTGTATACACAGCGGTTTTGGTCGTACCGGGTATCGACAAAATCGATCGCGCAATCGAGGATGCCTACCGGACTGTGGTCGGTGACGGCACTCACCGAATGGTCCCGCCGCCGGTGTCGGTTACCCGGCGGTCGATGTGGGGGACGTACAAAACCAAATCTGCGACAGACGACGGTGCTCCGGCGGGCGTGGCCATCGTGCTGGAAAACGCGAGAGGCCAAGGCATCGGCGCCGGCGATGTCTCGTATCTCAACGGTGTCGATTTATCTCGCGCCGAAGTGAGTGAGGCGGCGAACGGCGATCTCCTGCTGGCATTAACCGGCGAGCTTTACGAAGAAATCGCCGATACGCGCGGCCGCGTCGAGCTTCACGGTCGCCTGCGTAACGGGGAGTTTATCGACATCGTGCTAAATCCGGCCGAGGCCGATCAACGGTCAGAAAAGGTGGACGGGATCAGTGAGGCGCAGTACTGGTCGCGGCCCGGTAAATTGGATATAGCGTTGCTGACCGGTTCGCCCAATCCGTTTCGCGATGCGACGACGATTTTTTACGAAGTGCCGGCCAGCGTGTCGGACGAAGACGGAACCGCATTGAACTTTTTCAATCCCATCCATACCAGCGTCAAAATCTACAACGTGGCCGGGCGCCTGGTGAGCATACTGGTCGATACGATCCACACCCCAGGTCGATACAACACGCAGTGGAACGCCATCGACGAGAGCGGCTCGGGCGTGGCCAGCGGCGTGTACTACATAAAACTCCAGATCGGCAAAAAGCACGTCACCAAACGCCTGATTCAGCTCAAATAGCTCGGGACCAAGATCTAGAAATAGTATCTGAGGAAGGCGTAATACTGGGTCGGATAGGCGCCAAACTCGGAGTTGAGTATCGGTATTACATTGTCCTCCCCCTCGTTGGAGGCGAAGGGCAAGATGAGTGCTTCCGGATTCTCGCCAACAGCAACATACCCTCCCAGCGAGAGATACAGATTGTCGGTGGCGTTGTATTCGAGGTATGGCGCAAAGAGAAATGACCCATCGGACAGGTTCGCCAGCACCTGCACGAACAGGCTGGTCAGCGGTGATACTTGCCAGGATGCGCCGGGCAACAGGTAATGACGCCCGAGGAAGTAAACAGCACCTTCGGCGTATGCCGTGGGATTCGACAGGATATTGATAAAGTATTCGTTGGGTTCGTTCGTGCCCGCCCCGTTGAAGTGGTACTCCAGATACATGTATACGCCGGATGTGACACTGTAGTCGGCACCGACCGACAAGCGCAGGTAATCCATATCTTCGCTCTCGGCCGTTCGGCCGTCGAACGCATCGGCCCACACGTATGCGGCCTCACACCATGTGCCGGCACCGCCGATGGCACGGGTGACATCGATGCCGGCCAGGGCATTTTCGCGGAACGCCATTCCGATCAGAGCAAAATCGGTTTCGCCGGCGTAGAACTTGCCGCGAACAAAGGTGGCGCTTTCTTCCCATTTGAAGCCCTCGCCGGCAACGTAACCCACATCGACCTCGCCGAGCAAACCCGCCGGTATCCGAACGCGGGCGGCGTCCACGCCGATCCGGTCCTCGACGTCGATTTCGGTGTACAAAAACGGCGCGAGGATGTCGGTGGGGTTGATCGCCTTTGCCGACCCCCACGCGATGGCCTGCCGCCCGACGAATACGTCGAACGTAGGCGCCCGCACGGCGACGTACAACCGGTCGAGGTTTTGAAATAAGGCGACGTAGTCGCCTTCGCCGGGGTCGTCCGGCCAGATCCTCAGGTTGAGATCGTCCACTCGGTAGATGGACAATGCCTGGAATACCATAAACGGATTGGTCTCGAACAGGGCGTCGTCCTGAATGCGGAGCGAGAGATCGTAGGAGAGATTGAAATCGAGCCATTCCCTGGCGTAGAGCGCGGCATTGACGCGGGCACGGTTATTGTTGGCCCAAATGAACTCCTGCGGAGGCGCCTCGTCAGCGTTTTTGTATTCGGCGGGGTCGAAACCAACGACAAACGATTTTATGTAGCCGCCAATCGAGTACCAATCGGCCGCCCGACACGGTGTGGCGAGCGTCATTACCAACATCGCCGCCGCGAAACTGCTTGCGCTTCGCGCCGTGCCCCGGCGCTGAGAAGCAGCGACCACGCACGTCTCAAAAGTCACCCCTCCCCCTTGACCTCGTCGGAGTCGATCCGGCCGTCGCGGAGCACGATCAGCCGACGCGCGCGTTCCATCACACGCGCATCGTGCGTGGAAAACACGAATGTCACTCCGTGTTCTTCGTTGAGCCGCCGCATCATCTCGATCAGCTCGATGGCCGTCTGCGAATCCAGGTTCGCCGTCGGCTCGTCGGCCAAAACGATCGCCGGCTGGGAGGCGATAGCACGCGCCACGGCAACTCGCTGCTGCTGGCCACCCGACAGCCGCGGCGGCCGGCGATTCTCGTAGCCTTCGAGCCCCAACTCGTTCAGAATCGCGCCCACCCTCTGTCGCCGCTGGTCGGGCGGCACGTGTTGCAGCAGCATAATATACTCGACATTTTCTTCTACGGTTAAAACAGGGATAAGGTTGTACGCCTGGAAGATAAAGCCGATATTATCTCGCCGAAAATCTGACAGTTCTCCGCCGCCCATTTCCGACAGGGGCTTTCCGTTGAGCCATATTTTGCCAGAGGTCACCGAATCCAGACCCGAAATCAAGTTCAGGAACGTCGTTTTTCCCGATCCCGATGGCCCGACGATTGCGGTGAACTCGCCGCGTGCGATCTTGAGATCCACACCCTGCACCGCCATCACCGGCACACCGGCCTCCGAGTACTCCTTGGTCACACCCTCGGTAACGATTACCCAGTCATTCGTTTTCTCGATCATGGCAGTCTCCTAGAAACTCCTACGCATCGCCCGGGCGGGCGTGAGTCGCGCGGCGTACAGGGCGGGATACAGTCCCACCAGTGTTGTGATGACGAACACCCACAGCGAATACTTGATAAACGGCATCATTCGGACCACGGGATAGATCTTGTCTCGAAATGTGACGCCGGCGTAGTCGATGCCGGTGTAATCGATCCCCGTTTTCATGAAAACAGCCACCCAAACGGCACCGATAATCAGACCCAGTATAATACTCACCACCGATAGCGCGCTCGCCTCGGTCAACACCAAGCGGAAAATCGAACGCGGCCGCGTGCCCACCGCCCGCAGCACGCCAAATTCGAACATACGTTCGTATAATGACATGAACAACGTGTTGACGATCCCCAGAGATACGACGGCGAATAGGATCACGGCCACGATCAGCAAGCTGAAATCTGTGAGTTCCAGGGCCGCTTCTAGCTGCGGCAGTAATTTGGGCCAGCCGATCGCTTCGTTTCCGCCCTCCGACAACGCCTCCCACAATGGCAGCGTTTCGTCACGCGCGTACTCTGTGTCGGTGAACTTGATGGCGATCTCGTGGACCTCGCCTTCGAGGCCGAGCATCTGCTGCGATTTCGAGAGCCGTATGAACGCCATCGCACGGTCCATCTCCTTGACGTTGAACTGATAGATCCCGGACACGCGAAACAACTCCTGGGCCAGGTCGCCGGTGTGCGCCACGGCCGAGGTGAGTACCACCCGATCGCCCAGCTCTACTTCGAGGATTTCCGCCAACTTGCTGCCGATCACGATTTCTCTCTCGCCGCCGGCGAAGTACTCTCCCTCGACGATCGTATCGTCGATCTGCGAGAGGTGGCGCTCCGTTTCGGGCCGAACCCCTATCATGGAGACGCCCTCATTGTTGGCCGGTGAGTTGATCATCGCGAACGCCGTCACCCGCGGCGTAAACTGCTCGACGATAGAAGAGGCCTCCAACGTTCTCATCACACCGTCGAGGTCACCAATGGTCTGCTCAACTTCCAACGATTCGCGAAACCCTTCGCGATGAACCTGTGCTTCGCCCAAAAACGACGCCGTGCCCGAATGGATGAGGTGATCTGACATCCCGATCATAAATGCGTCGGTAAAAATGAGCGCGGCCAGGCCGATACCAATCGCCGTCCCCGCGATGAAGGTACGGCGCTTGTTTCGCAGTAGGTTACGCCAAGCCAACTTGATATAAAATGCCATACCTCTCACCCAGGGACTCTTAGTGCGACCGCATCGCCGCCGCCGGTTGCGTCCGCGCCGCCTTGATCGCGGGGATCACCGACACCAAAACCGCGGACAGCACCACGCACAGCGTGGGGATCAAGTAGCTGCGCAGGTTGATTTCCGTGTACATCTCACTGAACGTGACGCCGCCGTATTCGAGCGATACCGGCATTGGGACACCGTCGATCGACAGCCAGTAGTTGAGTAATAAACTGACGACGGTACCAATGACCACGCTAAGAACGGCCATCACCGTAACCTCGACGATCACCATACGGAACACCAGCCATGGTGACGTGCCAATCGCGCGCATCAAGCCGTACTCGCGCGTCCGCTCGAGAACGGTCATCAAGACAGTGTTGAGTACGCCGATGGCGACCAGCATCGTGATTATGAACAGCGAGACCCAGTTACCTTTTTGATCTGCTCTCATTGCATCGTAGAAAGACTTCGCAAACACCTGCCACGGCTCAACGACCAGCTCTGACCGGTCGACGGCGGCCGCGATGCGCTCGCACAACGGATACAAAGCACGAATGCTATTCGAAACAATCGCAATCTCGTGGACGCGGCCCTCGAGTACGAGCAGCTCCTGGGCATCTTTCAGGTGAAGGTACAGTGCCATCTGGTCGCTCATGTCGTCGCTGCTATCGACGATTCCCTTGACGATGTAAAGGTCGTTCGCGATCGATCCGTCGGCGCCTTGTGACACGATCACCACTTCATCGCCGATATCCGCCTTGAGCCGCTTCGCCAGCCCCTTGCCCAGGAGCGCTTCGTACGCCGGCTCGCTCGAGAACCCCGGCCCCTTGGCGACTTTTTTGTCGAGACGTGTGGTTGACGTTTCGAGAACCGGATCGACGCCGATGATCCTCACCCCGGCCGTTTTGGTGCCCACCGACGCCAGTCCGGCCGAGTACACGCGGGGCGCCCAGGATGTTACCCTCTCGGTGTTTGCCACCGTCCGGCCAACTGCTTCGTAGTCGTCGATCGTCCGGTAAAGGGACGGCCGATCGAGGTATTCGTGCTGGTGAATTTGTATGTGGCCGAGCTGGTTTCGTGTGAACAGGTCGATCACATTGTTGTAGCTCCCGTCCATCCACGCGATCGAGAACGAACACAGCGTAAATCCGCCGAACATCGTCAGTGTCGTGAGTAGCGTGCGGCGCTTTTGCCGGAAGATACTACGAAATGCGATCTTGAAAACCATCGTCGTTCCCGTGTCATGCCGGTTCGCTACTTGGGCGACCGGAGGTTACGGAGCGAAAACGTATCGTCGTCAATCGGAATGTCGAAGTCGGCGGTCAGATACCGGACAAACGTCCGGTGGCCCTCTTTGTTCACCGGTATCATCTCCATGGTGGAAGGCAGCGTGCGTGAGCCGTACTCCCGGATCCCGGAGAAGCGGAGAACTCGCATCAACCGGCCTTTCTCGTCATAGTACTTTTCCCACACGGGCAGGAGATCGTTCTCGCGTACCGCCATGAGAAAAGATCCCCATACCACGGGCACACCGGCATTGGGCTTCAATTCGATATAGAGAATACCCGTCTCCGCGGAGTCCACCGAGGCCCATTTATATGTATAGTCATCGAGATAGGTGATCTCTTTGACAATGTCGTCGTTGGTGAAGTCCGATCCCATCCACGACCCCATCATCATAGACGGCGGAATTTTCATGACCTTGTTGGTTTTGGGCAAGTAGTTCCACATTTCGTTGCCGATCCTCAACGTGCCCACGCCTTTTTCCTTGCGGGGTAATAGGATTCGGATGAACGTTTTGTCCGTTCCCTGGCTCCACACCCTCATCTCCAGTGTGCGCTGCCAGTGCGGTGTGACGATTTCCATTTCGATTTCGGCGTAGCTGGTCTCGCTGCGATACAGCTCGTCCATTTTCTTGACGATCGCGCCGAGGTCGTGATCGGATGTCTCCACCTGCGCGTGGGCTCGAGGCTCCGCTCCCCCCACCAGCACGGCGAACATCAGCGTAAACGTGAGCGTTTTCATTCGCATTGCTACCTCATTGGGTTCCAGT
>CBDVBX010000024.1:0-25864 GCA_965372335.1 uncultured bacterium | reverse complement strand
CGACTTTCGACTGGGCGCCATCACGGTCACCACCCGCGAACAGTACCGTTCGAGCTGATGGGCAGCTTCCGATTCGGCCCAATCGGTGAGACGGGTGAGAACGGTCACGTCGAACTCTCGCTGCAGTGTTTGAATCAACCCAAACGAGACCACGCGCGTGCCCTGATCGGGCGGGTAGGGCAGAAACGGTTTGACGATCAGAATCTTTTTTCTTTGCTCTTCCAACGTATGACTTTCTCGTACAACGACTCGAACGCGCCTATCTGGCCATCGAGTGTGAACAGCCGTTCGAACCGCTCCCTGGCGGCAACACCCATTCTCTCGCGCTCCCCCGCGTGCTCGATCAATCGCACCAGCGCACTGCGCAGTCCGGCGTCATCCGACGGGTTCACCAGTAGTCCGGTCTCACCCGCGACCACCATCTCGGGGATGCCGTAGACGGCTGTGGCCACCACCGGGACGCTGGACGCCATTGCCTCCAGTATCACGTAGGGCATTCCCTCCTGCGTGGAAGGCAGCGCGAGTACGTCCACCACCGACAGCACCCGTTCGACCTCTGGCGGCAAGATGCGTCCCAGAAACGTTCCCCGGTCTGCCAGACCCCATCGCTTCAGACGCCGCTCGCAGAGCCCGCGTTCGGGCCCGTCCCCGATGACGACCAGGTGCCAAGGCAGTTCCGGCACCCGTGAAAGCGCTCGAAGTACGCGATGGAGCCCTTTGTGTCTGAATAAATTACCAAGAAAGGCTATGACGGTCGAGTCCTTCGGCAGGCCAAACCGATCCCTCAGTGACGAGCGGCCTTCCCGTTCACGTGTGCCGTACGCCACTTCGAGCGCGTTGTGGATCACCGCCACTTTGTTGGCGGGGACAGATTGCTTGCCCACGAGGTAAGGCACATTGGCGTGACACACCGTTGTCACCCGGTCGACCCAACGGTACGACACGCGCTTGAGCAATCCGCGTTTGGTCGTTGTGTCCACCATCGGCAGGTGTTCGGTGGCCACGACGGCGTTGGCGCCGGCCATTCTCGCGATCGGAATGAGGAGTCCCATCTGCCCATCCTGGGGCCCCGGCATGTTGACGTGGACCACGTGCGGTCTGGCCTCTGCGATCGCGTCGATCACCTTAACGGCGCGGTACGGCCGGAACGGAATATCCATCGGCAACGAGCGCACCGGCACACCGGCCGCTTCCAACTCCGATCGCCACTGGTAGAGACCGGAACGAGGATGATGCGGTTCCTGCATGATGACCGACGACCTGAATCGTGACCGATCGAGACCGCTGGCGATCCTGGAAACAAAGCGCTCTGCTCCCCCTAGAAACGGCGCGTCGACCAGATAACAGACGTTGATCATGGTTACCGAACCACCTGGCGGGTCACATTCAGCAACAGACATCCCGTTCCCGAGTACTGGTCGCGGTTGTAAAACATGTCGCGAATCGTAAAGTTTGGTAACAACGTGTCGCGGGCGATCTTGAATTCGACTCGGTAAGTCCCCAGTTCAAGATTCGAGGGGAGTTTTACGGAGATCGTCTCATAAAACGTCAACGCCACCGGCCATTGGTCGGGTGTAATCAGCCCGTTGAACGGCTTATGATTGACACGGAAACGAATCGAGTGCCCGTCCTTGCGCTCGCGCCAGCGGCGTACTTGCTTCTCGCCCGGATATTCCCCTTTTGCCTCTGCGATCGACTGGTGGTCGAAGCGGATGTAGACCACCACGGGCAGATCGTATTCGCTGAAGTCCTCTTTGTCGTACGAAAGCGTGATCGCGACGGTCTCTCCGGGCAACACGGTGCGCGGTTCGATCCCCGCGCCAGAGATTCGGAATGCGCCGTCCGGCGCCGACACCCGGCACTTGTCGAGTTCCCCCAGACCGAACTGCATGGGTGGGCTGTCGGGGACCCATTGGTCTTGGGGAATGGTCCCAGGGTAGTATAGGTAAACGACGATGTCTTCGGATTTGAACAGCGGCCGAAAGCTCATGTCCGCGGCGGCCAGCTTCGACAGGACGGGCTGATACAACTCGGGCGTCCAGTCGACGAGATAATCGGACTTCGACGTATCCAACCGACCGTTGACGACGACGAAGTCGGCGCCGTATCGGTCACAAGCGGCTGCGCTTTTCGAAAGCAACTCGTACGGTGACAGTACGTCCCTTACGGCCTTTAAGCGGTCGAAGGCGTTTGGATCGTTCGGATTTCCGTGTTGCCCCATCACGGCGACGACGCGTTGATCGGTTGCGGCACTAATCAAGTAGCTGGTCATCGGATCGGAAAGAACGACGCTTGTGCGGGGGCGCGACGCCAGGAACTGCAGCACGTCGTCGTATTGTTCGAAGAGCGACGGCCGATCGGGTTCAGACTGTAGTGCGGACGCCGAACGGGCGACCGCGTCGAGACTGGGAACGAGAAACAGCTTTGACCAAATCAGCAATACGACGGCCGTAGCCAGCCTCACTGTCCAACCGCGCTTACGTGCCCAAACGACCAGGCCATAGATGGCGGCAACAATGGCCGCATAGACGGGTACGTTGAGCACACTCCGAAACGACATGTAGCTAATCCGCTCGTAGAACCAGGGCGTGAGTAACGGAAAGAAGCACACCAAATACGGAATCAGCGCGAACGAAAGGTGGAGGCGGGCGCAGCGCCAGCGACTCGCGCCCAGTAACATGAATGGGATGAGAACGAGCCCGCCGAGAAACACCAAGCCGTGTTGGCGCAGTATCTCAAAGGGGCTGGCGACAAAAAGCGTCTCGCTCACGTACATCACACCCTGCGGGTGAACGTGGATCGGGTTGCCGCCGCCGACCGAGTGGGTGAATTTCCAGACGAGCACAACGGCCGCGATCACCACACCCCCAATACACATCGTCACCACGTTTCGCGCACTGAAACTCAACCATCGGTGGAACACAAGCAGCGTGGCCAACAGGATGGCGACGTGCATCACCACGCCGACGTGAATCAACGCGCCGCCGGCAAAAACGAGCCCTATCGCCACCAGCAGCGCCAGCGAACCGGCTGCGGCGTACCGCAGTACCAGCGGGACGATCAACCAGTAGTACAACAACGCCAAGTTCTGCCCGTTGGCGGCCTCCCCACCGTAGAGAAAGCCCACTCCTCCCTGGAACAAAAGGAATAGGACGGCACAAACAAACACCAGTGTCTGTCCGGGCACGAACGCGGCGCAAAACCATGCAAACGCAAGCAGGGCCAATGGGAACAAAATCGCGGGCAGCGAACGCCAGGCAAAGACCGGGTCCACTTCCGCGATTCGCGCCACCAGCGAGACAATCGGGTGGATGGTGCCCTTGCGCGGATCGGACTTGACAGGCTCGTGGGCACCAGCCGACGACACACGCGGGGCCAGCACGCCGTTCGGCGAGAGCGAATTATCCCTCTGGATACATCGCACGTAACCGATGTGATCCAACTCGTCCCCGCTGAATTCGATTCTCGGCATATTGACGGCGCTGACAAGGGCGAGAATAGCCGCAACGACCATCAGCACCCACTGCCGCGTTCCGCTCAACGCCGCCACGCGGACGCTGGCAGCGGCTTGCCCGCCGGCGACCCCGTCCGTCGTCAGTCTTGGACGGCGACGTAGAACTCCAACCGCGAATAAGACCGCCAGTGACCACTGGATCGCCGCCACGTACGCCTCGAACGACACGCCCAGCATCGTTGCCAGCCAGGTTAAAAGAGACGTCCACGCCAACCCTGCCGCAAACGACAGCGCCGTGCGCTCGAGCGGCCCGGAGGCGGAGCGGTGCAGCAACCACCGAGCGAGCACCGCGCCGGGGATCCACGAAACCACCGAAAAAGCGATTAGAAAACGGACGAGGGGAGGCATTGCGCCGGTCGCACCCGACGCGAGAAGTCCCAGAAAAACAAGTCCGAGGAACGGGACAGAGCTTATGCGAGAGAACGAGCCTATCCGAACCTCTTCTTGACCAGAAACACCAGGTTGCGAAATCCGTCCCGCCACTTGTCCAATTTTACTTCGCCCACGCGCGGGTGGTAGTTGACGTGGTACTCGGCAAACGCCACGTCCCTCGCGCGAATGGCTTCGATTTTGATCTCCTCGGATAATGGCATGCCGTCGCTGGTCAGGTTGAGCTTCGGCAGGACGCGGGTGCGGAAAATCCACATTCCCGACTGCGAGTCTTTTATGGGTGTACCGTAGAGTAATAACATTGCGATTGTCAGTACATTGTTGCCGATCTTGTTGGTGAAGTTCATCGCTTCGGGGTTTTTCAGCGGAAATCGAGATGCAGAAATGAAGTCGAGGTTCTGATCTTCGAGATAATCTACCAGTTCGGGAATCTGTTCCGAAGGATAGGTGCCGTCACCGTCGAGTGTGACGATAACGTCGCCGGTCGCCGCCGGTAAGCCCGCCTTGTATGCCGCTCCGTAGCCCTTGCGCTTTTCGAACACCACGTTCGCGCCCAGCGACCGCGCGACTTCCGCGGTACGATCTGTGCTGTTGTTGTCCACCACCACTACCTCGTCGATGCACTCCGGCAGCCCGTCGATGACGTACCGCACCCCCTCTTCTTCGTTGTAACACGGGATGACGACGCTGATCTTCAAATCACGATGCATATCTGGTCCTTCCTTGCTACGAAGCGATGAATCTCAAGAGCCGTTTTGCCATCGGGATCGGAACAGCACCCAGTGTTTCGAGGTCCTCTACATTTAACACGCGAACGATTTTGAAGGCGAGTACGATCGACAACACCCCCACCACACAGGCGACGGCGAACGCGATTGGCCCGGTTACAAACCGGAGGAACGGGACCAGCAGCACCGCGGCCCCCGACGCCAGGAAACATTTGCCGATGAAGCCGAAGGGAATCCTGATGCCGCCCAGGTAACGACCCAAGATCGCCCCGTAGACGATCGGCGATGCCCCTGTGACCACCGCGACCGATATAACGGCTCCCAGCACGCCGTAACTGGGAATGAGCAGTAAATTCAGTCCGATGTTTGCCACCGCCAGGCCCAGATAGACTATCAAATTAACGTGTGTTTTCTCTAACACATAAAGCGTCATCGACAGTGGAGTGCCCAGGAATGACACGGTGAAAATCGCGAAGAATACTTGCGTGGGGATCGCCGCCGGCGCCATCGACTCTCCGAATAGGATGGGTATCGCCCGCCCGCCGAGAACGATTCCCAGCGCGCACAACGGCGCACACAACACAAACAACATCCGGTAGTACCGGTCGATGGCTCTGCGCAGCTTACCGGCGTCCCTCGCATAGACCTCCGATATCCCGGCCATCACCAGCGGCCACACCGCGCCGGGAACAAACTCCAGCATCGTTTGCGGAATCCGGTACGCCAGGTCGAAGAACCCGGTCTCCGCTGCGGTGCGGTAGTGCCCTAAGAACATCGTCTCCGACTGCCGCCACACAATCAAATTGAGGACGCCGATCGCCACGAAAGGAACCGAAAATCGCGCCAGTCGGCGGCCGGAGATTTGCCTATCCGACTCGCCGCCGTTCCCACTGGTTGGAACGACGGCTTTCAGGAGGGAGACCAGCAATAGACATGACGCCGCGTGTCCAGCCGCACCTGCCGCTACCACTCCCAGCACTCCTAAACCTCTGGGGAGGACCACCAAAAGCGCGGCGATAAACACCACGTGACCGAGGAGCGCGGCCACGCTCAGCCGGCGCGTCGCGTAATTGGCCTCCAGGACTCGCGAGATGAGCGTAAAAAACACCTCGAACAACCCCAGTGCTACCGCCGCCGCCAGCACCATGCCAAGACCTTCGTACGGAAACGCCCTCTCGATCAGACCGCGTCCGAGGTAAACCCCGCCCGCCAACACCGTCCACAACGCCAGGTTTACCACAACGGCTGTCCGGACCAGTGCCCGCGCGCCTCCGGGGCTGCGCTCGACCCGCATGGCGGGCAGAAACTTCAACAGTGCCTTGCCCATACCGCCGCCGGCGATCATCACGGCAAACATGGAGAGCGTCCGCACCAGACTCAACACGCCGTACTCGTGAGCACCTAACGCACGAACGACAATCACGCTACTCGCCAGCCCCAGAACAAAACGCCCCATCCTGGCAAAGACGCTCCACGCCATCGCGCGCCCCACCTGTTGGGTGAGTCCAGTCACGCCGTCACCCGCCCAACGCGGCCAAGCAGGTACGCTTTAAAATCCAGAATCGATGCAGGCAGGTCCCCCGCCGCGTCGTTCGTCATAAAGCTCCCCTGCGAATATCTATCGTCGGGATCGTATCCGTGCATTGCCGCCAGTTTGTGGCGTCCCATAAAACTGGGCACGAACATCACGCCGGGGTCTGCCAGGAATATCGCGTTGCCGTACTCCCGCCCATCGAACAGACACCCGTGCTCGACCAGTTCTGGTTCTTCCAATTCTCTCCCGGCGCCAGCAGCGGAGAGGATGTCGGCAACGATATTCCGTGTTCGCTCGTCGCACCACAGTCTGGCCATAGTCGAGTCGAAAAACGCAAGATAGTCGCGCCCGACCCGTAATCCCTTATTCTCGCATTCTCCCCATAGGTCGAAGGTGGTGTGGACGTCGGTCATGCCGTGGTCGCTCAAAACGTACAACGACACGTCGCGTCCCGTTTTACGTCCCCTGTCCAACACGTCCGACAGAAATCGTTCGTATTTGCGAAGTTTGATCTCTACGGCGCCGTCGAAGATCCCGACATCGTGCATCAAAGCGTCCAGCTCCGCCGTGTACAAGAACAACAGATCGGGGCCGTTGGCGGTGGCGTCGGACGAAACGACATCGAGGAGCGCCACCATGTTTTCCGCCTCCGGGGTCCGGTAGTACCACATTTTGTACGGAACGCCTGACGATTGGAGGCGATCGAAAATGGTTTCGCGCGACAAACCGCCAGGCTGGTACGGATCTTTGTGTTGCGAAACGTCGAATCGGCTCAGTAGGTGTACGGGGATCTCGTAGAGGTCGTAGTACCCCCGTATCAACCGGCGCCGGTCGGTGATACGCCTGACCAGATATCTTGCCCGCCAATCGAGGGCATGAGGCAGTTTGGGCACATACCGCAGGTACCCGAACGGCGATCCGCTCCGGTCCGCCAGACGCCACATCGCCCACGCCCCGTGTTCCGACGGAAGTGTACCCGAGAGCAGCGATGGTATGGCCGCCGAGCTGTAACCCAGTACCGTTCCCAGCGGCGCTCGCCGCAATGACAGGCCCTTGCAAAATTCGAATCGCTCGGCGATTTCCCAGCCGAGCGCGTCGATCAACAATACGATCGTCAAAGGCCTACTCATACAACCGTTCTCTCTCCGATTTATTGGGCCACGAGTCGCGTTAGATGCGTTTGCTTACCCGCGGTCACTGCGTCGCGCGATACATCGCGTACGCGCGCTCCTCCAGCGACCCCTCCAAAAAACCACACCCCGCCGTCAAACGTTCGAGAAACGGACCCAGCGTCTGCGACAGCGCGGTCATCTGCGGCCGTAACCCCTCGTCGCGATGCAGGTACTCCAAGAACGCCGACAGGCGCAACGCGTCGATGGGCGAGTAGCGCGAGAGGTGGACCCCAGCTGCCAGCGCACCCCGCCTTTTGAACCCACACCGGACAGTCATCGCTCGAAACTGCCTGAAGTTACCTATATATTCCCCTGTGTGGCAACGCTTTAGAACCATAGCGCTCCAGTCATCCGCTTCGACGTCGAACAAGCCGGAGGCGATGCGTCTCCACACGGCCAAGGCGAGTGAGACGACCTCGGCCGCCATCGCGTCGGACGCGACCCCCTGGGCCCAATCCCTTGACGGCAACCGATCCAACGCTTCCCCGCACCGCGTCACCGCGTCGAATCGTTCCTGAGCCCATGGCGAACCCGGGTCCGTCCCCATCGCCGCCAGCCGCCGGAGCCGGTCTGTACGGCCCGCCACATACTCACCGTGGGCGATGAGAGCCGCTGAGGCCACGTCCATACCGGTTTTGCACACCGTGAAGGCATAGTAACCGCTGGTCAACTCATTCCGCTGATTTTCGGGAGAGACATCCCGGGGAAGCCGGCGGAGCCGGCTCTGGAGCACGGCCAGCTCTATGAGCCGGTTCTCCAACAAGTAGAGCGATTCTTCCACCGCGATGTTATTGCCGATCCGTGCCGCCGCTTGAATGGGGACGTCTGGGTCGCCGTGAAGAATTAGATGGTGTTCGTCCAGGCCGACGGTGCCGGGTCTTGCGGGTTGCGCCGCCAGGTCTTCGAACGTGTAAACACCGATGTCTGGCTGGCGGTAAAATCGATAGCCGTCGCCGACGAGCGGAACGCCGGTCGTCACTGCGCGGGCGCGGCGGCGGGCGTCCTCCAAGTCGACACCGTCACCGACGACCACGTACAGATCGACGTCCGAGTAGATGTCGACGCCGTTGTCCGCAGCGCAGTAGGAAATTTCGCCCCGCGCCACGCTGCCGCCGGCGAATACGGCACGCACGCCGTCCCTTCCCAGTTCGTCCAATATCGTCGCAACCAACTGGTCGACGAATCGGGGGATGATATCGATGGAAGGGTCACTCATCGAGACTCGGGATACTGTGCGGCCGGTGGCGTTAGAGCCGCCGGTAGATGAAATCGGGGATGTAGTACTTCTTCCGGTTCAGAACCACACCGAGGACGCGAGCGTCGAATTGTCCAATCATGTTCATCGACCGTTGAACAATCTCGCGCTTGGTCTTGCCGCAGTGTACAACCAAAACCACGCCGTCGACAAATCCCGTCATGGGCGGCGTTTCGGGAGAACCCACGATCGGCGGCGCATCGATCAACACGGTGTGGTAGCGCCGCAGCGCCGACTGAAGAAGCAGCGGAAACGTCCGGTCGAGATATAGCTGCACTTTGACCGGATCGTTTTCCCCCACGTGAATAACGTCAAAAGAACCCTGCGGCGAACGCTGCACCACCGCGTCCAGCGTTTTGCCGCCCTCCATGAAATGCGTCGCTCCTGGCGCCGATCTCAATCCCAGTTTCCGGTGGAGCGACGGGCGGTGCGCATTCATTTCTAGCAAGAGCACACCGGCGTTCGCCCCGGCCTGTAACGAGAGCAGTTTCGCCAGGCTCGAAACGATCGTGGTTGTTCCTTCCCCGCGGACGGAGCTGGCGAACAGTACGGTCCGCTTACCTGTCTTTCCGAGCGCGCTCTCCAGTGAGTTTTTCAAGTTGCCCAGCTCGCGCAGAAAACCCTCGGGGAAACCGTCCAGCTGAACGACGCCGGGCACCATCGGTTCGACGATCGACGGAGGCTCGAACGCGGGTAGTTCAGGTTCTGGCGCCGGTGCTGGTCGGGCTAGCTTGCCCTTGCGGGCGGCGTCGGCGCGCCTGAGCGACTCGAACATCTTGCTCACGGCGACGTACTCCTTCCGCCCTTGGCACCCTTGGCCAAATAGGAGAGCTCCTGAATACTCGCCTCGACCAGCTCTCTTTTCACCACGCGGGTTTTTTGCAGGTACCCGCGCAGCAACACGTGGTCGCACAACATATTGACCAGACGCGGAACCCCCTCGCTGAACTGGTGGATGACATCCACAGCCGCATCGGAGAACATCAGCTGGCCGTTTCGCAAGCCTGCCACGCCCAGCCGGTAGAGTATGTACGAAAACACTTCTTCTCTCGACAGGACTTGCATGTGGAACACGCCGGGAATCCGCTGCCGCAGCTGCCGAAGGTCGTCGCGCATGAGCATCTGCGTGAGTTCCTGCTGCCCGACGAGGACGATCTGGATCAGCTTAGTTTCGTCGGTCTCGAGGTTCGACAGCATGCGAAGCTCCTCGAGTACATCCGGCGTCAGGTTCTGCGCTTCGTCGATAATGAGCAGCGGGTTTTGGTTTTCGGCAAACCGTTGTATCAGGTACTCGTTGAGCGCCGATAGCATCGCCACCTTGGAGTCGTTCTTTATCTCGATTCCAAAATCTACCAAGAGCATGTAAAGCAGTTCACGGAAGTCCACCTTGGTGCTCATCAGAAAGGCGACTTCGAGACACGGGTGAAACGTCTGGATGAACGCGCGAATGATAGTGGTCTTACCAATACCGACCCCACCGCTGACAACCAGGAATCCCTTCTTGCGAAACACACCGTAGGCGAGGTAAGCGAGCGCTTCCCGGTGTGCTTTGCTCTTGTAGAGGAACCGCGGGTCAGGCGTGGTGCCGAAAGGGTTTTCCTTCAGGTTGAAGAACGCTTCGTACATCTTCAACGGCTACTTTCGAACGTCCGAGATCGTCGTCAGAACCGGCGTGTTGAGGTACTCCTCCGCTTCCGCCATATTCTTGACGGAGTGGTCGAGGCTTTCGAGAAAGAACGCCAATCCCAGCGCGACGACGACCGAAAGGAACGGTCCCAACGCCAACCGCACGTAGTCGTGCGTTTTCTTGCTGTAGGGTCGGGAGGCATTGGACAAAACGGTTACTTCCCACGCGGGGCGACCGGCCAACGCGATGTCCGTCAAGCTTTGTCTCTCCAGCAGCAGTTTGTACTTCGCCCCCAGATTGGCGATTACGTTATCGAATTTGGTGAGTTCGAGGTCCTTGTCGGGGAGGGAATTCAGATCCGCTCGCGCTCTGTCGAGCTGTGCTGTCAACGCTCCTCGCCGCGCGTGGAGCGCCTCCAATTCCTGTGTCTCGATTCGGTAAGCGTTCTCGATCTCACGCTCGAGCTCGATGTGGAGATCGGATATCTGCGAATTGATAGCGACGATTTCGGGGTGTTTCTCCGTGAATTTCTGAAGCAACTCTTTCCGATGTTGATTCAGCTCTTGCAACTTGTATTTGATTCGCTGCAGGATGCCCGTTTGGATGAAATGCTGCGAGAGTCGGATTGCCAATTCGTTTTCCAGCTCGGCCCCGGTCTTTTCATTCAGGTCAGCCAGATTCGTCACTCGCGTGGCTTGTACCGAAATGTTGGCATCCGTCTCGGTCACGGCTTGTTCGAGAGAGCCAATTTGGCCGAGGAGATGACGGCTCTCTTCGAACATGCCGAAGAATTTCTCTTGGTTCAAAAAATCGTTTCGCTTTATCTCCCAATGTTCCAGGTCGGCCCGCACGTCCGACATCTCGTCGGCGAAAAAGTCGGCCAGCGCCGGTGGCGCTTTGCGCTCGCGATAGTACTCCTGGAACGACATCGTCATGGCCTGGCAGCCCAGCTGGGCAACCTGAGGGTTGAGGTCGATGCAGCGAATGGCAAAAACGTTCGATTCTCCCACGACATCCGCCCGCACGAAACCGGGGACGAAGCGCCACTGTTCGGGCAGCCCACGTGCCGCCAGCGAATCCAGGAATATCTCCGTTGCTCGTGCGAAGACCGCTTCCGAAAGAATCACCTCGATCTGCGAGCTGACCTCTTCCTCCCACGAGAGGTAGCGGACGGCCCCTGTGAGGATATTGGATTGTTCGCCGCGCTGGACCAGTATGCGCGACGACGACTCCGAAAATGCGGGCTGCCGGGCGTTGAGGTAAAATACCGTCACCGTCGCAAACAGCACCACCGAAATGATGATCCACTTGCGCCGGAAAATAACGTTGAGGAAATCGCGAAGCGTTGTTTCCTGTTGGATATCGATTTTGTCGGCCATGGCTTACTGTACGATTTGCCGGACGGAGAAAAACTCGTAGTTTGCCTGCAGCGTCCGTATCTGCCAGCCGGTCAGAATGATCCCCATCGGCACACCGATGATCTGGTCTACTTCGCGGGCGAAATCACCCACCGTGAATATCCGCGACTTGGGTACGTACACGATGTCGTACTTTCGCAGCAGGATGTCGTTCTCGATTGCCGCCCCGTTTACGATCGCTTTGACGTCGATCTCGATTCCGACGATATTGTCCATCCCTTCCCTGCGGATCAGTATCGTGTGGGCAGCCTTGGCGCTCTTTTTGAAACCGCCAGCTTCGGCAATCGCCTGTACCAGCGATATCTGTTCTTCGAACGCGTAGCCGCCCGGGTGATCCACTTCGCCGAGCACGTACACCAACCGCTCCGCTTCATCCTTGATGATGACCGACAATGTGGGTTCCCTGAGGATTTCGGAGAACCGATCGGTAAGTACCGAATCGAGCGCCATGGGCGTCAGACCCGCGGCCACCACATCGCCCACGTACGGCAACGATATTCTCCCGTCGCGACGGACAGGCAATTGCCGGGTGTTTAGGTTCTGGTGATAGACAAAAACGATATCTAGTTTGTCACCGACGCCGATGATGTATTCTTCCATCCCCACTCGCTGCGGCGACGAATCCTCGACGAACGTGCTCAACTCCTGGCGATCGTACATCTCGGCGGGAGCGCCCGTACTGGCCGGCTTGCCAGACGAACAGGCGGAAAACACCGCCGCAATCGCCAACCATAATCCCGGCAAGGCCGAAGATCGAACGGCTACGTGTAACCGACATCTCATAACTAGCTCCCGAGAGCATCCAATCGGGCCGCGGTAACGGGTCGCGCACCGCGGCCATTTGCAACTCGTTGATTTATATTAAGTTAATTCTAATCCCGCGGGCTGTCAAAGAGAATTTCGCAAAATACATGCCAGGCGTCCGTTACAACACGGCTCCCAGTCCCTGGCGGGGTCAGTCGGCCCTTAGTAGGCTCCTTTTCTCGCGATGACAGCGGGGATCGTCTTAAGGAATATCAGAAGGTCGGTGCGAAAGCTCCTGGTCTTGAGGTACTCCATGTCCAGCCGCATCCATTCGTTGAAACCGATCTGGCTTCGACCCGATATCTGCCACAGGCAGGTGATCCCGGGTTTAACCGCCAGTCGTCCCATGTGCCACGGCTGATAGTTCACAACCTCCGACGGTAGCGGCGGCCGCGGACCGACGACGCTCATGTCGCCTTTCAATACGTTGAATATCTGTGGGATCTCATCCAAACTGGATCGCCGTAAAAACCGTCCGACGCTGGTAATCCTCGGGTCGGACCGAATTTTGAATATGGGTCCGTCTTGCTCGTTCAATTCGATCAGAGACGCTTTGCTGCCGTCGGCCTCGTGGATCATCGACCTGAATTTGTAAAACTTGAAAAGCTTCCCACCCTCGCCGACACGAACTTGTTTGAAGAACACGGGTCCGCGCGTGTCGAGTTTGATCATCACCGCAATCAACGGGAGAATCGGGATGAGAAGGATCAGCATAAACGTGCCGACAACCACGTCAAACACCCGTTTGGTGACAACGTAGACGGAAGAGTTGTGGATGTGAGTGGTTCCCGCGCTGACGCCCCGAGGCATCGCCCCGGACAGCGCCGGTCCTTGCTTGGTCTGCAGGTTGAACGTGTGTTTCATTGTATCGCCCCGCAAAGGTGTCAAAGCTGTTTTCCGTGCCGGGTTTCTGCCGGCAATTCTCCGGGCGAACACAACTAGAAAACCGTACCCGGACGCCATCCGAATACGGTATACGACTACCCCGAGGCGGCTGTTAAACAGTCATACCCAATCCGGATGGCGGATTATGTCCGATATCCAGTTAACAAAAAGTACAAACTCTTTAACAGATTCTCGAGTGGCAACCTCCTTAAATGATGCCTAATTGTAGCAGAGACAACCCCGTTTTGTCAAGTGAGAAGCCGCCTGTCCGGGCGGCCCTTGGGTGTCGGCTGGCGGACGGCCCGTTCGGGCCTCCTGGCCGCCCCGGCGGCCCCGAGCGCCCGTTTGCCACTCTCCCCCGTCTGCCCGCCCTGATACTTCTCGCGCATTACCAGTGCCGTGGCCGTCACCAGCCCGAATACCATCCACATGATGTAGGGGTAGATGTCGTCTCGTTGATGATCGGTTCGCAGCTGCTCGATCAGGAACACGGTCATGATGACGCGTAGGATTCTGCTGATATCGT
Source organism: uncultured bacterium (assembly GCA_965372335.1). Taxonomy (GTDB): domain Bacteria; phylum Krumholzibacteriota; class Krumholzibacteriia; order WVZY01; family JAKEHA01; genus CBDVBX01. The sequence continues at coordinate 12,011 of CBDVBX010000024.1, read as the reverse complement.
TCAAGGGCGTGCCCCGGGTCTCGGGTATCAAGTAGGATTTGGAATATTGCCAAACCCGGAAAACGATGGCGAGATATGCCAACAATCCCAGAAAGCCGATCGTGTACATATAGAAAATAAATGAGTTGTGCGGCCAAAACTGCTTAGTCAGCCCCACCCCGACGTCGTAGTAGGGCCCATGCCCGATGAAGGGGTGTTCGAGGCTTTTTGCCAGCGCCGGTTTCCACGTCATGGTCCGAGTTTCGGGGACGACCCCTTTGAACGACGTCGCGGTCAGCCGATCGGATAGCGACACGGCGTACGTGTAGCGCGTCAAAACCATTTCGGTCGCCACGAACAAACCGGCGATGGTTGCGGCGACAATCGCCAACCGCGTTACCGACAGCCTCCCCCGGAAGAGGTACAGAAAATACCCTATGCCGACGACAAATGCGACAAACGCTCCCCGGTTGGCCGTGGCCACCACCGCGGCGACTGTCAGCAATGTGGCGGCGGCCCAGATCGTTTTTTCGATCGGATTGCGCGATCGAACCAGGTGATACACCATGAGAAAAAACATCTGCGTCCCGAAATCGGACAGCATTCCGTGGCTGCCAAAAGCGCCACCGACGCGCACCCCTTCGATACGATAACCAAACTTGCCCTCGCCCACATTCGACGCCAAACCGATCCACCCCGGTATGATCGCCGCCCCAGGAAAGAACAGCTCGATGACAGCGGTGACCATTACCATCGCGGAAATACCGCACGCCACCTTTGTCAGCAGAATGACTTTCTTTTCGTCGTTGACAAAGGTCACGATCATGTAGAAGTACATGATCGACGCGACCGTCCGCCACATAATCCTCAAGCTTTCCGCCAGCTCCTTCGACGTTTCGACGTTGTAAAACGACAACACGTGGGCAAACAAGAAAAGAACTATCGGAATGTCGAGCCTGGATTTCTGTAGAAACAATTTTGATTTGGTAGACGCCGCCCGCACCGCCCAGATCAGTGGTATGACACTCATCAAGATGCTGTTGGTGCTGCCGACGGATACGCCACTGGGGAACGGATAGAGGAGCGTGAACAGGTACACCGAGTATACCATGTCGAATCGAAGCATCAGCGACATCAAGCCGACCAGAACCGCCAGTTTGATCATCCGGCGTTGTGGGCTCACGGCCTGCTGTGCGGCGACGTAGGAGAGGACGACGACCAGTCCGGCAATGGGACCGATCTTCATCACCCAGTCGGTGGTCCGTCGTACGGCGGGATGCTTGCCGATCGCGCTAAGTCTCATCACCAATCAGCCGCTTTCGTCTCGTCACAGATACCCCAGTCTCACTGCAAGTAACCCAACGCCCTGAGCTGACGAATAGCCTCATCAGAAAGTGGTTCTTCGGCACTGTCTTCCAGTTCGGCGACGCTGGCGAGATACTCGTCGAGTAGTGCCCTCATATCGGCCACTTTGTCGGGGTACCTGTCTGATACGTCCTCGCGTCCGAGGGGATCGTCGGCAAGATAGTATAACTGGTATGCGTCGGTCGAATCGACGTACATCAGTTTCCATCCCACCATGTTGAGCGACGTACAAAAATCACCCTCGGCGATCGAGTATTCGGCGACCGACGCAGATCTGCCCTCCAGAAGCGGAGTCAAAGTGACACCGTCAATGTTCGCCGGCGTTGTCGCGCCGATGATCTGTGCGATCGTGGGCAATACATCCACGTGGCGAACCAGGTTGGCCACGCGGTTTCCCGTCTCGGGCGCCGGGAATCGGCCCACGATCAGGGGGACGCGTACCAGTGTTTCGATCGCCAAGTTCGTGTGATACAAGGACCCGTGCTCCAGGAATTCGTCGCCGTGGTCGGATGTGAATACGACGACTGTTTCGCGACCAAAATCGAGCGATTCCAACTCCCGGAAGAGCCTCCCAATCTCTTCGTCGGTGTACCGAACGCAACCGTCGTACAGATCGATCAAGCGGCGCAATTCTTCGCGGGGCAATGCGAGCGGAGGTGGATTGCGCACCATCGCCGCCGTCTTCGCGAACAGCACCCGCGAATCGATATCGCTGTCGTTCGAGTTGAACATCAGCTCGTACTCCGGCGGTGGATAGTACGGGTGGTGAACATCCATGTAGTGAATATACAAAAAGAACGGTCTTTCCTTGATATTGTGGAGCCAATGGATGCTGCGGTCGGTCACTTCGGTGGCATCGGGTGCGAACGAGCTACGAATCGGTTTGTTGACGATACCCAGGCTATTTAGCGCTCGATAAACGCTCAACTGGTAACGAAGCGTTTCGAATTCGTCGACGACATCGAACCCCTGCGTCAAGCCGAACGCCGATTTGAGATACACGTTGCTCATCACCCCCACGGTCGTATAGCCGGCATCGCGGAGGACTTCGGAAATCGTCGTCCTCGATTCGGGAAGCGGTATCAATCGCTCCTGGAATCCCACTGCCCCGTGGAACGACGGATACAGGGACGTAAACAGGGATGGCATCGCAATGATCGTTCGGTTTCCCTGCGAATACGCGTTTTCGAACACTGTCGCCCGCTCGGCGAATCGTTGGAGATTGGGGCTGGTTTCGCGTTCGTATCCGTATGCCTGCAAGTGGTCGGGTCGAAGCGCATCCACCACTATCATCACCACGTTGGGTGACGCTGCCGACACCGCCGCCCGTTGGGGTAGGCCTTTCGAATCCAACCGGCTCGAGCCCATCGAACCGATAAACACCACAAACGCAGCAATCCCGAGGATCATCCGAATTTTGTCTCGACTCCCCACGGGCACGTACCGGTGAACAAACCGCCGGCCCAGGTATCCGATGCCGACCCAAACCAGCGCCGCGGCGACGAGCGATGTCATAATGCTCGACGGAAACGTCTTGAGTGTCTCGACCGACTGCAGGCGCACGATAAACAGCACCATGAACAGAAATCCCAGAAACGGACCGGCACCGAGCACCGCCCCGTCGGGACGGACCAACCGCCGCCACACCGTACCGACCAACCCCCACACCGCCCCTACCACCGCGCCCACCACCCATCCGAAGGCGGTATAGGTGGCGAAAACGGTTTTCAGGGAAGCGCCCAGCTGACCGTATACGTCTCGCGCAAGCCATACGGGCTCGACGACGAACAACAACACGGCAAAAACCACCCCAAAGGTCTGGCCGACGAGGAATTGCCTCCAAATCAGGGCCGGACCCGACATCTGCTTTCCGGAATCAGACATAGTCGATTCGCTCCTTGCGCGCGTAATAGATCAGATTGGACCAAAAGCCCAATCGAATAAAGCCTAGCAAACTCCGTTCCTCGGGGGGTTATCCGGTGAGCAGGAAATACAGCAACGGCAGCATGATTTCGTGGTGGCCGGTGATGGCGTACGCATTGCCCGCCCCTTTGAAGGGCCTGCCCAGAACGTTCTCGGTGACCCGGTACTGCGGGAGCATGTCGAAACTGGCGGCGGTAACCCCGGATGGTTGGTATCCCAGATTGTAGTTGATCGACACGGCCTTGAGGAACACCTCGGGTAGTATCACCGCCGATCCGAACACGATCGCCACTCCTCCGTCGAACATTCGCTGCACACGCTGCGTGAAAATCCGGAAATCTTTCATCGTCAAATCGCCGACTTTCGCGGCCGGGAACGAAGGGTGTTGGTGTGTGACATCGGTGCCGAACGACACGTGGACGGTGGCCGGGATTCCCGCCGAGTGCGCCTTGTGAAACACACTCACCGACCGGTGCGGCGCTTTTTCGCTGCCGACGTAGTCGCCGACGCCGTTTCCCAGTCCCAGTCCCGATTCCCACGCGTGCAGACACGCGTCCGAGTAGCGTGCCGCCGTTTCTGCTGCCATGCCGAACCGACCCGCCCGCAGTTCGTCTTCGACGTATTCCGACGTCTTCCCGAAGAACGCCAATTCCAGATCGTGTATCGTCGACGATCCCGTGGTCGCGATCGTTGTTATGTAGCCGGCTTCAATTAACGCGTTCAGGTACAAAGACAGGCCGCATTTGATCGTGTGCGCCCCCACCAACCAGACGATCTCGCGGCTCGCCGTCTTTGCCTCCTGCATGGCCTCGACCACTTTCTTTAACGAGTCGGCGGCCAATACGTCGGGAAAGAACGCCAGCAATTCGGAGGCGTTCACGCGGGCGCCATTCCCCCGCAACTTGGCCGGATCGACAATTTGCTCGACGGAGATCTTCGACCGCCTGTTCTCGATCGGTATGGTCCGAATCGAGCCGAGATCCGCCTCTTCGAATTTACGCTTCACCATCGAAACCTATCGGCTAAAGAATATTCTTTGAGCACGGCCGCCACCGATCCGATAACGACTTTGCTCTTCATCAGCACTGGAATCTTATACTTATCATCGGTCAACCACACTGTCAAATGGCCCTTCTGACTAAATACGGCGGGGCCGCGCAGCATGGGCTCCAAGACAAAACAATCGAAGGTGCCGGCGTCGACGGTAACGGTCTCCTTTCGCAACACGTTTATCACCAACGGGTAGTTCTTGCCGTCGGTGTGGTTGGCGATCGAAATCGACTGCCCAACTTCCAACGGCAACGTTCGCACATAATACATCGCCGATAACACGTCCTGTGTTCGCGGCGCGATGGGGACGACATGTTCCGAGTAAGTCGCCGTGTGTTTCTTTTGATCAAAGTCAACGACCTGGTCGCGACGGAACTTCCCCTCGCGGACGTGCTTTTCGTACCTTAGGCTGTACAACTCAGTTGTGTCCATGTAAGACTCGTAACGATCGCGGACCTTGAAAACAACGGAAAAAACATCGTTGGTACGTGCGTTCGATACGATACGGTAGCAATCAGCGCCGTTGATCGACGCGATGTTTCTGATCTCCAGCGAAGCCTCACCGGCGTTTACGATCCCGTACTGCACCGAAAACACCAGTTTTTCGCCCTCGCCGAATCCAACGAACTCAGGCAGCAATTCAATCACGTGCGAGTCGGGGAGTTCGAATCCGTACAGCGAATCATAATACGAATGCACCGTGCTGTCACTCGCTTGGGATTGATCACTCTCCGCCGAGCCAACGCCCCACGCCACCGCCAAAACGACCGCCATAGCGGCCGTGGCCAATAGTCTGGTACTGCTGTGGATCATCGATTTTGCCCTTCCGGTAGCGCCCCCGCCAGTTCATTATACGCGTCCAGGGTCTTATACACCATACGACGGTAATCGTACCCGCGCGACCTCGCAAGCGCTTGTTTTGCAATACGTTGTCCAAAATGGGGATCGTCGAGGACCCGCAAAATCGCCCGTGCCAGCGCCTGTGGGTCGCGGGCCGGCGTCAACAGCCCCGTAACGCCGTCTTCGACGATATCTGGGATTCCGCCCGCGTCGGTTGCCACCACGGGGATCCCCATCGCCTGGGCGTCCATCACAGAGGTCCCCAACCCCTCCAGGTACGATGACAGCACGAAGCAGGCGAAGGTCGACATGATTTCCAGCGGGTCGTCACGAAATCCGGTGAGCACGACCGTCCCCGCCAACCCCATCTCATCGATCAGCGACTGGAGGTGTTCACGGAGTTTTCCCTCGCCGACGATCAAGAACTTCACACGCGGATATCGGTCCCTCACGATCGGCGCGGCCCGAATGATGTCGACTTGCGACTTGTACGGTGCCAGAGCGGCCACGTTACCCACGACAGGCGTTCGGCCAGCATCGATTCCAAACTCGGTTTTGACGTACGCATTCTCTCCTACGCGGTCGAATTTTGAAAGGTCGATGCCGTCGTGAACCAGACGGATCTTGTCGTGCGGCACGCCGCCATCCGCCAAAACGTCGCGCACGCAGTTGGATACAGCTAGAAAAACGTCCGCGCCTTTTTGGTATTTCGCCCTGCTCAACCAGTGGGTCGCCACCGGAGCGGCGACACGGCGGCTGACAACCTGAAACGGTCTTTGGGATTTCGGCACAGTCGTGCACGCCATAAACGACGTACTGTGCGCGTGCGACGTGTGTGAGTGAACCACGCCGAATCTCCCTCTTTTTACGACTGACCGCAGTCGCCACGCAGACACCAAGTCGAACCCGTTTTCGATCGCCACCGGGTGAAACGGGGCGTCCAATTCGCGTACACGCCGCCGGATTTCGCTGTTTGCAGGTGCTGCCAGATGCACGCGAAGGCCATCAGCCAGCAACCCCTTCATCAACAGTTCGAGTTGGGCCTCGCCACCACCCCAGGTGCGTTCCGAACTCACCATCAACACGCGCATAGAATTCTGTCTTTCGGTTCTCACTTGTCTGCGGCTTTTTTCCGCTTCTCCCGACGGCCGTATTCCCACGCTTTGGCATAAGTGATGAACGCAGCGTAGGTTGAAAGAAGGCAGAAAACCAACCCTCGGGCGCCGTCCCTGATGCCCAAACGAAAGAAGTACCGGCCGATGAACAACGCCGGTGGCTGAAACAACATTCGAATCGCTGCCAAAGCCGGAGTCAGCCTGCCGTGTCGTTCGGCGAACGCCCTTGCCGCCACAGTCGTCTCGCGGTTGATGGTATCGAGGTGTGAGTAAACGTCGGGGTGCCACGTGCGTAACAGCGGTTTTTCGAGCACGCCTTCTTTGCCGTCCAGTTCGATGTCGGCGTGAAGTCCGCGTTGAACGAATCGACCGTGCGCCGGTGCAAACAAAAATGTTGATCTCGCCAGCCGCCGAGGTGCGCTGCGTAGCACTTTTCCCAAGTACTCGATCGAGCAACGTGTGCGAAAACCCGCCGCGTGCGAACCGTCCGATCCTTCGATTTCCTCCCGTAACGGCCGACTCAACGCTTCGTTGGCGTCGAGTGATAGCACCCATTCGGCGCCGGTTCTCGCCGCCGCCCAGTTTTTTTGTTCCGCTGCGGATTGGCTCACGCGTCTGAAAATGGTCACCGGGAATTCGCGGGCGATTTCCACTGTTTCGTCGGTACTGAAGGCGTCCACCAACAGCGTCTCACCAAAGCCGTGCACACTTTCCAGGCAGCGGCGGATACCGTCCGCGTTGTTGCAACTGGTGACGATTACCGAAACGTCCTCGAGTTTCATGGGTCGCCTCCGTCGGGATACAGTCGGTCGATCTTCTCCAAAACATCGCGCGGCCGAACGTCTGCCATACACGGCGCCCCGTACGGGCACTCGAGCAACCGGCAAGGCGAGCAGGAGTACCCCCGCCACAGAAATCGGTCCCTGGAGGTGCCGATGTGCCACTCCAACGGGCTGGTGGAGCCGAATATCGTTATCGTGGGGACCCGCGCGCACACGGCGAGGTGTTTGAGTCCCGAATCGATAGTCACCACGTACGACAAGTTTTTCAACAACCCAGGCAGCTCTGCCAGGTCCGTTTCAGGTCCAGTGCACACGCCCCCACCAGCGGCCGCTGCAATACGCCGCGCTGCTTCTTCTTCCCCCGGCCCCCATAGTACGACGACTTGTTTTCCCCGCTCGACCAGTTTTTGGGCAAGTTCGACGAAATACCCCTCCGGCCACGCTTTGGAGTGATAGGCCCGCCCAGAATTGACACCGACCACTTTTCCTCGGCCGAGGGCAGCCGCCGGTACCCCAACGCCCACCAGCAATTCTCTGCCCCTTTCGACCGCAGAGCCGTCGACCACCAGCTCCGGTAGCGAAGCATCGGTTCGGGTTCCGATGTTGGCGTGTCTGGCCAGACGGAGGGCCGACTCGGCCGAGTTCCAGGCGACGATCCGGCCGTCGCGATAGCCGGCGCGGGGTTCGACGACATTGTACGCCACTTTGCGCACCTTGACGTCGAAACCGACGCGAATCTTTGCTCCCGACAGCAGCGTAATCAAGGCACTACGCGGGTTAGAATGAAAATCGAGCACCACCGTGGGCCTGAGCTTTCGAAGCGAGCGAACGTATTTGATCATCGCCGCCGCACCTTGCCAGCCGCCGGCGCGCGGCGGAGAAGATAGTAACCTGTCTATATACCATTCGTTTGAGAGAAGCGGGTGAAATTGCTCGTCGACCACATACGTGATTTCGCGTTGGGGTTCTGCCTCTTTCAGCGCCCGCAGCGCGTCCAACGTGGCAAGCACATCGCCGAGCTGCCGCAAGCGGATCGCTACCAAATTATTGCCTATCGACTCGGTCGCCATCACGCTTCTCCATCATTCGTTTTCTTTTACCGCGTCGGTCGATCCGTTGACGCCTTGCCAATCGGCCGGACGGCCCAAAACATCGCGCAATTTCCCCAGAACGATCTCCGGCGTCAGCCGGTTGAGGCAATCGGTATGCCCCAATGGACACCGGTGCCGGTGACACGGTCGACATTCCAGCTCTATCGCGGCCACCGCGTAGGGACCAAACGATTCATACGGAAACCAAATGTCCGGCTCGGCGCTTCCAAAAATACCTACTGTCGGCGTTCCGACCGCCACAGACAGGTGCATCACGCCTCCGTCGGACACCACCATTCCGTCCAGCAATGACAATACCGCTGCGACGGACCGCACCGGAAGTTCTGGCAGGATCACCACGGTGTCCCCTGCCGCCTCCCGCAATTTGCTGGTGTGTGCCGAATCGCCCGGGCCGGAAAATGCGACCACGTCCGCGTTCCAATCGCGTTTCAGAATTCCTGTCATCTCGGCGAACGCACCCGCCGGCCACCGCTTGACCTCCCATTTCCCGCCGGGGTGGATTCCGATTCTAGGCCCGTCTGGACGCCGAGTTTCGATACCCAACTGTCCGAGCAGATCGCGCGCCGATTCGATTTCTCGTTCCGACGGGGCGAGTACCGGTTTGCCGGGTTCGACAGAGCCGATCAACGGTTCGACGAACTTCATGTGGTGCGACGTCGCGGAGCGAACTTGGATCGGTACAGAAACGGTGTGCGTATACAATAAGCGCCGTCCGCGAAGGTCAGCGCCAATGCGCATGGGCGAACCCGTCAGCCGGGTAAGCCACGCGCTCCGTGGGTTGGAATACAAGTCGACCACGGCGGCGTATCTCCTCTCGCGCAAACGCCTCGCCAGACGGAATGACGCGCCCGGTTTGCCGTCGAGCTGCAGATCAAATACGCGGGAGAAGCGCGCGTCGCCGCGAAGCAGATCGGACGCCGGCGGACGACACAGGTAGTCTATTTCGGCCGTTGGGAACCGCGCTCGAATTGCGTCGATCACGGGCAGCGTGAGAATCACGTCTCCGAGGTACTGCAACCGCGTGATCAGAATGCGGCCGCCGTCCTCGAGGGCGCCGATTATGGGGTCGGTTTCGCTTTCCATTCCCGGGATATTAACGTTCGTAGGCGGTCTAGGCGAACAGTTTTTGCCTGCCGCCTCGCTACAAACGTTTGTGCGTGTGACCCAGTACGGCCTCCACGGTGATCCCGTCGAAGCACTCCAACTGCGTCGGGCACGTTTTGCGAAAACACGGCGAGCAAGCGACGGGGTGTCTGATCACATCCACAGACGGCCCTTGCGGCGCCGTCCACGTGGGCGACGTGGAGCCGAACAGAACGATCACCGGTGTTCCTATCGACGCGGCCAGATGGGGAGACCCGCTGTCGTTGGCCACTACGACGCGTGCCCGGTACAGCAGAGCCAGAAACGTACCCAACGACGTCTCACCGGCCAATTCGTACACGCCGTTCGAAGTGCCGTGAGCGATTCGGGCGCACATTTCCTTTTCAGCCGCCGTGCCGGCCAGCACGACCGGTACCGTTTTCGACAACTCTTTCGTCACGGCGCGGTACCGTTCCCATGGCCACGACTTCGCGGGACCATAGGTGGCGCCGGGAACGACGACGGCATAGTCCGAGGGGATCCCGCGCCTGTCCATGATTCGCTCCCACTCTTCCAGTTCTCCGGCGGCGACTCGTACGGCCGGTGTGTCGAAATTGCCGGGCACCTGGAGACCCAGTCGGCGTATGACGATATCGCCGAGTCGGAGAAAGTTATCGCTGAGGTGTTCGTTGCGGTCGATCTGGCCGGCAACGGCGTCGGTGAGAATCGACCCGCGCCGATCGGTGGCGTAACCCGCTCGGACGCCGATCCCCGCCAGCCACGGGGCGAGAGCGCTGGAAAACGACGGTGGGAGGATAAGTGCCGCGTCGGGACGGGTTTGGCGAAAAAACCGGCGCCTCGACGCGATGCCTCGCGATAGGTCCCTTTTGGGCAAGACGACCAGTTGATCGATGCCGTCCAGCCCCCAGTACACCCTAGCCGTCAGTTCCGGCGCGACCACTGTCAACGAGACACCCTCGGTCTTCCCGAGCATGCCCACCAACGGCAGGCTCATCACGGCGTCACCCAGCCAATTGGGCGCGACGAGGGCAATTCGTTTCCTTGAGGTCATAATCGACAATGGCCACCGGTCAGCCGGCCAAGCCGAATTGGAGGTCGTAGAGCCGGCGGTAGATACCGTTTCGCAGGAGGAGCTCGGAATGCGTCCCGCGTTCTTTCAGATGTCCGTCCTCCAGCACGAGAATCTTGGACGCGTTTTGAATAGTGGACAATCGGTGCGCGATCACAAATGTAGTACGACCCTCGAGCAATCGTTCGATCGCCTCCTGTACCAACATTTCACTCTCTGTGTCGAGTGCGCTGGTCGCTTCGTCGAAGATCAATATCTCAGGGTCGAGAAGTAGCGCCCTGGCGATCGCCAGACGCTGACGCTGACCACCAGAAAGCTGTACCCCTCGATCGCCGATCAGCGTGTCGTAGCCGTCGGGCATACGAGAGATAAAATCGTGCGCGTTCGCCATTCTTGCCGCCGCGATGACGTCTTCCAACGGACGGTCCTCCACACCGTAGGCGATGTTGTTCTTGACCGAATCGTTGAATAGAATTGTTTCTTGCGTCACGATTCCCATCCGCGATCGGAGCGACCGCAGACTCATCTCAGCCGTATTGACACCGTCTATCGTAATGCGGCCGCGCGTCGGCACGTAAAATCTCGGCATCAAATCGACCAGCGTCGTCTTCCCCGCCCCACTCGGGCCGACGATAGCAATCACCTCTCCCGGCCGAACGTCGAACGAAACGTCGCGCAGCACAGGTCGCCCCGGTATGTATTCGAACTCGACAGATTCGAACTCGATCACATTCTCGAACACCGCATCCTTTCCCTTGTCCTCCAGCGGTTCCGCGTCGATGTCCAAAATCTCGAACACGCGTTCGCCCGCCGTGCGGCATTGCTGCACGACGGTGTTGAGTTTACTCAGATTCTTGATCGGCGTGACCACCCACAGCATCGCCCCTACGAACAGGATGAGGTTTTCCGGCGGGATCGAGCCGGCGAGCACCAGATTACCGCCGTACCACAAAATGACGATCATCGACAGCGTCCCCAGAACTTCCGAAGTCGGAGACGATAACGACCCCCAGAGCTGCATCTTGATGAACTGTCGCAAGTGTCTCACGCTGGAACGGTCGAACCGCTTCTTCTCGAAATCCCCTTGGTTGAACGCCTTGACCACACGTACTCCGGTTATCGCCTCCTCCAGGTTGGCCGTCATGTCGGCCATTCCCTCCTGCGCCCTCTTGCTCCGCTTCTTGAGCTTCCTTCCGATTACGCCGATCAGTACGACGTTGAGCGGTATGACGATTAGCGTGACGAGCGTAAGCCGCCAACTTACCAACAGGATGATGGCCACCGCAATCATCGCCATCAGCGTGTTGCTGATGATGCTTGCCATCACGCCGATGACGGCCCCCCGCATCAAGTTGATGTCGTTGGTCAGCCGCGACATGATGTGTCCCGTTTTTTCCCGGTCGTAAAACGAGAGCGGCAAATTTTGCATGTGACTAAAAACGTGTTTGCGAATTCTGTAGAGAACTGACTGCTCCAAATACTCGGTGAGATACATTTGAAGGTAACCGAATAGGTTCTTTACTATCACCAAAAGGAGCAGCACTTTACAGAAACGGTACAGACGTTCTTGAGCGCTTCCCCCATACATGAACGACTCGAATGCCCTTTGCAGACTGCGTTTTACGCGCGCGAGGCTCGATGGCAGCGGCAGCCCCTGCGACGGCCCGCTGGC
>CBDVBX010000023.1:0-26454 GCA_965372335.1 uncultured bacterium | reverse complement strand
TTCCTCAGTTTCCGGCGCCTCGTCCTCCGGTTCGGCGATCTCGTCTTCCACCGCGACCGGCTCGTGCGGGGCGGCATTGGCCGCAAGATCTTTATTGACCCCTTCGACGGGCGAATCGGCTTCGGCCTCGGCTTTTGTGTCCGGTTGATCGTCGACGTGAAAAAACAACTGTGCCCCGGCGTCGCGCAAAGCATCGGCCAGGTTTATCACGTGTTCTTCGTCGATTTCGTACTGTGGCGCCTCGGGTTCCGTCGGCGGTTCGGATTCTTCGGAGGCAGTTTGCAGGCGCTCTTCTGTCTGATCCGGATGCTCGTCATCGTCACGGACCGCGGACTCGCTCTCGCTCGAGTCCTCCATGATCATGGCATTCTGAGTCTCGAGCCACGAGTCGTTCTCGCCATCGCCGGCCGCATCTTGCGGGGGGGCGATGGTTCCCTCGGCGTCCTCTTCCTCCCAAACGATGTCGCCGTCGTGCTCGCGTACCGCTTCCTTCGCAGCTAGTTCCAGCCCCTCCTCGAGCGGGCTCGGTTTTTTGCCGGACTCGTCCAATATGCTCCGTTCGCCCGCGAAGGGTCCGGGTGTGGGGTCTTCCGGGTCGATAGCGCGTTCGGCCGGTTCGCCTTCTGCCGCAGATTCTTCCGTTTGCTCGTCGATCGACTCGCGGGCGGAGTCGCCAGAAAAACTGAATTCTTTGTTCTCGAAGTGCTCGAAGTCGGAGCCGTCGGAGGTATGCGTCACCGACTGCTGTTGTTCCGCGATGTGCTTCTCCAGGAAATCGACGAGGCGTTGATCGGCGTCCTTGCGCTTCTCAACGATCCGGAGCATCGAAGGGATCTCCGCCGGCGCGCTGCCCGCGATCGCGCTAAATATCTCGATCGCCCGACCGACGTTACCGGTGTCGATGGCCATCTCGCCGTGGTACATCATCACGTCGGTTGGCAGAAATGCTTCCGTCGATTTGTTTTCCAGCCACTGGTAAACATCGTCCCGGTGAGACTCGTCCTGGCAGATCTTCTTGAGCATCTCCAGGACGCGTCGCGTCTGTTCGGCAAGAAGCGCCGCGTCCATGTACAGGTAGTGTAGCACCAGCGAGTCCGAGACCTCTTCAACGTACGGCCGCATAAGCTCCAATACAGTGCGGGCCTTTTCCGGGTCATTCGTAAGCGACTCCTGAAGGATCTCGCCCGCCCTGAGCACGTCTCCCTTAACGAGGAGGATTTCGACTAGGGCATCCTGGAGCGAGTCCGGTGGCGTCTCGAACGTGTCGGTGAGGTTGCGCAGTCTGGTGAGAGCATCTTCGGCCGCCTTGGGCTCCATTTGGACACTCTGCACCAGCCGCGACATCGCTTTGTCGTACTGCTGCGAGGCGATCAACGAACACGCGTACGCAAATCGAATACGCCCCGCTTTGGGGTGCTTTTTTTCCAGGACGGCAAAGAATGGTTCCAGCACCTCGTTCTCGACTGGTTTTTCGTCGAGAATTTCGAGGAATGAGCGGACCGACTCCTTCATGCGGCCAAGACGCAGACATAGAAGTGCTTCGCTCATGCTGTTGATCATGATTTCGCTCTTGAGCGCATGCCCGCCGCGGGACGCCGAGTTGAGGGTCTGCCTTTTGGTGCGAGTGCGATGGAGCAGCTCGCGGATGGGCCGATCCTGCAACTCCTCCAAAGCTTCCGCTGCCGCCGTCAACTCGCGCCGCTTGATGAACAGTTCGACGAGAAACTTGCCGAGTACCGGATCGTGCAGTTTGGCGAGTTTTTCAAGGGCAAATGAATCCAGGCGGTCTTTCTCCGTTCGGAATCGCACATGCGCCTTTTTGAGGTATTGAGTCGCTTGTAGCGATTCACCGCCCTCCAAGCACACGTCTGCCGCCTCCAGATACAGCTCGACTTCGTCCGGGAATTTTCCCAGTGCGTCTGTGAGCCGCCTGAGCGCTCGTTGGTAATTACCCTTGGCCTTGTCCTGGAGGCTCTTCTCCAGGGCTGACGTAACTTTACTGTCCATAGGAAGTTGTACTTTGTAAACGAGATCGACTTCTCCGTAGGGTTTTCTTAGCGAATCGTGTACCAGCGGGGAGGGTAAATACCTCCACATCGGCAAGACGCATAATTGCTTGCATCTGCTTTGGTTACGATGGGTAGCGCGCTCATCGTACGTTGCGAATCGCTGCGCCGGTGCTAAAGGCGTGCAATTTGCAGCCGGCGATCGTGGGGGAGTGGCAGGTTCTCGTCCGTCCCACGTTAGAGGTTGCGCTCGACGGTCGAAACCGTTAAAGTTTTATGGTTTAAAGGGCTTCCGACGATGGTGCCCTGTTTTTTTGCTCGAATGGCAGCCTTCCAAACCGGCACTGGCCAATGCGCGGGGAGCGGGGGCGTCCACGTGAGGGGTTCACCGTGAGTGGTGTGTTCACATTATCGGCCGAGTGCACATTGGCGGCATCGCACGTCATTCCTGGGTGTCCGCCCTGCGATCGGCTGCACGGCCATACGTGGACCGTCAGAGGCCATTGGTCGTTCACCGACTTGGACGAGCACGGAATGGGCGTCAATTTCCGTACCCTCAAGGATCTGCTTCAAAAGCAGGTGAGGACCCGCTTCGACCACCGGCATCTCAATGATATACCGCCATTCGACACGATTCCGGCGACGGCGGAAAACCTTGCAAAAGAGGTGTTCGGCCTGTTGAAGGCCTCGTTCGACGCGGGCCCGGCTGGACGGCTGGTGCGTGTCGAGGTTTGGGAAGGTCCTGTGTCCTGTGCCGCATACGAGGAACGTACAGACGCTTAGTGGTGGCCCCGGTCAAAGGTGGAGACGATATGGTCCGTTCGACCAACAACCCATCAGAATTCCGTCCCACTGACCGTCGCGCCGTAGCGCTGGTCAGCGGAGGGCTGGATTCGGTCGTCTCCCTGGCAGTCGCCGACAAGGAACTGGATATCGAGCTCGTCCTATTCTGTAATTACGGACAGCGCTCGCTGGCAAAAGAACAGTCCTCGGTCATCGACGTGGCGGGGTACTACGGGCTGCCGTTTCGAGAAGTCAACATCGGGTGGCTCAAAGAGCTCTCGCCGGAGGGCATGCGCGGTGGTGACAAAAAGTCCCGGCAGGCCGACACCACAAATGTGAACCGGCTCGACTCGCTCGACGCCGTGTGGATACCCAACCGCAACGGCGTTTTCCTAAATGTGGCGGCCGCGTTCGCCGAACGGTACGGTTGCGGCAAAGTGGTTACGGGTTTTAACCGGGATGAAGCTGTCGAATTTCGGGACAACAGCTCTGAGTACGTCGACGCCATCAATCGCAGTTTTGAATTCTCGACCCGTAACGGCATTCGGGTGGTCAGTTACACGCTGAATCTGACCAAGCGGGAGATCCTCCGCAAGGGTATCGAACTGGGCGTTCCATTCGGCACGATCTGGAGCTGCTACCGAGGCGGCGAGCGAATGTGCGGTCGTTGTGCCTCGTGCCAGCGTCTGAAATCGGCGATTGATTCATTGCCGGACGAACAGCGGCCGCTGATCGAATTCGAGGCGTAGCGCGCGGCATAATCGGGCAGGCCGGACCGTATTCTAATGACGTTGGATCACTTCAAAATTCTGGATGAGAAAGTCACCTACACTGGCAGGGAACTTCGTGGCGGCTGGGTGCGCGAGATGACCGGCCTCGACGGCGACGCGGCAGTGGCTTTCGTCGGCCCGTGCCGGGTGGCCACCGACGACCTGGTCGACTTGGATGACGCCAGGGCGGGAGACACGATCGACGCTGCGGAGATGGCGCACGTCGTTGTGGAACACCCCAACTGTACACTGCAAGCCGCGGTGTTGCGACAACGGCTGTTGGTGTGTATTTTATGTGTGATCCTCGAAGAGAGCGGGATTGCCACGCGGCGGGACGGAGACGACGTTTACGTGCAAGACCGCAAACTGACCGTATCGATCGCGGCGCCGTCGCGGAGCTCTTGTCTGATACACTTGGGTGTCAACATCGATCCGGCGGGCGCACCGGTAGCTGCGGTGGGTCTCGACGAATTGGGCGTTCCCGCTGTCGGTGTACTGGAGATACTACTGAATCGCTACAAGGATGAGCTCGATTCGGCGGCATACGCCGAAACAAAAGTCAGGCCGGTCGATTGAAAGCGGAACTGAACCGATCGGAAGAACAAAATGAGTGAGAACTCCTCGAATCACGAAGGGCGACCTGCCGCTTCAGCGGATGCTGGGCAGACGCTCGGGTACGTCTCGGAGGTGTTTTGTTCGCTACAGGGCGAGGGGCCGTATGTGGGTGAACGGCAGATCTTTTTTCGGACGGCCGGCTGCTCGGAGACGTGTAGCTGGTGTGACACTGTTTACAGCAAAGTCCGCACGCCCCGCTGTGTGATTCGCGGCCGCGATGGGCGCGCTGCGCGAACGTTGCCCAATCCGCTTACCGTTGATCTAGCCGTGGGCGTGGTGCTCAAGGTAGCAGAGGAACATCCCGGTACGCGCGTGGTCAGTATCACCGGTGGAGAACCGCTCGAGCAATCTGAATTCGTTACGGCGCTGGCAGAGCGATTGGCGAGTGGCGGGCTAAGCGTATATCTCGAGACGAACGGCAATCACGACCTGGCGTTGTCGGGCATACTGCCCTTCGTCGACGTGGTCGCGATGGACATCAAACTGCCGTCGGCGGTCGATGGTTCGATGTGGAATGAACACAGTGCATTTCTTTCTCGCATCGAGGGTACGGCATTCGATCCGGATGCGGCGTTTGACAAAAGCAAACAGAAACACTTGTTCGTCAAGGTCGTGGTGGACGAGCGGTCTTGCGTGGACGAAATTGAGACGGCGGCCCGATTGATAGCATCGACAAACCGTCGCATCCCGTTGGTCATCCAACCGGAAAGCCGTACGTACTTGTCTGCGGGGGGCAGCCGTTTGAACGGTATGCTGAGCGAGTTTCGCGAGGCGGCGTCCCGCGTGCTCGACGACGTCCGCGTCATGCCGCAAGTTCACAAGATACTCAACATAAGATAGAAAAGGACGACAGTCTGATGGTAATGGATCCATTGTCCGCAGCGGTCGGTTTTGTGGTGTTGATCTTTTCGATCATCGTGCACGAGAACGCCCACGGTTTGGCCGCAGAACATTTCGGCGATCTCACAGCCCGTATGGAGGGGCGTATCACGATGAACCCGCTACCTCACATAGATCCCGTCGGCAGTATCCTCATTCCTCTGGTAGCGATGACACAGGGATTCATGTTCGGGTGGGCCAAGCCGGTCCCCGTGGTCTCGTCCAATCTCAGAAATCCAGTCGTCCACAACGCCTACGTTGCAGCCGCCGGGCCTTTTGCCAACCTTTTGGTCGCGTTGGGGGGGGCGATCCTATGGATCATCGTGGGTCTGGCGTTCAAGCACATCCCCGGACTCTCGCCTCAGGGGAATCACTCACTGCTGTTTTTCAATACGTTGTGCGGCAATTTGATCATGTGGAATTCTGTACTGGCCGTGTTCAATCTGCTCCCGATTCCGCCACTGGACGGCCACTGGATTTTGATGCGGTTTTTGCCGCCGGGACCGCGGCACGCGTTTGCGTCGATCGGGCGATTCGGGTTTTTGATTCTAATCGGTTTGATGGTCTCGGGGATCTTGTGGAAGATACTGTCCGTACCGGTGACGCTTACAGTCTCCGGGTATCACGCGCTGGTCAACGCCGCGATTCGATTGCTCTGAGCCGCCGCTGTTATCCGGAACACGATCAAAAAAAGCCCCCCGGCGTGAGTCCGCCGAGGGGCTTTTGGACTGCGTCGCGACGCGAGCTAAAGGCCTTCGCGGTCTTTACCCTTATCGCCCAGCGTCGTGTTGATCTGTATCGTCGAGTAAGCACTCTCGGTGCCCCGGGTCGTTACCGACGTTACCATGTACTCGTACACGGGTCCTCTGTCCATCTGGTCGTCGATGAAACTGGCCTCGGTCAACGGTGCGTGGTTGAGCGCGGAGATTGCGCTTTGCGAGGCGATATGACGATATACGTTATAGCCTCTAATGTTCGGCTGAGAACTGGCGTCCCACGTGAGCTCGACATTGCCATCCGCGTTGAGCTTAACGCTGAGGCCGGTCGGAGCGGCGGGTGGCGCCTCAAGAGTCGGCTCTGGGGTTACCACCGTGCTGTCATCGCCGCAACCGAGCAGAAGCCCTGAGATGCTCAACAGCACGATACTAATCATGACATGCTTGCGAAACGTCATGACGGTTGCCTCCTTCTGGGATATCCCGACAAATCAAAAAAACCGGATGTGTGCCTCTTGCTTGGTAGCTACGGGATAGTGCGATGTGGAGAAGCTGGAGCGTGTGCGGCGACTACCCCGTAGCCGGAGTCAGCGTTGAGCAAGGGGCATACCAAGCCCCGTATGTTGCATACGGACGCGGGTTTTCCACGTCCGTCCGTTTGCCCCCGCCGCGTCGCCGCTCCCGCCGGTCCCTTCGGTGGCGCGTTGTTCCTCAAACTGCCTATTCTGCGTTTCAATATGATAACGGGGGATTGCACACTTCGGCCGCCGATGCCAGCGGTCCCGAAACACCCTCCGATGGCGGCAAGAGGTTCTCTTGAAAAACCCCTTGACTTACCACAAGTTATGACCCAAAATAACGGCGAGTTTCCGCGAAAGGGTATATTCGGAAGGAGACCAGCGGTTATGACAAAAGCCGAAATCGTGGAAGATATCGCCAACAAAACCGGTTTGACCAAGAAAGATGTGGCGACGGCCATGGACCAGTTTCTGGAAGCGATTTCCCGGGCCCTCGTCGAGGGAAAACACTATGAGATACGCGGGTTCGGTACGTTCAAGGTGAAGAACCGCAAGGCCCGAATGGCCCGCAATCCGAGAACGGGGGAAGCCGTCCCAGTGCCCGACCGAAAGGTCCCCGTTTTTAAAGTATCCAAAGAGCTGAAGGACCTGGTAGCCAACGCTTGAGAAGGCCGCGTCCGGTCCCGCACCAAATATCTGAGGCTGTCTGAGGGTCAAGCGGTCGTTTGCGTCGTGCCATTGATGACAACGGACGCGCGGTGACCCTTACGATTTTGCCATGCCCAAAATTATCGACCTGCGAAGCGACACCGTCACCCGGCCCGGCCCCGGTATGCGCAAGGCCATCGCTGAGTCCGAGGTTGGAGACGACGTATTCGGCGACGACCCAACGGTGAACGGACTGGAGGAGCGGGTCGCGCATTTGTACGGGGCGGAGGCGGCGCTGTACGTGCCCAGCGGTACGATGGGCAATTTAGTCGCCATAGCCAGCCTTACATCTCCCGGCGACGAGATTATCCTCGAACGACAATCGCACGTGTTCAACTATGAGGTGGCTTCGGTGGCCTCCATCGCTGGCGTGCAGACCAACGCTTTGGATGGCGACCGCGGTGTGATTACCGCCGAGGATATTGCGCTGCACATCCGCGACGACAACCTCCATTTGCCGCCCACGAGCCTCATCACCATTGAGAACACCCACAACCGCGCTGGTGGACGTATTTTTCCATTCGACGAAATGAAAGCGATCAAGTCGCTGGCAGAAAAGCGTGGGGTGAGAGTTCACCTCGACGGCGCCCGGCTGGCCAACGCCCACGTCGAAACGGGGATTCCATTCTCGGAGTACTACAAATGTGCCGACACGGTGAGTATGTGTTTCTCCAAGGGGCTGGGGGCTCCGGTAGGATCAATCGTCATCTCGAGCGGTGACATCATCGCCAAAGCGAGAAAAGTACGGAAACGTGTCGGGGGCGGGATGAGGCAGGCGGGCGTCCTGGCGGCGGCGGCGCTCTACGCGCTCGAACACCACGTCGATCGACTAAGGGAAGACCACGCCAATGCCAAACGGCTGGCGGAGATTATTGAGAAGACCGACGGACTGGAGATCCAACAGCCGGTCGAGACCAACATCGTCATCTTCCGCGTCGACGAACGGGCATACTCGGTCGACGCGTTTTTGCAGTTGCTGCGCGAAGCCGGGGTGCTGGCGGTGCCGTTTGGCCCCTCGCTGGTACGCATGGTAACCCACCTCGACGTCAACGCGGACGACATCGAACGGGTGGACGAAGTCTTTTCCGGTTTGAAGCCGCGGTGATTCCGGGGCGGCTCCTTTCTAATGACCGATTCCGAAGTCAAACCTTCCGGTGGAACCCTCACGCTCGTAAGCACGCCAATCGGCAACATGGGTGACGTAACCCTGCGCGCGCTGCAGGTGCTGCGCGAGGCAGATGCGGTGTTGGCCGAGGATACGAGACGCTCCAGGAAACTGCTGAGCCACCACAGCATCGGCTCGAAGACCTTGATCGCCTACCACGACCATAATAAAGAGCGTCTTACCCCGGGTATCATCGATCGACTCCGGTCGGGACAAAACCTTGCCCTGGTAAGCGACGCCGGTACGCCCGGCGTATCGGATCCGGGATTCTATTTGGTACGCGCGGCACTCGCAGAGGGGCTGTCGGTGACGGCCGCGCCGGGCGCAAACGCGATCTTGCCGGCGCTCATACTAAGCGGGTTTCCGACCGACGCATTCATTTTCGAAGGGTTTCCGCCCCGTAAACGCGGTGATCTGGGCCGGGTGGTGGACGCGCTGGCGAATGAGAGACGAACGGTGGTTTTCTTCGTTTCGCCTCACCGGTTGAGGACGGTGTTGAAGGCGATAGCCGACGAGCATCCCGAACGCATGTTGGCCGTGGCGCGCGAGCTGACCAAGATGCACGAGGAAGTCGTTCGCGGCACGGCCACCGAACTTCTTACCCATTTCAGCGAGACCAAAGTGAGGGGTGAAATCGTGCTCCTCGTCAAGGGAGTTGGCCGACGAGGACAATCCTGTCCGGGTGGCCCTTGACGGTAGACGGCGGGAATGATAGCTTCACAGTTCGATGGATAAACGCGAATTCAAAAATTACGCTCGTAGAATTCTCGATCCGGTTGTTACGTGGTTGGCGTCGATGAGCGTGCCGCCACTGTTGGTGTCGCTGTTTGGGCTGGCCTTCAGTCTTTACGGGGCGTTGGTGGTAGCGCGGGGCTCGTTGGCGTTGGGCGGCGTGTTTTTGTTGCTGTCGGGCTTGTGCGATGTCCTAGACGGCGATTTGGCCCGCCGCAGGGGCGTGGCGAGTCGATTTGGTGCGTTTCTAGACTCCACTCTGGATCGCGTGGCGGAGTTCGCTTATTTCTGCGGCTTTCTGTACTACATTGTCAACCGGCCAGGCGGTTACAGTGATTTTATGTTCGTGGTGACATTGGTGGCGTTGACGGGTTCGGTGCTCACCAGTTACGTGCGCGCCCGGGCGGAGGGATTGGGCTTCGAGTGCACGGTCGGCATAATGGAACGGCCGGAGCGCATTGCGGTACTCTCGGTGGGGCTGTTTCTGGGCTATCGGGTGCTGTCCATCGTTCTGACCTTACTTGCGATCACCACGACCTACACGTTCGTCCAAAGGATTCTACACGTACACCGCGTCGCCACCGCCGCCGACCAGCCCCAGGAAACCGACTCACCCCCGACACCAGAACCGCGAACCAATCCTGGCGACCCTGAACCCAATTCCAGTTCAGAATCGGAAAGTCCACTGAATAAATCATAGACACGTGCTCAGGGGATCCTCACCTTCCCGCCCACGGGTATCCGGCTGGCGCCCGACCTTCGGCCTCTCTAGCTCCGCGCAAAGGATTCGTCACCCCTGAGCATCTGTCTATCTGAGATTCATCCACAAGAACGTTCGCGGGTTAATCGTCTAGGTGGGATTCTAGTGTTCGTATGATTTCGGCGTGGACCTCGTTTTCGGGGAGCGTACCGTCGACGACCACCAGGGGACCGACGTGTTCTCTGTAATAAGGCGACAGTCGCTCGTAATTACGCGCGACCGTTTCCAGAAAGTCTTTCTTTTCGTATACCGTGGGGCTTTCGTTGCGTTCGGCGATTCTGCGGAGGCATTCATCGACCGGAACCCTCAGGAATAACGTTATATTCGGTTTGGCAAAACCGGCGTTGATCTGCGTGACCCATTCCGCCGAGATCGATGGGTCCAACGTCTGGTACGCCATCGATGAGAAGATATAGCGGTCGCATACCACGTGCGAACTCGTCAGCAACTTACTCTCCACCAAGCGCGAATGTTTCAGGCGGTCGGCGGCAAACAATAGCGCCATCTCCCTCTCGGCGAGGCGGTATCGCATCAGTCGGCCTGTGAGCACGTCGCGAACAAGCTTCCCGATGGGGCCGTCGGTCGGTTCGCGGGTAGCGAAGCTGTCTCTTTCCAGCTTGGTAAAGTACTCCTCCAGTTTCGCTGTCTGCGTCGTCGTGCCGGCGCCGTCTAGGCCTTCCAGTACGATGAATCGGCTCCTGTCGCTCCACATAAGTCGCTCTCCTCCACATCGTTAGGCCCGGCGGCCGGTGAAAACCATGTGTGTGCCCCGACATTTCAATACCACAAACCGGGTTCTGCGGGAAGCGCCATTTCAAGTCAGCGACGCAGGCGGCCGGGCGCCGGAATTATCTGTAACCACGGAAAATACACCCGTTTCCCCCTCAAAGCATTGGTTGCCTGGCGATTCGACTCATATTATATTTCTAAAGCTCGGGCGAAAATGTGCCCACGACGGACCGTATAGCCCGAAACTGACTGGAATGCAATATGCTTACTTGAAACCGAACCTCGACGACGCGGTTGAACGACCGTTCCCCACTCGAAGGAGGCCCATCTCGTG
Organism: uncultured bacterium; assembly: GCA_965372335.1. Lineage (GTDB taxonomy): Bacteria > Krumholzibacteriota > Krumholzibacteriia > WVZY01 > JAKEHA01 > CBDVBX01. The sequence goes on along the minus strand of CBDVBX010000023.1, from coordinate 15,739 downwards.
AAATTCCTCTCAACTCGCAATACGATTCTCCTGTTGCTGTCGGTGGTGTTGTGTGTGTTTGCCCTGGGCGCGTTCGCCGTCGACGGATCGCAGGACGAACAGACCGACGTCTATCATGACTTAGAGATCTTCGCCAGAATCGTGGAGAAGGTATCGGACTACTACGTGGAAGAGGTTGACACACACGAACTCATTCAAAACGCCATTCACGAGATGCTTGACCAGCTCGATCCGCACAGCCAGTACCTCGCCGGACTGGAGTACGAGGACCTGATGGTGGGAACGAGAGGCGAGTTCGGAGGACTGGGTATTTACATCACTTTCCGCGACAACTATCCCACGGTCATCTCTCCGATCGACGATACGCCCGGTGACCGGGCGGGTCTCAGAGGTGGCGACCAGATAGTGGAGATCGAGGGGATGGATACAGAAGGCTGGCGGACGGAAAAGGCAGTCAAATACCTGCGGGGTGATCCCGGCACAAAGGTCAGTTTCAAGGTGAGCCGACCGGGTTCTGACGATGCTATCGAATACGTGTTGCAACGCGAGATCATCAATGTGTCGAGCGTGCCGTACTACGGGATGTTCGGTAAGGTTGGTTACGTCAAGGTCAACAGTTTCGCCAAGCGCACGGCTGCCGAGGTGGAAGAGGCGCTGACCGAACTGGAAAAGAGGGGGATGACCGGTGCCGTACTCGACTTTCGCGGTAACCCGGGCGGTTTGCTGCAGGCGGCGACAGAGGTATCCGAAATGTTCTTGGAAAAGGACAAATTGCTGGTTTACACAAAGGGCCGCTTACCAAACACCAATCGCAAGTACTACTCGTCGAACCGGAAGGTACACAATGGCTACCCGATAGTGGTTATGATCAACGGCCACAGTGCCAGCGCATCAGAGATCTTTGCCGGCGCGTTGCAGGACTGGGACCGCGCCTTCGTGGTGGGCCAAACCTCGTTTGGCAAGGGCACCGTGCAGACTGTCTTCACTTTGAGCGACACCGAGGCGATCAAGCTGACCACGGCTAAGTACTACACACCATCGGGCCGCAGCATTCACATGAATCACGAGGACCGGCTGGCTGAAGCCGAACCGGCAATGACGGCCGCGAATCGGGATACCGAAGGCGAGGCCGGAGCAGAGACGGCCGATACGGCAGCGGAAAAGCCCGTGTTCTACACCTCCGGCGGACGAATTGTCTACGGCGGTGGCGGTATCACCCCGGACCTCGAGTTTGAGCCACTTTACTACACGGATTTCCAGCGCGAACTCGAACGGAAGGCGATAGGCTTCCATTTTGCCGTTGAGGATCTCGAGGACGAGGAGATCAGCGAGGACTTCCGCACGTCTGACGCTATGCTGGAACGTTTCTACGAATTTCTCGATGAACGCGAATTTGAGTACGACCAGGAGGATCTCACGGATGAAAACGTCGACTACATTCGTACCATGATCGCCCGTGAGGCGGTGTCGCACAAATACGGGCGCCGACCGATGTACCGAATTCTTCTCGAGGTCGACCCCGAATTCCAGGAGGTCCTGTCCATTTTGGGGCAGGCGCCGACACTGGAAGAGATGTTTGCGTATGCCGAGGAACAGAAGGGCATCAAGAAGGTAAGCAACGAGTAAGAGCTCAACGAACCCCAACAGTGAAAAGGACCGAAACCCCTGGGCCCTTCATCGGTCTCGACGGCCGGCGGTTAAACAGACTATGCAGAAAAAGATAGCAATTATGTGTGATTTCGACGGTACCGTTGCCCAAGAGGACGTAGGCAACCTGCTCTTTAGGACCTTCTCCGATAACGGCGGTACCAGCGAGGTGGTCGAGCGTTGGCGCCGAGGTGAAATCTCGTCGCGCGAGTGCCTCGAACACGAAGCCAAATTGGTGCGCGCCAAACAGAACGACCTCGACGATTTCATAACCAAACGAAGGCTCGATCCCTACTTCAAAGACTTCCATGATTTCGCGAAGAAACGGGGCATGGAAGTCGTTATTATGAGCGACGGCCTCGACTATTACATCGAGTCTATGTTGGTGAAGAGCGGTCTGGGTGAGATCGAATTTTACGCCAACCGATTGAAACTAAACGGCGACACACTGAAGATCGAGTTTCCGTACTACGATTTGCTGGGGTGTCAAGATTGCGCGTGCTGCAAAACCCACCACCTGTTCACGTACCGAGATCAGGGCTACTACATTATTTATGTGGGCGACGGTCAAAGCGATTTTTGCCCTTGCTCGTCAGCAGATCTGGTTTTTGCCAAGGGGCGTTTGCTCCATTATTGCCGCGACGCGGGTGTCGACCACATTGAATTTCAAAATTTCAGGGACGTCGAGCGTGAGGTGCTCCAACGGATCGTTTTGGGAAACGAGTTGGAGTAAACCTCTATCAGCGGTACCGCCGAACAGGCGTTCTATTATCAGTTTTCCTGGCGCCCTTCCTGCGAGGGCGCCTTTGTCGTGTCTGTACTCGGCTTTCGGTAATACATCCGATATCCCCCCGAGCTGTCCGCCCCAAATTGTATGAGCGCGGCGTCCGGATTGAGTGTGGGGTGGTCGACGACACCATCAGGGAGATTGTAGCGAGGATCTTTGCGATAGGTGTAATAACCAACCTTGGCCATTAGGTGGAGGAGTTGCTCGCCCGTGATTCGCCCGGCATCCGCGTAGTGTTGGAGACGAGCCTCGATCTCTTGGACGTCTTCCATATACACCTTGCCCATGTTCGCGCGTGTCCAGAATACGTCCAGCAACTGGACAATTTCACGGCGGTGATCATCTCCGAGACTGTCCGGTACGCACGCCACGAACCGCTTCGCGAGTTGTTTGCGCTTCTTCGTAGGAGAATTGACGCAGCTCTCCACACACAATCCGAGGGCGATCGACACGACGACCAAACACCAGACGGCTCTTTTCATGCGTCCTCTTCGGGGTTCAGCAAAAATCGTCGGAACCAATCGACAGTAACCTCGATCGCCTCGCGTAGCGGGTTCGACTCGTCTGTTTTGCCGATCCCGAATGTGTGTCCCGTCCGCAGGCGCACCAATTTTTTTTCGGCGAGCGCGGATCCGGCGTCGTAATACCGTTCGGCGTTGTGAACGGGGATTACCAGGTCCATATCCCCGTGGACGATCAAATGGGGGACGGTGAGCGAGGCAGCCCTGTCGGCGAGGGTGTACTCGGCGTGCCGCGACTCGAGGTCATCGAGAAAACCGACACCCATTGCCAGCCGCTCGCCGCTGGCGTTTTCCAAGAAGTCATACTCTCCCGCTTCACGCCAGCGCGCCTTTTGTCTCGGTGTATAGATATCGGCGTGGGCCGTCGCCGACCACGTTGCCACCGCCGCAATATCGGCGGGATCGTCGAGGGCGTTGAGAAGTACGGACCCGCCTCCTCGGCTGTGACCCCAAAGCCCGATTCGGACTGCTGGGTCGATCCGCCCGTCGCCTCCTTTTCGAATCCATCGAATGACGCTGACCAGGTCGCGCCGCTCACGGTCAAGCGTGTTCTGCCGGAACAGTTCCGGGCGCGGGTACACCCGCCCGTCGGAAGCCTCCCCGTCGCCGCCGGCGGTTCCGTTGTGGGAAAAGTCGATCGCCAGCGCCGCCAGACCGGCCTGGCGCAGACTATCACCCAGCCGAGGAATGAAACCCCAACGTCGATAACCCTTTAGGCCGTGGCACAGCACAACGAGCGACCCCGCCAGGCTTGATACACCCGACTGTCCGTCGGGGGTGTAGAGATCCGCCCAGACGGGATGGTCTCCGTCAGTAGCGATTCGCAGGATGGTCAACTGGTTCAACGTCATTGGTTCGGTCCGGATGGATGGGCCCGCTGGATGAAAACGCCTGGGCGTCGTCGCGGCCTGCAGCGTCAAGATAGGGTATTCCCCTTGATTTTTCAAGCGTTAGCCCTTGAACCGGCCATTTCGAATGATTATCATCACACCGTGATTTCTCCCGGAAACAGCATCCAGGCAGGGGCCACCCGGGCGGTTTCGCCGGCGGGCGGCCCGGCGGTCGGTAGGCGGTGGGGGCTGCCCAATGGCGCCCGCGCTATCCTCGCGCCGTTGTGCGGGATAACGGACGCCGTTTTCCGCAAAATCTGTCTGGATCGCGGGGCGGACATGGCCGTGACCGAGATGATCAGTTCGGATGCGCTCACTCGCGATAAAGAGGACGCCGTCCGGTCGCTGAAGGGGCTCGAGATGAATCAGGGCCCGTTGTCGCTACAGATCTTCGGCGGCGACCCCGCCCGGATGGCCGAATCGGCCGCCCGGCTGTCGCCGCTCGAACCGGAATACATCGATTTGAATTTTGGCTGCCCGGTAAGAAAGATCGTGTCCCAAAACGGTGGATCGGCAGTCTTGCGCGATCTCCCGCTCCTCGGGCGGATCTGCCGCGAGGTGGTTCGGCGAAGCGCGGTACCCGTTTCGGCGAAGATTCGGGCCGGGTGGGATAAAGCCAGCGGCGAGCGAATCCGGGAAATCTCGCGCACGATCGAAGACACCGGGGTATCGATGTTGGCCGTTCACGCGCGCACCCGCAAGCAGGGGTTCAGTGGCAAGGCCAACTGGGATTTGATCGCCGAGGCGAAAGACGCCGTGTCGATTCCGGTGGTGGGCAACGGAGACGTGGCGGGCGCCGACGACGCGCTGCGCATGCGCCGGCACACGGGGTGCGACGCGGTGATGATCGGTCGGGGCGCCGTCGGTAATCCATGGATCTTCGCCGAAATAAGAGCGATGTTGGACGGCGAACACTATGTGCCCCCCACGCCTCGCGAGCGCGTCGAGGTACTGCTCGATCACGTTCGACGTGAGGTCGAGTTGAACGGGGAACCGCAGGGTGTGATCGCCACGCGGAAAGTTATGGCCGCTTACATCAAGCGCCTACCCGGCGCACGCAAGCTGCGCGGCAAAATAATGCGGGCCACACGGCTGGCAGAGCTTCACGATATCCTGTGCGGGTACCTGGACGAAAACGGATTTTGATGGATGGACCTTTCGGGGGTGGTAGAACGCGACATGAACGAATCGAAGCTAAAAGCACTTCTAGGCCGGTATAAGAATGGCGAGATGAACGAGGAAGAGGTTCTGCGCGAGCTCCGGTTTTTGCCATTCGAAGATATCGGATACGCAAAAGTCGATCACCATCGCGCGATCCGTACGGGGTTCCCCGAGGTGGTGTACGGTGAGGGGAAAACGGACGAACAGATCCTGGGAATCGCCGAAGCGATCGTCGAAAAGAGCGAAAACCTTTTGGTAACCCGGTGCGCCCCGTCGGCGGGGGAAAAATTGGCGTCTCGATTCGCCGACGGAACCTGGGTCCGCGAGGCGGGTATCTTTTTTGTGGAATCAAAAGAGCAGGAAAAGTCGGGCTACGTTCTGGTGATCACGGCTGGAACAACGGACATTCCGGTGGCGGAGGAAGCGGCGATAACAGCGTCGCTCTTCGGGTGCAACGTCGACCGGATTTACGACGTGGGCGTGGCCGGCGTTCACCGATTGATGGCGTACCGGTCGATGATCGAGGAAGCGGATGTGGTGATTGTTGCTGCCGGCATGGAGGGCGCTCTGGCCAGTGTCGTGGCGAGCGTGTCGAAGGCGCCGGTGGTGGCGCTGCCAACGAGCGTGGGCTACGGAGCGAGCTTCGGCGGCCTCGCGGCACTTTTGGGCATGATGACGAGCTGTGCGGCAGGTGTGACGGTAGTGAACATCGACAATGGATTCGGCGCGGGTTGCTCGGCGGCATTGATCTGCGCTCGCGCCCGCGAACTCGCCCGCCAAATCAGCGACGAACGAAACCACGGGGAATGACGGCGGTCCGGATATGAAGAAAGCACTACTCATCGATCCATTTAGCGGGGCGAGCGGCGATATGTTGCTGGCGGCACTGGTCGACGCAGGTTATGAGCTGGAATTGCTGCGTGACAAACTCCTTGCGATCCCGGCGCTCGCCAGTGTGACCATCGACTGTGAGAAGGTCGAGCGGGGCATGTTTGCCGCCAGCCGGCTGCTGATCCGCCTGCCCGAGGATCTCATCCACCGCGGCCTCGGCGACGTACGCGAAGTAATCGAAACAGCACCGTCGCTAGACGAGGCGGTCAAGTTGCGCGCCATCGCCACCTTCTCACGTTTGGCGGAAGCCGAAGCGCGCGTCCACGGTGTTACTGTGGACGAGGTCCACTTTCACGAGGTGGGCGCGCTCGACGCGATCGTCGACGTCGTCGGTTTTCATGCCGCCGTTGAGGAAATGGGTATCGCGTCATTTCGATATACCAGTTTGGTAGTCGGCTCGGGAAAGACCGACAGCCAGCACGGCGAGATACCGCTGCCCGCGCCCGCCACTCTCGAATTACTCCGGGGGCACCCGCTGGAGTTTTCCGGTCGAAAAGAAGAACTCATTACGCCGACCGCTGCCGCCATCGTCGCTTCCGGATTCGAACCATTGTCGAGTGATACCAGTTTCACGCCGGAAGTGTTCGGCTACGGTGCCGGTACGCGCGACGGCGGCAAGGACCAACTCCCCAACATTCTACGTATCGCCGTTGGGCGGCTGGAGGACGCGGCGCGGAGCGTATCGATAGTTCGAACGACGATCGACGACATGAATCCCGAAGTTTATGGCTATTTGATGGAGCGGTTGTTCCGTGAAGGGGCGCTGGAGGTGTACTACCACCCCGTTACCATGAAGAAGAACCGCCCCGGCGTGGAGCTGACCGTAATCGCAGAGGTGGCCGACGAGCAACGACTGGCAGGCTTTCTGATGGAACACACTACCACGCTCGGCGTCCGTATTTGTCGCGAAGATAGAGTGGAGCTCGAACGCCACCAGCAGACCATCCGGACCGAAATCGGAGAGGCCCTGGTCAAAATCGGCACCTTACCCGGCGGTGGCGAGAAGATGAGCCCCGAGTTCGAGTCTTGCAAGGCGTTGGCCGAAACAACGGGGATTCCCATCGTGGAAGTATTTGATATCGTCCGCGACACTTGGCGGCGCACCCGCGGCAAAGATGATCGAGGCGGCAAAAGTTGAGCGGCGCGCTCACTTCGACATGAATATCCTGTCTTACAATCTTGGGAACGCGCCAAAGCGGGCGTCGGTCATGCTGATAGCCGCAGTCGTGGCGCTTGCGTCGCTCGTGGGCTGCGCACAAAAAACTCGCAAGTCGTCAGAAGCGAACAAAGTGCTCACACACCTGGTGGCACAGGGTGAAACACTGGAGGACATTGCCGGCGACTACTACGGCGACCCCGCCCGTGCCGGCGACATTCGCAAATTCAACGATCTGACATCGAACGAACTCAGAGCCGGCGAGGAAGTTCGCGTGTTTATGTCCGCAGATGACATGGAAGCGCTCGGTCTGCGCAAACGAGCCCGCCGACCGTACAACGCAGGTCTCGAACTGGCCGAACGCGGCTCTTATCTCGACGCCACCGTTAAATTCAGGGAAGCCGTCGATCTCGATCCGGACTTCGCCGAGGCCAGGTACAATCTTGGCGTCACCTACCAAAAACTGGATGCCCACGACAAAGCGATCGATGAGTTCAAGAGCGCCATCGATCTTCGGACCGACAATCCCCTTTATCACTACGCGCTCGGCAATAGCTACTTCCATCTCGAGAGGTATGACCGGGCCACGTCCGAGTTTCGCCGGGCTCTCAAGATCGACGCGCGGTACCTCAAGGCGCAGTACTCACTCGCCGTCGCGCTGCAAAAAGCCGGCAAATCCTCACGGGCGGCCAAAGAATGGCGGCGCTACCTCGAACTGGATAGCGACAGCGTGTGGGCGGCGCGCGCGCGCGCCCGCCTCGCCGAAATCGAGCCATGATTAGGCTGCGCGACGTTTCCGTCGAACTCCCAGCTGGTTCCCCTAACGCCAAAACCATTATAGATTCTGTCACGCTGGAGATAAGGGACGGCGAGTGGGTCGCCCTTTTGGGCGCCAACGGTTCGGGCAAGACCACGCTGCTCCACGCGATAGCGCGGCTGGTGCCAACTGCGTCGGGTAGAATCGACTACTCACCTAAGGCCGGAGACTCCGGGCTTTTCGACGCGACACCGCGGATATCGCTGTTGCTTCAAGAACCCGACAATCAATTCATTTCCACGTCCGTCAGTCACGAACTCGAACTGTCCGCATCGGTGGGTTCGCCGACTGCAAGCCGACACATCGAGGAGGCCATCGAGAACTTCGGTCTGGCCGCGCTGCTCGGGCGCAACCCCCACCGACTCTCCGGCGGTGAAAAGCAACGGTTGGCCCTGGCGACGGTTTGGCTGCAGGCTCCCGAGATACTCCTCCTCGACGAGCCCACGGCTTATCTAGACGACGAGGCGGCGGCGTTGTGCCGGGAGTTTGTCAACGAAGCACACCGCAGTGGCATTACCGTCGTGTGGGCGACACCTGGGGGAGAGGACCTATTATACGCCGATCTAATCGTGTGCATCGGTGACGGCCAGCTGCTGTTCGACGGCGCGATTGACGAGTTGTACGCGTGGGCAACAGCGAAAGAATACGATTTTATTCGGCCCACCGTACGGGAGTTGGCCGAGCGCTTCGCCGCCGCGATGGTGGCGCCGGCCGACCAGGAGCAATTTCTCGAGACGGCGGATTCGAGTGCCCCTGCGTTGGCAGACAAATTGGCTCCGTTGATCGCCGCCGCGGGCGACGCACAATACGCTCGCGCGTCGCGCGACACTCCTTCGACGGATACCGTATCCGACGATGACAGCGTCGTTCGATTTGAATCCGTTGGTTTTGCATTCGACACTACCTTGGCGGTCGAGGGGGTCGATTTGACAGTAGGCCGTGGTGAATGTGTGGGACTGGCTGGTCACAACGGCGCAGGAAAGTCGACGGTTCTGGGACTGTCGGCGGGTGTCCACAAGCCGGGAACGGGAAAGTTGCTGAGAAAATACACGCGCGCCGCCGCGGGCGATCGCCAAAACGTTTTCTATTTGTTCCAGAGTCCGGAGCGTTTGTTTTTTGCCGAGACGGTGTCGGAAGAATTGTCATTCGGAATGACGCGGTTGGGTTTATCGCCGGAAGAATGCGAGCGCCGGTGCCGCTCGGCGCTGGAAGCGGTGGGGCTGGAGCCGAGGCTGTTTTTGCCGCGGGCGCCGTTGACACTCAGCCCCGGCGAAATGCGGCGAGTGGCGTTTGCGATCGCGCTGTCGCTGGAGCCCGAGTTTTTGCTGCTGGATGAACCCACGTCGTGTCTCGACCCCGGCGGACGCGCGGCAGTCGAATCGATAGTACAAGACCGGCGTAAGAGGGGCGAGACGACGATGATCGCTTCGCACGACGCGTCATTTTTGGCCGGCGTCTGCGATCGGATTGCGTGGTTACGCGAAGGGCGAATCGAGGCGACGGTGGAGATTTCGAACGGAGCATTGGCGCCGGGTGCCGCGTGGCCAGAAAAGCCGCCGCCCATACTCGAAGTGCAAGACCGATTGGCAGAGTTGGGCGTGACCATCCTCCCCCGCGAGCTTACCGCACCAGGCTTGATCGACCGCCTACGCGGCCGGTGAGATGTTTGTGAACCACTTCATACTTTACCGTACGACGACGAGGATCTGCTGCGGCGCATTGCGCCGGAGTGAGCCTCACTTCGATCCGACGACGCGGAATCCAACATAGACTAACGGCGGGCGTGAGTACTCTGCGCGTTTGTCGTGAAGCGAAACGGCTGAGAGCCCCATGATGATCCCCTCGCCGTTTTTTCCCGTCACCCATTCCGATACATTTCCGCCCAGGTCGTAGACACGGGCGCCGTTGGTGGGGCCAGCCGGCCGAAAGGAGCCGACGGGTTCGAGAAGAAGCCGCGATTTATCCAACTCTTCGATCTTTTCACGTATCATCATCATCTCGTCCGGCGTTGGGTCGTATCCGAGCCAGTAGCCGAGGTTGTTCTCGTGAGACAGATTGGACGCAACCGCTGTCAGGAGCTTGTCCATCTCGTCTTCTGTGGGTAGGCGATACGGTTGGCCCGTTTTTTCGCTCAACCAGATACAGTACGCCTGCGCCAGTGGAAGCGATATCTCGTTGACTGGGTAGTTGTCTGTGCCCGGCGGGTAGCTGTAGTGCAGGTCGAAAGCGCTAAACTGCGCGCGTGTAATTTCGAAACGGCTGACACGGATGTCTCCGAGCTCCACAATTTCCGGTACGATCGATGCATCGAACTCCTCTCCGATCAGATGGCCGACGGTTTTGACGCTGGCCTTTTCGAGTGCCAAGGCCAGCGGCGATCTTTCGTCGAACGCTTCGTTCCCCTCGGCGAAAGTTTCAAAAAGATACTTGTCGAACCACGCCAACTCTTCTTCCATTTTTCGCCTCTGGTGCGAGAGTTTGCGCAGCCCGTGGCCGCTACCAGGGAACAATAGAAAACGAACCGGCGCTTTGCCGATCTGCTGCATCGCACGAAAATGTTGCCACCCCTGCTCGGTCGGCACCGACGTGTCCTGCGAGCCGAACATGATGAGGGTCGGGGTTTCCAACTCCTGCATGCGGAACAGCGGCGACTTGTCTATATAAACTTGCGGGTTTTCCCACGGCTGTCCGCCGAAATAGGCGTTGTCGAACGCGGCACCGAACGCGCAATTCCCATAATCGCTCGTCCAGTTCACGTCGCCGGCGCCCGCGCACAAAACCTTGAATCGGTCGCTCTCGATGCAACAGGCGATGGCGAGTATAGAACCGTTGCTCCAGCCCATGATGCCGAGTGCTTCGTCGTCGACATTTCCCTGCGCGACGAGAGAGTCGATTCCAGAGAGGATGTCGGGAACCTCGAGTTCGTAGTAATGACCTTTGATCGACTCCATCCACTCCAGGCCGTAGTTGCCGCTGCCGTGGTAGTTGACCTTGAGCACAAACGTCCCCTTGGCCGCCAGAACGTGGGGGTAATTCGACCAACGCTCGGTGAAAAAGTCGGGATCGACACCGGAGGGGCCACCGTGAATGATGGCGACCAATGGGTAGGAAAACGCCGTGTCGTATTCTGCGGGGTAGTAAAGAACACCCTCTACGGTGTCGCCACGGGCGCCTCGCCACCGCACGACCTCTGTCGGGGAGAGTGTTCTGTCGTGGAGCGGCTCGTTGAGGTCGAACAGCTTTCGCCGGTTCTCGATCTGACCGCCCGCGATCGTTGCCGTCATGACCTCGGGTATACTGGAGGCGTCTGAAGAAAAATACACGATCCGGTTGTTGTCTCGGGTCGCAGCGGCTAGGCGAATCGGCCTGTCGGACTGAAAGAAGCGAACGTCGTACTCGGTGCGCACACGGTCATCGGAGACAATGTGGGCAATACGATCCGCCGTGCCATTGGCAAGTGCGGCGACAACGCCGTCGTCAACCACGAAATACGATCGGCCGAGTCCTTTGTCCCAGCCGGTGATTGCCGGCAACAAGCTGTCTTGCGATACGTCGTAATGGAAAAGGTTCGAAATGCCCACGTACGTGTCGGTCGTGTCGCTGGCGACGCGGCGCCGGCAAAAAAACCCGTCGCTATCGGCAGTCCATTTGAAGTCATACGGGTCCATATGGGGCTGTCTGAATATCTCTTTGCGTTTTCCATTTTCCAGATCGATCAAAAACTGTTTGGGTGGAACGCGTTGGTCGTACTCGTAATCCACGCTCTGATTCTCACTGGTCACCACCCAACGACCGTCCGGTGACAAGGCAAAACTGGAGATCACACCCGGGTTAGACGTCAGTCGCGTCATTTTTTTTGATTCGATGTCGCACTTGAATAAGTGGACGGGCGCGTAGTGTTCCTGGTCGGCCACAATGATGACGTCGTCTTTGCTTCTTGCCAGCAAGCGCTCGCGAAGCGTCGAGTCTTCACGTGCCGTAAAGACAAACGAATTGTCGTCGAGCCACTCGTAACCAAGTACACCGAATTCAACGCTGGTGATTTTTTTCGGTTCGCCACCCCGTCGGTTGAGTGCGTATATCTGTTGCTTCTCTTTTTTCCCTCTCGCGCCAAGAAAGGCGATCGTTTCGCCGTCAGGCGAGAACCTCGGCGATCCATCGTCCACGTCGCCGCGCGTGAGCTGAACGGTTATTCCTTCTCTAGTGCTGGAGAGGTAAATGTGACGATTGTGGTCGTTTTTCGATTTATTCGGGACCGTTTTGACCCACAAAACCCACTCGGCGTCCGGGGAAATCTGCATATCTCCCGCGGACTCCATATTAATCACGTCGTCGACGACGAGAAAACGGGTGTCTTCCGAAACGGGATCGGCATCGTTGGCGGCTAGGAGCATAATCGACGTTGTAAGCAGAAACAGGATTCGAGCGCCTATCATATCATCACCTCGGGTTGGGTATCTTATTCTAGGTCGAAGTGTGATTGTACCGCGGCGAAGAGAGGTTTTAAAGTACATACGTTTGTCATTTGTACAATTGCGGTTAGCGCCGGAGATTGACGGCACGGCGGTGATGCCGTACCATCGAAAATCGTGGTTTCTTTCCTGTCGAAAGGGTTCAAATATGGATACGAACCGACTGGACGCGTATCGCCTGCTGGGTAGAAGCGGGCTTCGGGTTTCTCCGCTGTGCTTGGGGACGATGACCTTTGGAACCGAGTGGGGTTGGGGTTCGAACGAACAAGTAAGTAAAATGGTATTGGACCGGTATTCAGAGCGCGGAGGCAACTTTGTCGACACCGCCAATTTCTATACGGGCGGCACCAGCGAGTCGTGGCTGGGAAAGTTTCTCTTGGGCCGTCGTGACCGGTATGTGCTTGCTACCAAGTACACGTTGTGCATGAGGCCTGGCGACCCCAACGCCGGCGGCAATCACAGAAAAAGTCTGTTGCAGTCGCTGGACGCCAGTCTCAGGAGACTGCAAACGGACTACATCGATTTGTACTGGGTCCACGCCTGGGAGTTTACCACGCCGGTCGATGAAGTGATGCGGGCCCTAGACGATGCCGTGCGTGCTGGGAAAGTGTTGTACGTTGGCGTGTCCAACCCGCCGGCATGGATTGCGGCGCAGGCCAACACGCTGGCCGACCTCCGTGGGTGGACGCCTTTCGTCGGAATGCAGATCCAGTATTCGCTGACCGAACGGGATGTGGAGCGCGAACTGATCCCCATGTGCAACGCTTTCAACATCGGCGTCACCCCGTGGTCGCCGCTGGGCGGTGGTCTTCTCACCGGCAAGTATTCGCGTTTAGACAAGGGCAGCGCAGAAAAGATCGACCAGAGCCTGCGCGTGGAATCCAATCGCGGGCGGCTCGACGAGCGCGCGGGTAAAATCGTGGCGGAGGTGGAAAACGTTTCCAAGGAGATCGGATGCTCGATGGCGCAGGTGGCGCTTGCATGGTTGCTGAGCAAACCCGGCGTGTCGAGCGTTATCCTGGGAGCGCGGACGACGGATCAGCTCGAAGACAACCTCGGTTGCCTCGACGTGGCGCTTGACGAAGACCAAATGAAGCGATTGGATTCGGTAAGCGCGATCACGCTGGGGTATCCCCACGACTTCGTCGCCAGCGAAAACGTGCAAAACTACATATTCGGCGGCGTGGAGGTCGAACGCAGGTAACGTCATGAAGCTTCGTCGCGGCCCGATAATCGCGGGTGCCCTAACAGTTATCGTTCTCGTCACTGTGCTTGCGCCGCGCGTTTTGTTACGCCGCGGGTTCAAGACGGTCGACGTGTCGACGGCTGCCGAACTCCAAGAAATGCTCACCGATCCCTGCGACCGTGTCAGCATCGTTCTGGCGCCGGGCGTTTATCACCTAAAGGCGACCGCCGCCGTGGATTCTACCTGCGGCAACTGCGAAGACCCTGCCGATCGGGTACCGGTAACGGTCGGTCTTCAGATATCGGGCCGGCAGGTGTGGATCCTCGGTCCGGATCGTGGCGAGGCGGTCATACACACCCACGCCGGTTACGGGATCTATTTCAAGGACTGTGAAGACTGCGGAATCGCAGGCGTCACCATCACCGGTGGTGAACGGGATACCGCCCAGGCGGCCACCGACGCGGCCATCGTCGCCAAGAATTCGCGCGTATCAATACTAAATAACCGGATCACCGGCAACATCGGTGACTCCACCGTCGTCGTCACGGGCGTTGTCGGTATCATGGGGATCTGCGGCCGCGAAAACTCTTTTCTGTGGGTGCGGGAAAACGACATCGTCCGAAATTCGTGGGATGGTATTGCGCTTTACCGAGACGCCGAAGCCGAAATCGAATTGAACCTGATCGACGGCGTGGACAAAGCGCGGGGAGGCGAGGTGGGGGGCGGCCGCGGTGTGGGTATCGGTGTGACGTGGAACGCCAAAGCCAGAATCAGTCAGAATGTTGTCCGGCGCTACTGGAAGGGTATAGGCGTTTTCGTCGACGGCCACGCCGTCGTCCAACAGAACATAATCGAAGAGATGCTCGCCTGGGGAATCGCTTACTGGGATGCCGGCAAGGGCGAGCCGTACGCGTTTATCGAAGACAACGTGGTATTCGACTGCGGCGCGTGCGGCGTCTCCATCACACGGGCAACACCGTTCGAAACCGACGAATCACCCGGAGGCTTTGCGGGAAATATCGTGGCAAAAACCGGCCAGAACCCGAAATACGATGATCCGGACTACTACTGTTATCAATGCGCTTTGGCGCTTCAGGCCGCGCCGGAACGATTCGCGATTCGGGACAATCTGTATTTCGGCAATCGTCGGGCGTCGGACGATCTTCCCGACCACGACGTCAGCGAAGAGGATTTCCTGGCGAAAAAGTCTTCTCACTTAGAACGAATATTGGCGTCAGCGCCGGATTGGTTCTGGGAGCAAAGCCGGTTCCTTCAGACGTACGCGCTCGACGAGCGCAACTGACAGATTCGATGAAAAAACACATCGTCGGTCCAATCGAATTCTTCACCTACGACAGCTTTTCTCAGCAAGAAGGTGTGTCGTGCGTCACGACCACGCGCGCGCGCGGACTCAGTACGGGACCGTTCGAATCATTCAACCTCGGGCTGCGCTGCGAAGACGACGAAGACACGGTGACCGATAACCGCGCGCAACTGAGTCTGGTGACCGGGGCGTTTCCGGATTTGTTGACTTTTGGCCGACAGGTTCACGGCGCTGGCGTGACGGTCGTGACCGGCGAGCTGATTGGATCGGGCGCGCTGGACGGGAACTCAGCGATCGCGGATACGGATGGGATGGTCACGGACATCGCCGACGTTCCGCTGGTCGTGCTGGTGGCGGATTGCGCCGCACTGTCGCTGTACGATCCGATCAAGGAAGTGATCGGAGTGGCGCACGCGGGCTGGCGGGGGACGGTCGCCGGAATCGCCGCGGTTACGGTGGCGACGATGAACGAGGCGTTTGGTACGCGACCATCGGACTTGATCGCCGGAATCGGTCCGTCGATTGGTCCGTGCTGCTACGAAGTGGGGGGCGACGTGGTCGGCGGGCTGCACGATCGTCATCCTGACATTGCGGGCCAGGTAATCACTACCGATGCGCACGCCGTTCACCTGGACCTGTGGACGGCCAACCTCCTGCAACTCACCGCTGCGGGTGTACGGGAAGATCGAATCGAGGTTGCCGGTCTTTGCACGTCGTGCCACAGAGACGTATTCTACTCTCATCGCGCAGAACACGGACGAACGGGCCGCTTTGCCAGCCTCATCATGCTCCACGACAAAACCCACCGCGCCTACTAATCTCCTTTCTCGCCCGCCGCGGATTTTCCGCAGCTTTGGGCCGACCGACCGCCGCGTCCGTGGTTTTGG
>CBDVBX010000022.1:0-26638 GCA_965372335.1 uncultured bacterium | reverse complement strand
ACCGCGGCGCCGGTATGGTCAATCTGCCGGGCAGTCCGACGGTTACCAACGTGGTGTTTCGAAATAACACGGCCGTCGGTGGCGGTGGCGGGATGTACAACTACGTGGGCAGCGCTCCCATCTTGTCAAACGTGGTCTTCGACGGCAACGCGGCCAGCCTTACCGACGGCGGCGGCATGTACAACCTGCTGAGTGACGTCACGCTCACCAATGTGACATTCTCCAACAACTCGGGATTCAACGTGGGAGGGGCGATGATCAACAACGGCGGTACGGTGGTCCTGACCAACGCCGTCGTGTGGGGAAACCATCCTTCTGCCGACCAGATATTCAACCTGAGCGGTTCGCCGTTGGTCGGCCATTCGCTCGTTGAAGGCTGCGGTGGGAGTGGCCCGTCTTGGAATCCGTCGGTGGGCACAGACGCCGGCGGCAACCTGGATGAAGATCCGCTGTTCGTCGACGGCGTCGGCGGGGATTACCACTTGAGTGAGGGTTCCCCTGCCGTCGACGCCGGAGACAACTCCGCGCCACACTTGCCCGTCACCGATATCGATGGAAATCCACGTATCGTGGGCATAGCGGTGGACATGGGGGCCTATGAGTACGTCGTTGCGACGGCCGTCGAAGCGTCACCCGCACCGGCATCGGGGCTTGGCGCACCCTATCCCAACCCCTTCAATCCGACTGTCACGATTGTCTACCAACTCGACACACGCCAGCGCGTCACGCTCGAGATCTATGACGTCAGCGGAAGACTGGTACGGTCCTTGGTCGACGAGGTCCGCGACTCCGGCGTACACGAGGCCGTCTGGAATGGTACCGATCGGGCGGGCGGGCGCGTGGCCAGCGGCGTATATCTAGTGAGACTGATCGCCGGCACGAAGGTCGATAACCGTAAAATCACCTTGCTAAAATAGTAGGATTCTCGACCGGTTAACTTTTCCTCAGAGAATTATAATAATCCAGCGCCTCTTCCGGCGTGGCGTTTTCGTGAACGATCTTTCCTACGGCCTGGATCATGGCGGCGGGCGCGTCGGATTGGAAGATATTGCGGCCCATGTCCACACCCGATGCCCCCTGCTGGACAGCGTTGTAAGCCATTGTTAATGCGTCCAGCTCCGGCATTTTCTTCCCGCCCGCAATCACGATCGGCACCGGACACGACGCGGTTACCGTGTCGAAACCTTCGTCGACGTAGTAGGTTTTGACGTACGCCGCGCCCAACTCGGCGCATATCCGCGTGGCCAGGCGCATGTACTTGGCATCACGAGCCATGTCTTTGCCGACGGCCGTGACTCCAAGTACAGGGACGCCGTAGCGATTGCCCATGTCGACCAGCCGAGTCATGTTGTGTATCGACTTCGTCTCGTACTCGCCACCGATGAACACCTGGACCGCCACGGCGGCGGCGTTCAGGCGCAACGCGTCTTCAATGTCGACGGCGATTTCCTCGTTGGATAGCTCCTTGAGGATACTCGGGCCGCCGCTAGCGCGAAGAACGACGCCCTTGTTGAACGTCGGCGGAATCATGGAGCGCAGAACGCCTCTGGTGCACATGAGCGTGTTGGCATACCCAAGCAGCGGAACGATGTTCAAATCGATTCGTTCAAGACCGGAGGTGGGGCCGAGAAAGTACCCGTGGTCCACGGCCAGCATTACGGTGCGGTTGGTGATGGGGTCGAATATATTCGACATACGATTCTTCATTCCCCAGTCGAGTGAATTCGATCCTTTCAACGCGAACGCCTCGTTCTTTTGGGGAATGTCGGAGTGATAGTCGCGCGTTTCTTTGATTTCTTCCTTATCGGCCATAATTGGACTCCTTTATACAGTCTGATTCTCTACTCGACGGTCACATCCGCATCTTCGACGATGATTTGGTACGCGTAACCGAATCCGAAGTCTTTGTCGGCGGTCAGCACACCGCGCGCCACCACGATGTCCCCGATATTTACAACGGCGTCGGTCGTTACCGTGAGGTCGTTTGTGCCTTCGGAGCCCGATCCATCACGGAGATGAATCCAATTCTTATTCATCACACCAGCGGTAAATTTCACAACTTTACCGCGAACAACGATCCTTTTCCCAGCCAGGTTGCTTTTTTCCGCGTACAACGCTGCGATGTTTTTGCCGCCACTGGGAACCGCGATTCCGGAGAAATCTATATTCTTCATATCCACGTCGCCCGAACCAAGCTGAGGGTGCCCAGTGGGCATCTGGGCTTCCCCACCACCAACCCCACCCGCGCCGGTTCTGATCTCCGAGACAAAGTAAACCACATCAAACGTACGATTTAGCGGCTCGCTCTCGAAATTCTCCATTTGCATTCCCGGGGCAAACGAGACCACTTCGCCAGTCGTAACTGCTGTCTCGGGCCCGGCGGCCCAGATCTTCTCTCTGCCGGTATCGACATGAACGTACGTGTACCCCCCGCTGTTCATGGTTTCGATCACCGTGCCCGTTGTCATTCCCCCGGTGTTGGACGTGGTGGCTGGTGGTGCCGATGTCTGCATGGTGCCCGGACTAGTATTGGTTTTTAGCGACCCGCTTTGATACACCAGGGCCGCGCCAATAGCGACGATCGCAACAACCAAGACTATTATGTATTTCTTCATCGGTTCTCCTTACAAGATGTGGCTGCCCGCTGAGATTCCCCAAAAGGTTCCGCTATCGGAATGTTATTTTAACAACACCGGCATACCCATAAGAGGCCATACGAACCTCACGAAGATCCCTACAACAATCAGCAAGAGTATGCTGGCGGGGATGCCGTACCTAAAGAACTCGCCCGAAGTGAACTGCCCGCTGTTGTATGCGATGGCGTTAGGTGCCGCACCCACCAGTAATAGAAATGGCATACCGGCAACCACCAACGAAACATATAATACCACTTCGGGCGCCACTCCCAAATATGTCGCCAAAACGAGCGCCACGGGAAGAGATATCGCAATGGCGGCAACGTTCATGATGAAATTGGTCATGAGAAGGACAAAGAAGGCAATCCCCATCACGAAGACGAGCCATGGAGCCGTTTCGAACAAGCCCAACCACATTACGGCGAGCCAATTCGCGGCACCGGTTTGCCACAGACAAAACCCAATACTCATGGCCCCGCCAAACAGGAGGATGATGTTCCAGGGAATCTCCTCTAAATCCTCTAGGGTAAGAATCTTAAAAACGAAGAATAGCACTGTAGCCGCAAGAATGATGGCACTCTTGTTGACGTTTTCTAGAGCTGGTATAAACGACCGAAGACTCATGATCGCAACCGCGGCCAGAACAATGAGCAATGTTGAGATTTCCCGGCCGGTCATCGGACCCAATTTTTTGTACAGTACTTTTGCCCGTTCTCGAAGACCAGGTATTGTTTTCCTCTCCGGTTTGAACAACACCATAAAGAATCCCCACAGCAAGAACACCATCAGCCAACCGACAGGGAACATGTACCAGGTGAGCTCAAAGAATGAGACCTCTCTGCCGACTATGTCCTTGAAAAACCCGATGGCCACCGCGCCTCGCGCCGCACCCAACAGCGTGATAATGCTGCCGGCGCCGGCGGTATACGCCATGCCGATAAAAAGCCCTTTGCCAAACCGAGTGCTCTTCCCGGTCTCGTCGTACAGTGCGTATATGGCCATGAGCAGCGGATAAATAGTGGCCGCGACAGCCGTATGGGCCATTATGTGGGTGAGCACTGCGGTTAGAACAAACACCCCCAAGTAGATCATACTGGTGCGTTCTCCCACGATGACGAGCATCTTGTAGGCCAGCCGCTTGGTGAGCCCGGTTCTTGTGAAAACCATTCCAATCACGATGGAGCCCAGAATGAACCACACGGAGGGATCCATGAAATCGGTAAAAGCCGTCCGGGCCGGACGGATCAGGAAGAGAGCCTGTATGACGCCTATTGTTATGCTCGTCACCCCGATAGGCACAACCTCGGTGACCCACCAGGTCGCCGCCAAAAGGAACAGAGCGAGCGCCAGTTTGCCTTCGCGCGTAAGCGGAAAACGTTCGCCCGCCGGATCTACCGCATCCGGCAACGGTGGCACAAAGTATACAGTTACAAAAACAAGGGCGCCGAGCACCAGGAAAGTCAGTCGTCGCCAGTCGACTCGGCGAGCCGCGCCGGCCAGGTAAATATCTTCTGGTTCGTCCGGAAGACTCGGGCGAAGCCCGAGAGATTTTTGGGGGCGTTTTTTCTCCGGCATGATGTTTTTCCGTAAGAAATGACGGGGATAACTCAGATCAGAGCACGATTTTGACCACTTCGCTGAGAAGATCTGCCGAACGAACCACACCCACCACCTTGTTGTCTTGTAGAACCGGTATCATACTCACGTTGTTGTCGACCATCTCGTAAATCACTTTGACTATGTGATCTTGATAATCTACCGTTGTTTTGATCGGTTGCATGATATCGCGAACCGGCCGCTCCGCTTGCTTCCGCATTCCTTCGAGAAGTTTGTCGTAGGAAAGCTCGGAGAGATCTGAATCGACTTTCACGTCGAACATGCTCTTTCGAACTTCCACGGGCTTATCGATTAGAAACTCGGGTTCCAAACCTCGCAAGATATCACGCCGCCGGGCGGATCCCATGAGCTGGTACTTTTCGTCGAACACCAACACCCACCTCGGAAGCGATTTTCTCCCCATCATTTCGAGTTCAGCGCTCTCCAGTTCCGCGATCGTCTGACGTAGCGTGAACCAGTAGGGGATGTGTGGATACATGTCGAGCGGTATCATGAAGTCCCCCGCTTGTCTAAACTCCATCAAAGCTCTCCTCTCTAGCAGCTTTCGTTTTGTTCCACAGATTGCATCAATCTGTCAGTTCACGATTCGTATACTCTTCTTTTAGAACACTGATACGATCCGGCGGCATACCGGAACGTTCCACCATGGCTGCCACGTCACCCCCGGAGCGATCCGACAAACAGCGAAAATATTCTCGTTCGAACAACTTCAGTGCTTCTTCAAAAGGCTCGGCCCCGATAACCTCTTGCATCCGCGTGGCTTCCCGTTTGAATTTTTGGCAGATCATCGCGCGATTGACCGACGTAATGATCCGCGATTTTCTGAACGGCTTGGTGATGTAATCAAACACCCCGAGTGACAGCGCTTCGGAAGCCGACTCCAGGGTGCCAAACGCGGTAATCATGATAACCTCTTCGAATCGATCCTGCTCCTTGGTCAGCCGCAATATGTCCATGCCATCAAGCCCCGGCATTTTCAAGTCCGCCAAAATCAAGTCATACGTGTTCGCCTCGAGCAACTCCGGCACTTCCAGCGAATTACTCGTCGTCGTGATCTCGTACGGAGTTTTGTCCGTGATGATCCGCTCCAGGAGTTTCAGCATGTGCGGTTCATCGTCCACAGACAAAATTGTCTGATTCATCAGCAAACTCCTTTTATCAGTTTACCGGCGATTCGCTGTCTTCTGTCAATCCTAGCTTCTTCTTGAAATCGCTGAGGTACCACTGCGTGATATTATCATTAGATAAGGCCATGTCCAGCTGCTTCGTCATTACGGTGATGCGTCCGAGCTGGCGAAGATTCTCCACAATCGCCGTGGGCTCCTGATAGTCGATTCGGGCGTCGATAAAATCGCCTTTATGCGTGTACTCAAATCCCAATCTTTTCAAAAGACCTTCGAATATGAGGACGCGACGGGCCCGCCTGTCGACGGAGGCGCCTCCTCCCTTGCACTGAAACCGGATGTAGTTATTGCTCGAAACACTAGTGCACATCGCTTCCACTGTTGTAAAATGGTAACCCATTCGTAAGCTCAAAATCATATACTCTTTTCCCAATACGACAAAACTTTGCTCGGAGAAATCCCCGATCGATTTGGTTGCCAGGCTGTTGCCCGCGAACGAAGTGGCGCCTACTCCGTCGCTTGCAGGAATGGAGACAGGCCAGCCCTCTTGCCTGATGCCGTCCCAAAACGCCTTCATCGGCACTGACGCGATATCTTCCTCTTTGACGACGCGTTCATTTCTGTATCGGGATAGATCTTGATCGATGTAAAGGATCTGGACATTGAGCGGAATGTCGCTTTTTAACTTAAGGGCGACGCGCTCCCTGTTCTTAATTTTCTGGCCCTTGGAGAACATCTCTTTCATGGCCTGTTGATGGACAAAGCGCGTTATGTCATGAAATGTCCGGCAATTCTCCGATATGAAATCGGGGTCATCGGGATGCACCAGATTCAACGGTGCGATGTGGCTCAAGACTTCCTTTAAAAGATCGAAGATTCCAGTGTCGTCGATGTCGTCATATTCCGTGAGGCGCGCCCGTATGAGCGCTGTCTGCTTGCCCGCGTAAACGGTCCTGCCGGAAGCATCCACGGTTACCTGAGTGCCTTCCGCGAGTTCACACGAGCGCTGCATACCAACCAGAGTCGGAATGCGGTACTCCCTAGCCAGGGTTGCCATGTGGCTGGCTGTGCTCCCCACGTGTGTCACCAGCGCGTGCACTTTGCTCAGCACGGTCACCAGGCCCGGAAACGGGAGTGGAGCCACCAGCACGGCGCCTTCGGGTACTCGGGCCAGATCATCTCTGGATCTCAAGTGAAACACCGGACCGCTGCCCGCGCCGGGGCAAACGGTTACGCCGTCCGAGCACAGAACTTGGAGGTTGGATACGTCGGGCATCGCTGCCGCCAACGATTTGGCTTCGATGACTCGCAAGGGGCGCGCTTGCAACAGATAAGGACTGCCCGACTTGTCGATGGCCCACTCGATGTCCATTGGTGACCCATAGTGATCCTCGATCCTCCGGGCGAAGTCCGCCAAAACCCCGACCTGCTCTTCGTTGAGAACCGATTCCTCTTGTTCATTTTCGGGCACCGCTTCCTCGACGGTGCCGCCCTGCGGGTTGAGAACCAGACGAGCGGGTTTCTTTGCAATGTCCGTCTCGGTAACACGCCCGTCTTTGCGCGAGACGTAGTAAATATCCGGTGCCAAGGTTCCGTCCACCAGGTATTTGCCCAGTCCGTAAATTGCGTAGATCTCCAGTGAGTCGATGTCCGGCTGTACCGGATCACGGGTGTAGATCACACCGCTGGCCGCCGCGTCCACCATGCTCACACACCCCACCCCCATCGCGAGGTCGGATTCGGTATAGGAATGGCTGAGGTAGTAGTAGATCGCCTGGGGTGTGAACTTGCTGGCGAGGACGTCCCGGTAACGGTCCACGAGTTCGGATTCGCTCACGTTCAGAAACGTCGCGTATTGGCCGGCAAAGCTGGACAGCGTATCCTCGCCGACGGCGCTGGAACGCAGCGCGAAGCCGGCGCCGGGTGCGCGTCTCTTCAACTCGGCGAACTGCGTCTGAATGGAATCCACCAGATCTTTCGGGACCTCGCACGAGGTCACAATAGACCGGATCTGCCTGCTAATGCGGACCAGATCGTCGAAGTGAGTAATGTTCACCGATGAGATGCGTTTGGCTATTCTCGACTGCAGGTCATTTTGGTCGACAAAGAACTTGTACGCCCACGCGCTGATGGCGAAACCTTCCGGTACGGGGAGGCCTAGCTTGGACTTCATTTCCCCCAGTTGTGCGCTCTTGCTCCCCACGCTCCAGGCCTTTTCGCGCCCGACCACGTCCAAAGGGATGGTAAAGTCGTCCTCTTCCACAGGCCGGTTTTCCGGAAAGATGCTGGTGATGTCCGCATTGATACTCGCGTAGCGTTCTCTGAGCGGCTCGTACTTCTCACCGCCCAGGGTAATCATCGCCTCCGCTATTTCGTGAACCCCCGATCGGACAGAGGCGAGGCTGGATTGAATGTAGTTGATGTCGAACAGGTATTCGCCCAGCGACTTCTCTTCCATGTCGCTGATGATTTTGAGTACCTCATTGTTGTTCTCCAAAATGTCCAAAAACTTGGAAAACTTGATCTGAACCGACTGAAGTGTGTCATCCGACGCCGTTTCGTCTCTTTGAAATATTCTTGAAAGCCAACGCATGATACCAGGTGCATTCGGGTGTCGTGTTATTTCCGGCCGTTAATGAGAAAGCCATTCGGCTATCACCACCGAACGGCTTATCTCAACGACTTACTATTGGGCCGCGAATCTCAACCTCGCTGGTCGACCGAAACGTAGTCTCTGGTGTGTTCGCCCGTGTAAATCTGTCGTGGACGGGCGATCCTCTGGTCTTTGTCCTCCAGCATCTCCACCCATTGTGCGAGCCACCCTATGACGCGTGGAATGGCGAACAGCACGGGGAAACTGGCCACCGGGAATCCGATCGCCTGGTAGATGATGCCAGAATAAAAGTCGACGTTCGGATACAGCTTACGCTTGACGAAGTAGTCGTCCTCCAGGGCGACCTTTTCCAGCTCGAGTGCAATATCCAAGAGCGGGTTGCTGCCGGTGACCTCAAACACCTGTGGTGCCAGCTCTCTGAGGATCCTGGCTCTGGGGTCGTAGTTTTTGTAGACGCGGTGGCCAAATCCCATCAGACGGAAGTCTCCGTCTTTGCAGCGCTTGATGTACTCGGGAACTCGCTTCTTGTCGCCAATTTCGTGGAGCATCTTTAGCACCGCTTCGTTGGCACCGCCGTGTAGCGGACCGTACAACGCCGCGGCGCCCGACGCTGCGGTCACGTATGGATCGGGCAGTGAGCTGCCCACGCTTCGCACGGCGTTGGTACTGCAGTTTTGTTCGTGATCGGCGTGAAGTACGAACAACACGTCCAGCACGTGTTCCAGAGTCGGGTTGACCTCGTATGAGTCCTCGACCATCTTGAACATCATGTTGAGGAAGTTGCCCGTATAACTGAGCGTGTTGTCGGGATACACGTACGCTTTGCCGATGCTGTGGCGATATGCGAACGCCGCGATAGTGGGCATTTTCGCGACCAGACGGTAGATCTGTAGCAGCCGCTTCTCCGGATCGTTTACCTCTTTTGCGCCCACGTAGAACGTCGATAGGGCCGCCACCGTACTCACCAAGGTTCCCATCGCGTGTGCGTCGTAGCGAAAGCCGTCCATAAACTTTTTGGTGTTCTCGTGGAGCAGCGTATGGTGGGTGATATTGTATGCCCATTCGTCGTACTGCGCTTTTGTTGGCAGTTCACCAAACATGATCAGGTAGGCGACCTCGAGGAAATTGCTTTTCTCGGCGAGGACCTCTATGGGATACCCGCGATAGCGGAGGATTCCCTTCTCGCCGTCGATGAACGTGATCGAGCTCTTGCACGAGGCTGTGTTTCCGAAACTCGGGTCGTAAGTAAGCAATCCGAAATCTTCGTCGGACACCTTGATCTGCCGCAAGTCGAGCGCCCTGATGGCGGCTCCGTATTCTGGGTAGGTGCCGTAAATGACGTCGATCTCATAGCTCTTACCAGTTCGATTATCGGTAATCGTTAATGTGTCAGGCATCAGTATACCTCTTCGGTTGGTGGTGCTCCGGGGGGGCACCGTGTTATCGCACACGTCGGCAGACGGGGCGGGCGAGTCCAATCTTAAATACTTTTGTGATAACCGATACTAGCCGAATTGGGAGATACTGTCAATAGCTGGCCGATCGACCATCTATCCGGGCGGTCGAACTGTCGCCTGGGAGTAACCGCTGCCCGAAACGCCGGCCGTCAATCCCTCACCAAAAGCGACTTGGCGATGGAACCGTGCCGCCGACCGATGAATTTTGCCGCGTGCATCGTCACCAGAATCCACAACTGCCATAGGTACCACGGCTCTACCGGGGTGACGAATCCTCTGCACCGAGCGAGGCAGAAGGTCCGGCGCCGGCCGGAAGCTCGCAAAGCGAAATAAGGCCTGTAGGCGGTCGCGTCGCGGACCGCTGACCTTATTTAACTAAATATTAGTGGGTTAGAGCATCCAGCGGCAGCCGTAGGCGGCGAGGAGGCCGAGGTAGTTGCCCAGCGCGTAGCCAACCAGCGCCAGGATGATCGCGACCGGGACAAGTTCCTTGCGGTGGTAGGCCGCCACCACCGGCGCCGATGCGGCGCCGCCGATGCAGGCCACGCTAGCGATGGCGGCCAGGTGGACGTCGACGCGAAACAACTTGGCCGCCAGGACGACTAAGGCCATGTGCAGGATGATGCAGAGGATGCCGGCCAGAAGGAAGTAGGGCGCGCCGGCCGCCTGGTGGATGTCGGCCTGAGCCCCAATCATGGAGAGGTACGTGTACACCAACGCCATCGACAGTGCCCCCGTTCCCGGGACCTTGCGAAGCGGCGTCGACGCCAGTCCCAGTGCAACTGTGGTCATTAAGAGGATCTGCCACGTTTTCGCAGTGAAGGCGTGCTCGATCACCGGCAGGCGTTCGCTCAACAGCCCGACCAGCCAAATCAGGAGAAAACCGACCCCCAGGAGTGTGAGTACGTCTTTGTAGTGGACCCGGTTCGTTTTCTCTTTCAGCTCACCCACCGCCCGATCCAGTCTGTCGGCGTCCTCCTGTGTCACGCCGGTGAACTTGGCGAATGGCTTCGCCCACTTCTTGCAGGCAAACAAAATCGGAAAATACAGAATGAAGATGAACGTATCGGCGATGACCACCACGCCCATCATCGTGGGAGGCGTCTCTACCGCTTCGGCGACGGCGGCCAGGTTGCCGGTGCCGCCGATCCAACTACCCGCCAGCGCACCAAACCCCCGCCACGCATCGGGTTCGAGCTGTCCTTTGAAGAGAAAGAACGCGACCATACCGCCAATAACAACAGCGACGGCGCCGGCCACCAGTACGCCCACGCTTCTCAGCGCCACTCGCATCGTCGAGCGCAGATCGACGTCCAGCAACATTAAAATGATGAACAACGGCACCGCGAACGCCTTGAACGCGTCGTACATCGGCGACGACGTTGGAATGACCTTCATGCTGCTGAGGAAGATCGGAAACAGAAAGATCCATATCACCGGGGGGAGATATTCGAACACGCGCCACCGTGTCCACTGTTCCAGATTCAGAAACAGCACCGGTACGAGCATCAAAACGGCGAGCAGCGCGTACGGGTGTGAAATAAGCGTTTTTGTTTCTTCCATTAGATCGACAAGAGACCGCAGGACTTGCCGCCGTCGACGTGGAGGATCTGCCCGGTGATGAAACCAGCAAGGTCGGAGGCGAGAAAACAAGCGGCTGCAGCCACATCGTCGGTGGTTCCCATTTTGCCCGTAGGCTGCATCTTAATCACGCGTTCTTTGACCTTTTCGGGGAGGTTTCGTGTCATCGGAGTGTCGATGAGACCGGGAGCAACGCCGTTGACGTTGATCTCGTATGGGGCCAGCTCGAGTGCCAGCGTGCGGGTGAGACTCACCAACCCGCCCTTACTGGCGGAGTAGTTGGTTTGACCGACGGTGCCCAGCCACGCTTTGGATATGATGTTGACGATTTTGCCGTAGCGGCGTTCTTTCATGGTGGGCGCTACCGCCTGGCAACTGAAGAAAGCGCCCTTGAGATTCACGTCCAAGACCAAATCCCAGTCGGCTTCGGTGATATTTTCCAGATAATTGTCGCGGATGATGCCGACGTTGTTGACCAGTACGTCTACCTTTTCCCGCCGCTGGACCGTTTCGGCCACCACGCGGTCCAGAAACGATTTGTCGAGGACATCTCCAGTTTGGGCGTCGGCCGTCCCGCCGCCGGCAACGATAGATTCGGCTTGTCCCGATGCTGCTTCGGCGTCCACGTCGACCAACACCACCGCCGCGCCCAGCTTGGCCATGGTTTGCGCGATGCCCGCGCCGATACCGCGTCCGGCGCCGGTGACAATCACCGTCTTCCCTGAAAAATCAATCATACCCGTTATTACCCACTCGCCACCCGGTTGCCCGCACTACGCGTCTTTCCACCGCGGCGCCCGTTTTTCGAGAAATGCCGTGATTCCTTCTACGGCGTCCGTGGTGGACATCAGTTTTTCGAGGTAGAGCACCTCTACTTTCTTTATGTTTTCGCTGTAAATGGCCGAGACCATCGTCATTGCCGCCTTGTTGGCAATTCGAAGTGACGAAGCACTCTTGGGCAGAATGTGCTCTTCTGCGAACTTCGAAACGGTTTCGTCCAGCTGGCCCTTTTCCGCTACCGACTCTACGATCCCCAAACGGTACGCCTCATCGGCGGATATTTTGTCGCCTGTGAGGATGATGCGGCGCGCGGCCGACTCGCTGCACTTGAACGGCAAAAGGGCACACGCCGGAGGCGGAAACACGCCGAGCTGAATCTCGGGGACGCCGAAGACGGCTCTCTGGTCGCAGAAAATCATCGAGCAGGCGAGCGCCAGCTCGAAACCACCGCCCAGACAAACGCCGCTGACTTTTGCAACGATGGGGACGTCGCAATTGAGAACCCGGCCGATCATGTCGTGAAACGCCGGCAGCATCTCACCGACTTTCTCCGGTGTGTGCTCCTCGACGCTGGCGCCGAAGCAAAAATGCTTACCCTCGCCGGCAATAACGACCAGTTTCTTTCGCCCGTCGGCACTCGTCACCTCTAGCTGGGCCGACAGTTCGGCCATCATGGCGGCCGTCAAAATATTGCCCGGCGGCGGCCCGAGGACGATCGAGGAGACCTGTCCGTCGTACTGCTCATCTACTTTAATGAGTTCGTGCGGCATCGCCGTTACCTCCTAGACAATAGAACGGGCTCTATTCCTTGGGGAGAATGCTTTCGACCAATTCCTCTGTCCACGGCGTCGCCTCCGCCAGCGCCCGGCGCAGTTTGATGAAGTCGACTTCGCGATTGCGGCCCGTCCCTTCGTTGAAGGCGCGGAAACCAGCTTTGGCCTCGGTCATCATATTGAGCGCCAACCACGAACGGTTGGTTTCGCAGTTGCGCTGCCAGTGCTCCAGCTTCTTTTTGCGGACCGACTCCAGTGTTTTGGCGAGACAGTCCGGCATTGTGAGCGCGAGCGACCAGGTCATCCGGCTGACCTCGGCGTCGAGGAGCGAATGGTCGACGGTGCAGTTGGCGGCGATCTCCTTCGCCTCCGACTTCGCATCGCCCGTCTTCAACTTACCGAATGCCGGGTTGCCCCACTCGTCATTTTCTTCGAGGTTGACGAATGGGTTAGTAACGAATTTACCCTCTCCGTCTTTCAGCACGGGGACGACCTTGTTGATCAACCCGAGCCGCACCGCCTGGTGAGCCGACCAGTGTTCGCATAACGTACACGACTCGATGGACCGGTTGATACCGACGGACAGGTGAAGGAAGTCGGTCGATCCGCCGTCGGGGGCCGAGCCGTGCTTGGGGCCCGCCTGGCCGAAAAGAGCGGTGTCGGCCGCTATGGTAAAGTCGCACGCCATGCCGATTTCCTGTCCGCCGGCGATGCGCATGCCGTTGACACGATTGATGACCGGCTTGTCGCAGAGCAATATGGTCGTCACCATGTCGTTGAACAGCCGCATGTATTGTTTGTACTCCTGCGGGTTACCCGCGTAGTACTCCGCGTATTCTTTGGTGTTTCCACCAGTGCAGAACGCTTTGTCGCCGACGGCTGTGAACACGACCGCCACCACACTTCGGTCGCACGACGCCTGGCGGAATGCCAGGATGACTTCCTTTATGGCGGCGGTGGTATAGGAGTTGTATTGCTTCGGGTTGTTGAAAAATATCCAACAGTTATACAATCCCTCTATTTCATTGCCCTTGTTGTCGAGCAAAGGTCGCTTCTCGACGATTATGTCGTCGTACTTTTCGTAAGAAACGAGATTATGGTCCTTCACGACGGCCCCTCCTTTGTTGCCATTATTCCAAAATCGAGTTTGTAAACAGCGCGCGATCCCAATTCTTTTGGATTTAGGGGATAAACACGATCCGTTTGTCCAACTTGTGTTCCAAGGCCAGCGTCATCACGGCGTTGATCGAATCGAGCGGACGCGTCTCGACGTTGTCGCGCACGTTGATGCGTCCAGCCAGAACCTCTTCGACCACGGGAGGGTAGTACTCTGGTTTGCATCCCCAGTTGCCGAATATATCGGCGTCGAACGCCATCGCGTTACTCAACCGGATGTTCACTTTGTCCATGGTAAAGCCGATGATTCCCACCGTTCCCGCAAACGAGAGCAGAGAAAACGCGGCCATCTGGCCGGCGCCGGTCCCGCTGAGTTCGAAGACCTTCCACATCGCTGGCGGCAGACCGTGTTCTTTGACCAGGCCGCGGACCGTCTTCTTAACGTCTTTCTCAGTGAGGTCTTTCGAGTTGATCGCATAATCTGCGCCCATGCGCTTTGCGGTCTCCAGCTTGCCGTCGTCGATGTCCAACGCGATCACCGTCGCGCCCTTGCTTTTGGCCAGCTGTACCATGTACGTTCCCAATCCGCCGACTCCGATGACGATGGCCAGGTCACCCGACTCCAGGCCGCTCCTCACTAAAGACTGGTAGGGGGTGGTGACCGCGTCGGCGATCACCGACAGATGCGACAGTTCGTTGTCGCCGAGATCATCGGGCAGCTCGCACAGAAAACGTCCGGGAACCACGACGTGCGAGGCAAAGCCGCCGTCCATATGGTTGCCGGGCATGACCTGGCGCTGGCATACGTTGCTTCTGCCCTTTTTGCACAGCTCACATTCGCCGCACGGCAGCACGGCGGGTATAATGACTTGCTTTCCGACCAGATTCTCGTACGCCGCGCCCGCGGCGACGACCCGGCCGCTTGTCTCGTGACCCAGTATGACCGGTTTCTGAAACGTCTGCACCTGACCCGTATAGAATCCCACGTCTGTATGGCAAAGTCCGCACCCAGCGACGTTGACCACGACGCTGTCGTCGACAACAGCATCGATCGTGAAATCCTTGCGCTCCAGTGGGTTGCCAGGTTCGACGAGAGAGTAACCGTATGCGTCGATACGCTCCATGACACGTTCTCCCGGAAAAGTTACAAGGTTGGTAGATCTTGGACCGTTTGCGTCAGACGCGCCGTGGATTACCGCACGTCGAGAAGTGTCGCGTCTGAAAAAAAGACTCCGAATGATCGCTCGTACTGTTATATCATTACAACACGCAGAACCGGCAGTTGACAAGGGATTTCGACCGGTACTATCGGGACGATCGATGAGAGGCGCTTTACGGCGCGTCGGGTGGCCATCGCGGTCTTGAGCCGGTTTGGATGGAAGATGAAATGAATATCTTTTACACTATGAACTGCGACATCTTCGATCGGCACGACTCAACGGCTGGCGCCGCGTCCACGATAACCTTGGTGGATACAACGTCACAGGTCTCTACGGAGGGAGAATGATGACTGACGAAGCCAGTACATTGGATGAACGCGAAATGATCTATGACTGGAATCTGGTCGACAAGCCGGACACAGCGATGGGAGCGGTGGAGTTCGACGATGAAACTCTTCGCGACGGAATCCAGTCGCCTTCTGTGAAAGCCCCGACGATAGAAGAAAAGATCCAGATCCTGCACCTGATCGCGGATCTCGGGATCCAAAGTGCCGACATTGGACTTCCCGGCGCTGGGCGAATGATGACTGAGCACGTGGTAGCGCTTGCAAAAGAGATTGTCAATCACAAGTTGCCGATCGAGCCCAACTGCGCAGCGAGAACAATTGCCGTGGACATCGACCCGATCGTAGAGGCATCGCAACGGGCGGGGATTTCGATAGAGGCGTCGCTGTTCATTGGCTCGAGTCCCATTCGTCAGTACGTCGAAAACTGGACGCTGGACAAGATGCTGAAGATGTCCGAGGAAGCCGTTCGATACGCAGTCGACAATGGTCTCTCGGTCATGTTCGTCACCGAAGATACAACGCGAGCCCATCCCGAGACCCTTCGAAGACTCTACACGACCGCAATCGAATGCGGCGCCCGACGGATATGTCTTGCCGACACCGTGGGCCACGCCACCCCGCATGGTACTCGAATGCTGGTCAGCGCTATGAAAAAGGTGGTAGAGGACACCGGCGAAGAAGTGAAAATCGACTGGCACGGCCACCGGGACCGGGGCTTGTCACTGGAAAACGCCATCGCCGCCGCCGAGGCGGGAGCGGTGCGCTTTCACGGCACCGCGTTGGGGATCGGTGAGCGTTGTGGCAATACACCAATGGAACACCTCCTGGTCAATTTCCGTTTGCTGCGTGTGATCGACAACGACCTTACGAAATTGGGCGAGTATTGCAAGCTGGTCTCCAGGGCCTGCGAAGTCCCGATTCCGAACAACCATCCGGTCATGGGTGCCGACGCGTACCGCACGAGCACCGGTGTCCATGCAGCAGCGGTCATCAAGGCGACGAATAAAGGCCACAGCTGGCTGGCGGACCGGATTTATTCCGGGGTACCGGCAGCATGGACAGGACAAAATCAAAAAATCGAGATCGGCCCCATGAGCGGCGTTTCCAACATCATCTTCTGGCTCAAGAATCACGACATCGAGCCCGCCGACAGACTGGTCGAGGAGATTTTCGAAGCGGCCAAAAAAGCGGATCGCGTATTATCCGAAGAATCGGTTTTGAACATTATCGAAAAACACAACAAAAAATAACACCACGTTATTCAACGGGGTTTGATGGACTCCTCTCTACTCGATAAGATAGACTCCGTTACAAATGGCTTCGTCGTCACCGTTGTAGAAACGAAGGGCCACACGTACAGAAAAAGAGGAGCCAAGGCGCTGTTCGTGGTGGGCGAGGCAGCGCCGGTGTGGGGCAACCTGGGATCGCTTTGCGTCGATCAGGAAATTGTTCGGCAGGGCAAGGCGGCGCTCGACGAGGGGAAACCGCGTTTGATCGAAATCGACACCAGCGAGTCCGACGACGTCGACTTCGGTTACGGCACGTACTGCGGCGGCGTGATGCAGCTACTCCTCGAACCTATCCTCGACGCGCATAAGAAAGTGTATCAGGGACTTCGCGCCAGTCTCAAAAACGACCAACCCGTGGTTCTCCTACACAATCTCGTCTCGGGTGACTTAGAGGTGGCCGGCGTCGGGCCGTCCACCAGCGACAACCCCACCGATACCGAACCGCGCCAAGGCGTGTTCGCCGAGGCGATTCATCCCCCGCGGCGCCTCTTCATTTTCGGGGCGACGCCGCTTACTCGGCGCCTGGCGCTGCTCCTCGCGGACATGGAATTCGACATTAACGTTGTGGACTGGCGACCGACACACCTGGAAGGATTGATGGACCTCGAGTGGGTAAGCCTGCACCCGGAAGAGTATTCTTTCGGCGCAGATTCCTATGTCTTGGTCCAGTCCCACGATTTCCGCCGCGACAAGGACGTCCTAAAAGCGGCTTTGTCGGCCGGTTGTGCCTTCGTTGGGATGCTCAGTTCGAGCTCCCGGCGGGACAAGATGTATGAAGATCTTCGTGCTGAGGGCGTACCCGGGAATTCTATCGACCGAATTTCGTCGCCCGTTGGTATGAACATCGGAGGAAAATCAGACGCCGAGATCGCCGTGAGCATCGCGGCAGAGCTGGTGGCGTTCAGGAACAAATGATTACAGGAATCTTACTAGCAGCGGGGGAGAGCAAACGCTTCGGCGCCAACAAGCTGCTTTTCGAGGTCGAGGATTTGCCGCTGGTGTGCCACAGCCTTGGACACTGCGTCGCTTCCAGGTTGACCGAGATACACGTTGTCGTCGGGGTCGACGGGTCAGAGGTGGAAGACCAAATCGCCCGGCACTTCGAAGGAGAGCCAAGAATCCGCGTCGACCGCAACGAGGATCCGTCGCGTGGCATGATGTCGTCGCTCAAAACGGGACTGCGGTCGGTGCTGGGGCGGTGCGACGGTGCCATGGTGATACACGCGGACATGCCGCTCGTGACTGCGGCTATTATAAACGAACTAATCTCCGTGTTCGAACGGGAGCACACGCTCGTTATACCCGAAAGCGGCGGCCGGCTGCAGCACCCCCGCATAATCCCCGAACGAATGATCGGAGATTTCCTCGATTTGGCAGACGACGAAAAAGGCACCAAAGTTATTAAGAAATATCAGGACCGGGACGATGTCGTTCTTGTCTCGATCGGAACCGACGCGAACTACGTCGACATCGACATTCCCGGTGATCTCGACCTGTTCAAACGACTCTGATCCGCAGCCGTTCCGAAGGCGCCGGCCGCCTTCGGAGCCGCAGCGCAACTCGGGAGGAAGACCATCATAGAGCTGATGTCAGGCAACGAGGCGATTGCGCGCGGGGCGTGGGAAGCCGGCGTAAACTACGCGACCGGGTACCCCGGCACGCCCAGCACCGAGATCCTCGAGAACATCTCGAAATACGACAAGATAGATTCGAACTGGTCGACCAACGAGAAGGTCGCCTTTGACGTCGCCATGGGGGTGTCCCTGGCCGGCAAAAGAGCACTGGTCACGATGAAGCACGTCGGTCTCAACGTCGCTTCTGACTCGTTTATGGTTGTTCCCTACTCCGGCGTTATCGGCGGGCTCGTCGTGGTGTCGGCAGACGACCCCGGTATGCACTCATCTCAGAACGAGCAGGACAACCGCTACCTGGCCAAGTTTGCCAAAGTACCGCTTCTCGAGCCAATCGATCCGCAGGAGGCAAAGGACTTTGTCGCCATTGCCTTCGAAATCTCGGAGCAGTTCGAAGTACCGGTGCTCTACCGTACTACCACACGAATCGCGCACACCAAGGGCGTGGTCAATCTTGGAGACAGGACGGAAGTCGAACCCAAGAAGTATGAGACTGACATCCAGCGCTTTCTAGTGCCGCCCTTCGCTCGTTGGCGCCGGCCCACTGTAGAGGAACGACTCAAACGGCTGCGGGATTTCAGCGAATCGTTCGAGTACAACCGTGTGGAGGAGGGCGATCCAGAAGTCGGCGTGATCGCGAGCGGCGTCGGTTATCAGTACGCGCGCGAGGTGCTGCCCAACGCCACTTACCTCAGACTCGGAATGGCGTTTCCGTTCCCGATCGACAAGGCACGGGAGTTTTGCGAGCGTTTCGAAACCGTATACGTCATCGAAGAGGGCGAGCCCTTCGTCGAGGAACAGCTTCGCATAAACGGAATCACCAACATCGTCGGCAAGGAGAAGGTGCCGCTGATGGGCGAGTTGAACCCGGAAATACTCTCACACGCCATCGAGGGGATACCCATACCGGAGAGTTACGCCAAAGAGGTTCCCGTGCCGATGCGACCGCCTCTGTTCTGTCTCGGTTGTCCGCACCGCGCGGTGTTCATGGTGTTGAAAAAGATGATGAAACTGAACGTCGTTGCGCTGGGCGACATCGGTTGTTACACACTGGGCGGCCTGCCGCCCTATTCGTCGATGCAGACGTCGTTTTGTATGGGCGCCAGCGTGGGCAACGCGATCGGGTTCGACAAGGGAAACATAGGACACACCGGGTCCAAGGCGGTCGGCGTCATCGGCGACAGCACGTTCCTCCACGGTGGAATACAGGGCCTGATCGATATGGTCTACACCAACAGTTCGGCAACGTTGATCATCGCCGACAACTCGACGACGGGCATGACCGGCCAGCAGGAGAACCCGAGTACCGGCAAGACCGTCAGCGGCGAGCCGGCTCCCAGCGTGGATCTCGTCAAGCTGGTCGAAGCTATCGGCGTCAAATTCGTCCGTGAGGTCGACCCGTACGACATGAAGCAGTTTCGAAAAACGCTCCGAGATGCCATTAAACACCCTGGCCCCTCGGTTGTTATCGGCAAGCACGCTTGTCTGATGATCCGGGAGGAACGGCGCAAGCACGCCGACCGGGTTCCGATCCACTTCGAGGCGGAAGACTGTAACTTGTGCAAGCAGTGTTACGAGCTCGGGTGTCCCGCCATAGACTGGAGCGACGAAACCGGTCCTATCATCGACGAGCTTCAGTGTGTGGGTTGCGAGATGTGCGCCGAGTTGTGCAAGCCCGGTGCCCTGTACGGTCCGGTAGCAGCCGAGTAGACACGAAGAAAGGCATACATAAATGAAGGCGGAAACTACGAACGTGTTGATGGCCGGTGTCGGCGGACAAGGGACTCTCGTCGCTAGCGAGACGCTGGCGCTCGCCGTTCTGGCGGCGGGGCTGAAGGCGAAGCAGTCAGAAGTTCACGGCGTGGCCCAGCGGGGGGGGAGCGTGGTTAGCCATGTCCGCTTCGGCGAGCACGTGTACTCGCCGCTCATCCGCTGCGGAGAAGTCGACGTGTTGTACGCATCGGAACGACTGGAGGCGCTCCGATATGCCCACTATTTAAAGTCCGGCGGCGCGGTTGTTATGGACAACCGCGCGATCAAGCCGATACAGATGCCGGGCGTGGCCGAAACACCGTACCCGGACGACGTGGCGGCGTTCCTGCGCGATAAGGGGTACGAGGTCCGTGTCGTACCGGCGATCGATGCGGCGATCGAACTGGGAGACAAGCGGTGCGCAAATGTCGTATTGCTAGGAGCGCTCGCTGACCTGCTACCTCTGTCAGAGGAATCCTGGCAAGTTGCCCTGAAGCACCGTTTCCCCGAGAAGATCCTCGACCTCAATATCCGCGCGTTCGCCCAGGGCAGACGGTTCGCCGCCGAGGCAACCGCCGGGTGACAGAGCCGCCCGACATGAGCGCGTACCAGCGATTTGCCAAGAGTATTCAGAAGCGAGGCCTTCTGATGACCGCCGTGCTGGCCGTCAAAATGGTTGGTGTCGCGTGCAGCAAAGTCGGCGATCGCTGGTTCGATTTTCGCCACGGCACCGACACCCGCCGCCTAATCGAGCTCGAACACCTCGACATCGCCAGCGACAATAAGACCTTCGGAATGCGTTACGAAGTCACGCGCGCCCGGCCGTTTAGAAAGCTGCTCGACAAACTCGATCTCCCCAAAGACGGCGTGTTTGTCGATGTCGGATCGGGTAAGGGCCGCGTTCTGATGATGGCCGCCGAACTCGGATTCGAGAGAATTGTGGGAGTGGAGTTCTCTCACGAGCTATGCGATGTCGCACGGAAAAACCTCGCTGTGTTTCAAGCCAAGACCGGGTTGAACGCGGATATCCAGGTGATTGAGATGGACGTTGTCGATTACGAGGTCAGGCCGGAGGCGAACGTGTTTTTCATGTTCAATCCGTTCGACTCGGAAATCATGAGAATTATTGTCGATAAGATATCCAAATCGGTATACGACCATCCAAGGAAAACCTGGTTGATCTATCAGTATCCAGAATGCCGTGACGCGCTGGACGCAAACGAACTATTCGAGTTCACCGGCCGACACCAGTGGGGAGGGTGTGAATTCCTGGTGTACGAAGTACACGAAAACCGGGCGTCGGCTTGATCGCACCTCCCACTCGACAGGTTGAATTCCCAGAGTAAGAACGCGGCCGTGAGAGTATGCACGACTAGTGACAGGCAAAAACGATTCGGGTTGGGCATCGCCATCTCTGCCTTCATGGCGAACGAGTGTCGGGGCCTACTATTTTCCGGTCCAGCAGTAGGTGCAGAGTTTCTCTCTCGGCAGTCCGATCGCTTTGACCATGTCGTCCAGTCTTTGATACCGGAGAGTCGTCAGTCCCATTTTTTTCCCGATCCTCTCGACCATCGCGTGGTACTTGTCCGATGATTCGTCCATATATTCGTCGAGTTCCGGATCATTGCCATCTTCCAGCTCGCTGATCGCCATTCTGCCGGCGAGGTCGAGTTCGGAACGGGATCGGGAAAAATTCAGAAATTTACACGAGCAAACTAGCGGAGGACAAGCAGGGCGCATGTGGACTTCCTTGGCGCCGTAATCGTACATGCGCTTCATGGTGTCTTTTAGCTGAGTGCCTCTGACAATTGAATCTTCGCAAAATAATAACCTCTGACCCTCGGTAAAATCTCTGATGGGCACCAGTTTCATCTTGGCCACCAGATCTCGCACCGGTTGGTCTTGAGGCATAAAACTCCGCGGCCACGTCGGTGTGTATTTGATGAAAGGACGACAATAGCGAACCTTGGACCTGTCGGCATACCCCAATGCGTGCGCGGTGCCGGAGTCGGGGATTCCTGCCACATAATCGACCTCGACGTCGTCGGCGTCGGCCAGCGCGGCGCCGCACCGGTAGCGGGTTGCCTCGACGTTGATCCCCTCGTAACTGGAGGCCGGATACCCGTAGTATACCCAAAGGAAACTGCAGATCTGCATTTCGTCGCCCGCCCGCTGTTTTACTTCGATGCCGTCGGGCGTTACCAACACGATTTCACCCGGGCCGAGGTATTTTTCGACGTTCAAGTCGAGATTGGGAAACGCGCACGTTTCCAGTGTCACGGCGTACCCATCGGGACCGCTGCCCACAATGATCGGCGTTCGACCAAGCCGGTCTCTGGCGGCATAGATTCCGTCTTTGTTGAGCAATAGTATCGAACACGAACCATCGATGAGCTCCTGGGCGCTCTTGATTCCCGCCACAAAGTTCTCTTGCTGGTTGATGAGCGTCGCGACCATTTCAGTAGGATTGATTTCGTTGCCACTCATCTCCGAGAAATGCGTGCCCAGCCTGCCGAATATTTTCTTCGCCAGAGCATCGGCGTTGTTTATCACGCCGACGGTGACGATTGCATAGCTTCCAAGATGCGAACTTATGAGGAGCGGTTGGTCTTCGTAGTCGCTGATCACCCCGATACCCATTCTGCCCTTCATCTTGAGGATGTCTGATTCGAATTTGCTCCTGAACTGGGCGTTGGTGATATCGTGAATAAACCGGGTGAAACCCGTGTCGTTTATGGTCGCAAGACCGCCGCGCTTGGTTCCCAAATGGCAGTGGTAGTCAGTGCCGTAAAAAAGGCTGTCGGTGCAATCCTTGTTGAAAGCCGCGCCAAAAAAACCGCCCACTTTAGGTCCTCTCTTTGTTGCGCCTCGCTGTCATGAGCGCGACGATTTTATTGCATCTTTTGTCGGATTCGAATGAAACCTCGCCGGTTTCACGTTTGGACTTGAGCGCCATGAAAACGCGTTCGGGATTGAGCGGCAATTCGCGAAAACGAACGCCGGTAGCGTCGTAGACGGCGTTGAGTATAGCAGGTATGACAGGCATGATGCCACCCTCGCCCACTTCTTTGGCGCCGTATGGGCCGGCGGGCTCGTTGCTCTCGATCACCACCGGTGTGATGGTGGGCACGTCCAGCGCGGTTGGCACCTTGTACTCGGCCAGGTTGGCGTTCACGGTGCGGCCGAGGTCGTCGTACTTCACCTGCTCGAAGCACGCTTCGCCCAAACCCATCAAAAAGTTGCCTTGGATCTGCGCTTCGACTTGCGTTCTATTGATCGCGTACCCGCAGTCGTGCGCCGCCGCCACATCGGATACCGTGACGTGCCCGGTTTCCAGATCGACGGATGCTTCGACGACCTGCGCCGAACATCCGTACGCCGGTGACGTGCCCACGGCCGCGCCTTTGTAACTTCCTCCCAGCGGCGGCGGCTTGTACTCGCCGCGGCCAATGATCGTACCTCGCTCGATAAACGCGATTCTCGCGGCCTCGCGAAACGTCAACTTGCCGTCCTGCGGATTGTCGGTATACCCTCTGTGTTCTTTGACGTAGTATTCTCTGATCCCCGCGATGTCCATCTCGCCGTCGTTGGCTTCGACAAATCCGTCCTTGAACACAAACCGATCCGGCGACCCGCCGAGTTTCTGGGCCAGGACTTCGGCCACTTGGTTGCGGGCGTCGATCGCGGCGCTTCTGACCGCGTGACCGGTCATCAGGGTTTGCCGGCTTGAGTAAGCGCCCAGGTCGACGGAGAGGTCTGTATCCCCGCTTTCCACGCGCACGTCGCCGAGCGGCAGGCCCAGCTCCTCGGCCGTTATCATGGCCATCATGGTGTCAGAGCCCTGGCCGATCTCCGTGGCAGCCGAGCGCACGACCGCTGTGCCCCCGACCTCGGAGATCTGCACGTACGCCGTGGCGTGCCACGTCTGCGAGCGGTAAATCGAGTAACCGGCACCCGACACGAAGAACCCGCAGGCGGCGCCGATTCCCTGTCCCTCCGGCAGCTTACCCTTCTTCTCTTTCCAAACCGAGCTTTCGCGAACACCCTCGAGGCACTCGCGCATCCCGAGGCTCGACATGTTGAGTTCGTTGCACGTGACTTCGCCGCTGGACATGACGTTCTTCAAGCGAAGTTCTATTGGATCCATCGACAGGTCTTCGGCAATCTGGTCCAAAATCGACTCGAACAGCGCGCGCGCGATAACACCGCCGTGCCCGCGCTGCGCCCCGCAAGCGGGCTTGTTGGTGCTCACCCTCACGCCGTGGTAACGCATGTTGGGAAGACGATACGGGGCCCCCAACAATGAACCCGCATAGTAAACCGTCGCGATGCCGAAGCTGCAGTAAGCGCCACCGTCCAATGTGCACTGGTGATCGAGAAAAACCAATGTCCCGTCGTTTTTGACGCCGACACTCATGTGGTGCATGAACTGGTGCCTTCCCCTGGAGCGCAGGAACACCTGCTCTCGAGTGTACAGCCCCTTGACCGGCCTCCCCGTCCTTTGGGCGAGGAAACACACGGCCAGTTCCATGTTGGATGCTGACGCTTTACCGCCGAAGCCACCGCCGACGGCGGGTGCGACAACGCGCACCTTTCCCAGCGGAAGTTCGAGCACCATGGCGACCGTCCGTTGCACGTAGTGCGGACACTGCGTCGACGTGTGGAGGACCAGGTTGCCTCGCGAATCTACTTCGGCCAGGCATCCGTGCGGTTCGATGGCGGCGTGGTTTTGCATTTGGCTCTGCAAATGGTCGGTGTAAACGCGGTCGGCGGTAGACTTCGCCGCGTCCACGTCGCCAAAATGCTGATGGACTTCGCCGGTGACGTTCCCGGGGTATTGATCGTTGATCTGGGGCGAGCCTTCCTCCAGCGCCGCCGCCGCTTCGAGAATCGGAGGGAGTTCGTCTATTTCGACGTCGATCAGTTCCAACGCCTTGATGGCGGTGTCCAAATCCTCGGCAGCCACGGCGGCAATCTCCTCGCCCAGGTAACGGACCTTGTCCTCGGCAAACATGGTTTCGTCGTAGCGCGCGGGGCTGACGCCGTAACGAACACTCGGGGCCTCTTTGGCGGTAATGACGTCAATTACTCCGGGAAGCGCTTGGGCCCGAGTTGTGTCGACCGATTTCAAAACACCATGGGCGACCGGGCTTTGTAGCATAGCGGCGTAAAGCATTCGCGGGCGTTCGATGTCGGCGACGTACCTGGCGCGGCCGGTGACTTTGTCGCCGGCGTCGACGCGAACGGCACGCGTGTTGAGAACACGATGGTCGCTCATTGGTCGCCTCCCTTCTCGCTTTCGGTTTGCCCGCCGCAACGGGACACCGCGTCGACGATCTTTTGATAGCCGGTACAGCGGCAGATGTTCCCCGAGATCGCCGTGCGGATTTCGTGCTCGGTGGGGTGGGGATTCTCGTCGAGAAGCGCCTTGGCGCTGAGGATCATACCGGGCGTACAAAATCCGCATTGTATCGCGCCGTGTTCGACGAACGATTGCTGTAACGGGTGCAATTCACTGGCGTCGGCGACGCCTTCGACGGTCGTGACTTCCTTGCCCGCGGCTTCCACAGCCAACACGAGACACGAGCTGACCGGCAAACCGTCGATGAGCACTGTGCACGCCCCGCATTCGCCCTCTCCGCACCCCTGCTTGGTTCCCGTGAGGTTGAGCTCGTCGCGTAGTACCTCGGACAAGGTGCGCTGGGGCGAGACGTACACTTCGTACGGTGTGCCGTTGACGGTGAGCCCTACCGGAAACTTCATGACCGGCCTCCTTTTCCCTGGGCGCGCGATAAGGCGATATCGAGCGCGCGGCGCACCAGCAAATCGACCATCTCCAATCGATAGGCGGCCGATCCGCGATAGTCGTCGATCACCTGGGTCTCAGTACGCGCCACCGCCCCGGCTTCGGCGAAGGTCTCGCCGGTAGGCCGCTTGCCGATCAACGCCTGAGCCGCCTTGGGTGCCAGGATGGGCGTTGGCGCCACGGCCCCCAATGATATGCGGGCGTCGCTCACTACGTTGGTTGCGGGGTCGATTTTGATCCAAGTGGAAGCGCTGGCGATCGCGATTTCGAGCTGACGGCGGGTACCCTGGCGCAGGTACGCGCTCCCCTCGTCCGAACCGAACGGCAAATCGATCGCGACGAGCAGTTCGTCGCCACGCTTCACGGTCCGACCGGGGCCGGTAAAAAATCCGGACGCGTCGACCCACCGCTCGCTCTTGGCGCTGACCAGTTGCAACTTGCCCGCCAGCGCGAGGGAAGCGACGGCGGTGTCGGCTGCGGGGCGCGCGTTGATGATGTTGCCGCCGATGGTCGCTTGATTGCGTATCAACGGCGATCCCATCGCGCGTGCGGCGTCTCGTACCGCCAGCAGCGCTGGAGGAAATATATCGCTCCCGGCCATCTCGGTCATGGTGGTCCCGGGACCCACGCGCAACACATCGGGGTTTGACTGTGTCGTCATCCCCTTGAGCTCGGCCAAGTCGGCCAACGAAATGACCACGTCGGGGCGCAACATGGCCGGAATTCGGCTGGCCGACGCAAAGCGCGCGGCATCGGTCCCGACGCCGTCCACGAGCTGGAGCATGCTGCGGTATTTCATGGCGACAACCAGATCGGTGCCCCCGGCAATCGGGCGCGCCTTGTCGCCGTACCGTTCCAGCAGCGCCAGCGCCTCTTCCAAGCTTCCGGGCCGTTGGTAGTCAAATGTATGTAAAATTCTCATCTTCACACTTCCGCTCGCGAGTGTACGTCATCT
>CBDVBX010000021.1:0-27116 GCA_965372335.1 uncultured bacterium | reverse complement strand
CCCTTAATCATTGATATGCGGGCGGCTGCTGCGCAACTCGCTGTCGACCCCCATCAGCTATGCGCCCTTGACCTTCGGAGGTCAGAGGGCGGCCGACCGCGGGATTGAGCAGGCCCTTTGTCGGCGAGCATAATAGAGGGGCCAATGGGCGAGCCGACAACGGAGGCGAGCGACAGGTTCGGTAGTGCTACGTGCAAGGTCGTCGTCAGCGAGCCGTGCCGCGAAACCCGCGGTTGGCCGGCCCAAAACCTGGGAAGCTCCGCAGCGGCCCTAAAGACCGTGGCGCCTGATATCAATACTTTGAAGGTCTCCATCACCGGGCTTTTTGGGATGGGATGACGCGGATGTTTTCGGGGCCGACGGTGGCGCTCAGTTGCGTTACCAGGTCGTAGTCCAGTTTGACACCCTGCGATCTCGCTTTGATCACGTGCGTTCGCCTTCCGCCTTCCTTCAATTGAAAATAAATCTTTGCGTCGCCCTTATGTGCCGAAAGCAAGTCCTTCAGTTCCTCGACCTTTTCTTGCCCCAGCGTCTCCAGGTCCAGCGTGACGTACACCTCTTTCGAGCTCGGGAACTTCTCCTCGCTCACCGGCGTTACCGAGTTCACCAGCAATTTGCCCTCGCCACCGTTGCGATTCGATATCTTTCCTCTGAGAAGCACCACGCCGTCTTCATGGATGTGTTGACGCGCTTTGTCCAACACATCCGAAAAAAGGATTGCCTCCGCTTGACCTTCTCGATCTTCGATCGTAACGAATGCCATCGGATTGTTTTTCCGGTCAGTTTTGTGCGACAGGCCGACGACCAATCCGCCGAAAACCACTTCTTTTCCGTTGGCGCTCGATTTTATGTCTTTCGACGTCGCGCTGCTCATCATCGCCAAAATATTTTTGAATTTCTCCAGCGGATGTCCCGTCAGGAAAAACCCGAGCGCTTCTTTTTCTCGGCCTAACTCCTCGCGCGTCGACCACGTCTCGCATTCTTCCAGCGGCGCATCGTCGGTTTCGTCTGTGTCGCCGAACAAGCCGAACTGTCCCCGTTCGGCGTCGCGCGACCTGCGCGCCGCCCGCTCCATGTTTAACTCGAGCGACTTCATTTTCTGCGCTCTGTGGCCCGGCATCGAATCCAGCGCCCCCGATTGAATGAGGCTCTCGTAAACTCGCTTGTTGACCACGCGCGAGCTCACGCGCGAACACAGGTTTTCCAAAG
Source organism: uncultured bacterium (assembly GCA_965372335.1). Taxonomy (GTDB): domain Bacteria; phylum Krumholzibacteriota; class Krumholzibacteriia; order WVZY01; family JAKEHA01; genus CBDVBX01. The sequence continues at coordinate 25,907 of CBDVBX010000021.1, read as the reverse complement.
AGCGGAACGGACCGCCCATTCCCTTTTCTTCCACAATGTGCTCGACCGCGCCCCTGCCGACGTTTTTGATCGCCGCCAGCCCGTAGAATATACAACCGTCTTTCGCGCGGAACTCCGTCTCCGATGTGTTGATATTGGGCGGCACGATCTTTATTCCGATATCGCGGCAGTCCTCGAGCAATACCAAGATCCGGTCAGTTTTGTCCATCTCGCTGGTGAGCGTAGCCGCCATGAACTCCGCCGGATAATTAGCCTTGAGGAATGCGGTACGGACTGATACTACCGCGTATGCCGCGCTGTGCGACTTGTTGAAACCGTACTGGGCGAATTTCTCCATTTGATTGAATATGTTCTGCGCGACCCGATTCGGTATGCCGTTATCTAGCGCGCCTGATATGAACTTTTTTCGCTGCCCCTCCATCACGTCCATTTGTTTCTTCCCCATCGCCTTCCGCAAAAGGTCTGCCTCACCCAGCGTGAATCCAGCCATGTTGCTGGCGATCTGCATCACCTGTTCCTGATACAATATCACTCCGTAGGTGTCGCAAAGGATTGGCTCGAGGATCGGATGGTCGTACTTGATTTTCTTGCGGCCCTGTTTGCAGTCCACGAAGTGGCTCACCATTCCGCTTTGCAGCGGCCCTGGCCGATACAGAGCGTTGACGGCGATGATATCGGAAAACGTCGTCGGCTGCAGGTTGCGCAGTAAGTCGCGCATTCCTGCGCTTTCCAGCTGGAAAACTCCCGTGGTGTCGCCGGCGCGCAGAAGCTCGAACGTTTTTTCGTCGTCGGAGGGGATTTCTTCGGGGGCGATCTTCAAACCGTAGTTTTCCGAGATCAGGTTGAGCGCTTTATCGATGACAGTCAACGTTCGCAGTCCCAGCACGTCGATCTTCAATAAGCCGATCGCATCGATCGACTTCATGTCGTACTGCGAAGTAATTTCCCCTCTGTTCGACCTGAATAACGGTACGTGATTCACCAGCGGCGTCGGCGTGATGATGATCCCCGCGGCGTGAGTCCCCGCATGCCTCGATAGACCCTCAAGCGTCAGGCAGTAGTCCATCAATTTCCGGTATTCGGAGTGGTTGTTAATGAGCATTTTCAGCTCGGGGACTTTTTCGAGCGACTCGCCCAAAGACGTGCCCGGCACGTCTGGTATCAACTTGGCGATTCGGTCGGTTTCGGCATACGGAACCTTCATAACCCGGCCGACATCGCGAATAACACCCCGTGCCCCCATCGTCCCGAACGTGATTATCTGGCAAACGTTTTCCTTGCTGTACCGCTCGATGACGTAACTAATTACCTCGTCTCTTCGCTCGAAACAAAAGTCAATGTCGATGTCGGGCATGCTCACGCGTTCGGGATTGAGCATTCGCTCGAATAACAGTCCGTGCTCGATCGGATCGATATCGGTGATGCCGACGGCGTATGTCACCAGGCTACCGGCCGCGCTCCCGCGTCCCGGACCGACGGCGATCCCCTGCTCTTTCGCGAAGCGCACTATGTCGCGGACGATAAGAAAGTAGCCGGGGAACTCCATTCCCTCGATTACGCCCAACTCGTACTCGAGCCGGTCTTTTGTCTCTTTGCTTACATCTCCGAATCTCTGCTCCAACCCCTGGTGGGCGAGGTGCCGTAAATAATCGATGTTCCGCTCGAATCCCTCCGGCAGCGGAAATTTCGGCAGGTGGAGACTGCCTTCGTCCAACACGACGTCGCACTTTTCAGCCACTGCAACGGTGTTCTCGATCGCTTCCGGTGTGTCGGGGAACAGCTCGCGCATTTCTTTTTCGGTTTTAAAATAAAGTTCTTTGCTGGCAAAACGAAATCGTCTGGGATCATCCAGATTGCTACCCGTTTGGAGACACAACAATACCTCGTGAGCGTCGGCGTCTTCCTTGTTGAGGTAGTGAACGTCGTTCGACGCGATGGCCGGAATCCCCATGTCCTCGCTCATTTGTTTGTATATCTCGTTGAGCTTTTTCTGGGGTTCCAATCCGTGATCCTGCATCTCGATGTAGTAGTTATCTTTGCCGAATATCGAACGGTATCTGTCGGCCGCCGACTTGGCCTCTTCGTAACCGCTGTTTAGCGCCATTTGCGCGACCGTTCCTCGGAGGCAAGAGGTGGTGGCAATCAACCCTTGGGCGTGCTTCTCGAGGACTTCGAAATCAATGCGGGGCTTGTAGTAATAACCTTCAGTATATCCAATCGACGACAGGCGGATTAGGTTGTGGTAGCCCTCGACGTTACGCGCCAACAGAATGAGGTGATCCGTTTGCGACAACTCTCCCTTCTTGCGCGAACGGTCATGGCGGCTGCGGCGGGTGATATAAGCTTCGATGCCCAAGATCGGCTTGATCTTGGCTTTTCTTGCCGCCCGGTAGAAATGGATCATCCCGAACATGTTGCCGTGGTCGGTAAGCGCGACCGCGGGCATACCCAATTCCTTCGCTCGATTAACGAGGCGTTCAACCTTTATGGATCCGTCGAGTAAACTGTACTCGGAGTGCGCGTGGAGGTGGACGAAGTTGCACGACATTATCAGTTGTCCCCCTGCGGCTGCTGGCTGTGTGGTAGGTCGACGGTCGTATCGAGATGCGACCGATTTCCGATCTTATCGTAGGCAACGATTGAGATCGCTTGCGGACCCATTATATTTTGGTCCCGCACAACTACAAGGAGTTTTTTCGACCGGCTGTCCCAATACGCAAACTGTTCGATTCCTGCAACATACACCGATGTCCTACGGTAGTCGACTCCTGATCCGCTGTCCTCCAACGGTATCGCGATCTCGGGTCTCGATTCGCCAGTGGCGTAGCTCATCCGCTCGCGTACGAACGGTCTTCTTATACGCGGGCCAAATTTGTCGGCGAACACCGCATACACACCGGGACGTTTCGCCGTCGTCGTAATCAACCCGCGGTGTACGGTCGATTCGTAGAACACCCACTCGCCCTTGCGTTCATTCAAACGGTAAATCGCTGCCGTGCTGTCGAGACGGTCGGCCAGGAAACGTATTTCCACGTCATTGCGAAGCGTAACCGAATACGGGCCCAGGCGAACCGGGTCGGCCCGTGGTAACAGCTCCCGGGGATTGACCGACTCTGCTTCGTCGCTCCACGACGTCGCATATAAAATCAGGTCGGTGTACAGAGAGCGTTCGCCGACGATCAGCTGCAGGTTTAAGTGGGGGAAATTCACAGAAGTCAGAACGTCCTTTTTGATTCCCACCAAATGAACCGCACCCTCGTCACCCGTTCGGTCAAACGTCACCGCAACCGGCCCATCCAGCAAGTCGTCCGCCGTGAGGACACCACGCAGTTCGAAACCCGGTACCACGGGCTCTTGCCCCTTCGGGCTTGTTGATTTCAACTTTGCGGCTTCGTTCTGGACGCTCACGAAACCGTCGCGGAAAAAGAATCCTCGGAGATCCGCCCATTCCTGCTCAGCCTGCGCAACCGCTTCTGGTCGAGCGTGCCCCGTAGAGAGCCCCCTGCTCCCCTCAATGTACCTAAAAACCAATTCCGCCTCGTTACCCGCAAAATCGGTCGCGGTGATCCGAGCCTCACGCAGCGCCTCTGTGCTTTCTCCGCCGTTGTCCGAGCCTCCACCCGACGCCGGGCGGCCGAGTACTCCCCCGTTGAGAAAATGTCGGTTGTACATCTTCTCGCCCGTCATCTCGAAAAGCTGAAAGAAGAACGCCTTCTCCAAGCGAACGCGGGAGATGTCATACAGGAAATCAACCTGACCAGCGTGCGCAAAACTGATCCGTTCCAGGATGATATCCGACACAACGGAATCGTCTACGACCAGCGTGACGCGATACGGCGCCAATTTGCCCGACTTGGCGCCAAGTCGGTCGAAGACTTCCACGGCCACGCCGACATCACCGTCGATGCGGAGCGTGTCCGATACCGTGTAGGTTCCGGCGTTGGAACGGGTGGTGGAGAATTCCACTGGCCAGCAGCTGCCATCGATTCGAGCGCGGGCCGAGAGCGGCACGAATTGCAGTCGCGTAAACTCTGGCGGCAGCGGGTCTTCAAGCGCAAACCCGTGGGAAAACGGGTTTAGGGGGTTTCCCCCCTCGTCCCGGATCTCGAAATGCAGGTGGGGCGGTACACCGCCGGTGCTGCCGCCATATCCGATCACGTCGCCGCGGCGAACCGGGTATCGTCCGCGCGGGAACCGTAAGTCGACGACGAAGCTGAACGCTCGCCTCTGCGCGTTGTATAACGCGGTCTCCAGCTCAGGACTGAATTCGGCGAGGTGTGCGTAAACCACAGTCTCGCCACTGTCCAGCCGAATGTACAAAACCTTGCCATAACCCTCGGGGGAGGCGCGGAGGCGAGATACGTAACCGTCGCCCACGGCAATACACGCCACGCCCTCAGCCCCGAACATGCGGATATCCAGACCTGCGTGGAAATGCCCTTCGCGGTACTCGCAAAAGTTAGACGACACCGCCGGCGTGCCGGCGAGCGGCCACAGCTGCCCGCCGTCGGCCGTGGGGCCCGCTTTAACCCTCGCCGGGATAATCCATGCGGTCGCCACCACCACGACGGTCAATACGGCCAGCCACACGACCCTGCCCGATCGCGAGGATTGTTCGCGGATGGTCGGATCGGGCATTCCCGGAGGGAAAAGTCCTCGTAGGTTCCTCGTTTTAATCGTACGGCTCATGAATAACGCCCTCGAAAAGCCCCTTGACCCCAACGCCGTAACCGGCGTCCGTGCCACGGTATCACCGGTTTTCGCCCGTTGTCAACGCCGTCCCCGTAGGAGGCTATCCCGCAGAAATCTTTCTTTTGTCGTTTCGGTTGCCAGAGCGATTCGGATATGGTAAATTACTCGTTTGTAAAGTTTTGCGCCAAATACTCGAATAATCAATCACGGAGACCGATGCCATATGATGAAACAAATGCGTGAAAACACGAAGGTGATTATTTGGATCGTCGTGGTCGCGTTTGTAGTTACGATTTTCGCCGTTTGGGGCTTAGACCTAGCGGGAGGCGGCGGGCCGACGGCCCAGCAGTTCAACGTCGTTGGCAAGGTCGACGGAATTTCCATTACCCGGAGTCAATATCAAGCCGTATACGAACAACTGGCGGCCCAGGCAAGGGCAGCGTCTCCGGACCGAAATCTCACGTATGCTCAACAGGAAATGATTCAGGATCAGGTGTGGGACAACCTCGTCTCCAACATCCTGACCGAACAGGAGATCGAGAAGCTGGGAATCGGTGTTACCGACCAGGAGATAGTGGCTTTCCTGAGAACGTCGCCTCCACCCGAAATCCAACAGTACTTCGTCGATGAGAATGGCAATTTCGATTTCGCCGCCTATCAAAACGCACTCAACAATCCCGACGCCGATTGGACGTCGGTAGAGGCCCTCGCCCGTCAGCGTATTCCGTTGCTCAAACTCAATCGTTATCTACTTTCGCAGGTTCATGTCAGCCCCAGCGAGGTCCGGCGCGCGTTCGACGAAGAGAACCAGTCGCTCACCGTCGAATACGTATTATTCCCGATCGGAGACGTAGACATATCGGAATACACGCCATCCGAAGAGGAGATCCGCGGTTATTACGACGCCCACCCAGGCGAATTTCTGGCGGGAGAAAGAGCGGTTGTCGAGTACGTCAAGATCCCGATCGAACCGACCGATTTCGACATGAGCGACATCATGTACACCATTACCAATCTCAGTGACCAGCTGGCCGACGGTGAGGATTTCGCGGTGGTGGCAAAGACTTATTCGCAGGCTCCCACGTCGAGCGTCGGCGGAGAGACTGGTTTTATCACCGCCGGTCAGCGAAATTCGAACGTCATGGCACAGGTAGCGATCATGAACCCGGGGCAAGTATCTGCACCGATACTGACGGACGACGGCGTCTACCTGGTCAAATTGTTGGAAATCCAGACAGAGGACGAAGAAACACGATACAACTTCCAGGAGATATTCATCGAGCTCACGGCGGGTTCGCACACCATCGATTCGCTGGTCGGACTGGCTCAAGATATCCAGGCGCGGGCAGTGGAAAATGGGCTGGCAAATGCCGCCAGCGAGTTTGGGCTTGCCGTGGAGACGACGGAGCCATTCCGGCGGGACTTTCCGATCCTGGGTCTCGGCTTCGCCAGCCCGGTAAGCCGCTTTGCATTCAACTCCGAAGCAGACGCGTTGAGCGGCGTTCTGAGGGATGAAAACGGCTATTACGTCTGTCGCGTCGTCGAACGGCTGGAGGATCACTTGCGCCCGTTGGACGAGGTTCGCGCGCGCATCGAACCAACATTGAAGTTCGAACGTCAGAAGCAAATCGCACGCCGCAAAGCGGAGTCATTTCATCTCAAGTGGAAGACGACGCGCGACACTTTCCAGAATGTGGCTGCGATCTACGAGTACACAGTGCACAGCCCGGAATCGTTCCGCGTCGCCTATCCCTTCGACAACTTTCCACCGTTCAGTCCGTTCGCCTACGCGGCGCTCGATCTGGCCGAAGACACCGTCTCACCTCCCGTGGAAAGCGAGGGGAATTACTACCTCATCCATCTGATCGAGAGGGGACCTTTCGACGAGGAAGCATTCCAGACCCGCGCGGCAGCTCTCAACGGGCGGCTTCAACAACAAAAGGCACAGACCTATATGGTGTATTGGTACGATCAGCTAAAAGAGAACGCCGAAATCGAGGACAATCGCGGGAGGTTCTAACGAGGGGATCCGGCGCGGCTGCTTACCACGCCAAGTACAAGATCCGGTCGGGCGAGCAATTCGTCCGAACGGGCTACTCTTTCTTCTCGTTGTTATTAGTATCCTCGATGCTCGATTCGATTTCCGTACGCGCGTCTTTGGAAGCTTTCTTGAACTTCTGAATGGACTTCCCCATAGCCTCTGCAACCTCGGGAAGTTTTCTCGGACCGAAGATGATCAGAATGATAAAAAAAATGATAAGCAGTTCCGACCAGCCCAGCGGTCCGACCAGAGCAAAATAGCTCATTTTCGTTTTCTCCTCGGTGTTTACCAGTACCACTTCAGAAGAATGGACACGACGAACACCCCAATGGCGCTCATGAGATTTACGCGCAGTGAAAATCCAAACGTAAAGCTGAACACCACCAAGTCGATGTGAACTGGACCGATATGAAAGTCCGTCGAATTCACAAAAACTTTTCGAATGACCTTGTCCTCGGGCAGCACCAATCCGATCACTTCTCCGACGACCGTACCGACGACGATTCCCAGGAACAAAATCAACGCAACGACGGCGAGCGGGCGTCTCCGCGGTGCCACCCATTCCTCCTTGTCAACGCCGGGCTACACACCTGGCAACATTAGAATATAGAATCGCGTTGGGGGTAACAACCCCTAATCGCGTTCCCACTCCAGATTCAGTTCGCGGTAATCCGCCCCGAGAATGAGCGTGGCGTCCGCTAGATTGTCCTCTTGTATCTGGACAATCACGTTTTTGCACCCCAGAATCTCGCCCAGTCGATCCACATCGGCGTCTGCTTTTCTGGCAATCAGAATCGATTCCTCGTAGCCGAAATGCGGCGCATTGGCTTCCTCTATCACGTCGATTCCGAGGTGTAGAAGCCCGTTTCTCGCGGCGTGCGCCAGCCCGGTCTCCCCCGAGCCGTTGAGCACCTCAATGGTAAACGTACGGGGAGGGATGCCCCCCTTATGACGGAAGTAAAAACTCGACGTCACCGAAGCCGCGCACAGAACCAACACTACAAGCGACGCGGCAACGAGAAATTTTTGCCCGAATCCGGCTCCCCTCTTCTTTCGACTCGACGAACCCTTTTTCTTCTTACGTTTGACCGCCATCAGTGCACCCCCTGAACAGCTATAGCGACTCGAACGCCTTTTGCAGCCTCTCGAAAGAATCCCTAAGATCTTCGGAAATCACGCGTGTTTCGCCTATCGAAGTCATAAAATTCGTATCGCCTTGCCATCGCGGCACCAGATGAATGTGCAAGTGCCCCACTATTCCCGCGCCCGCGCTTCGGCGCATGTTGACGCCCACGTTTATCCCGTTCGGCTGGTACGCTTTGTCCAGCGCGCGTTCGCTCCGTGCCATCATGCGCGTCAACTCCGCACTTTCCTCACCGTCGAGGTCCGAGAAACCCTCGACGTGTCGATTGCATACAACCATGATATGACCCGTCGTATACGGATACTTGTTGATTATGATGTACCAGCGGCTTGCCCGCTCGATGATCATGTTCTTGTCATCGTCGCCCTCTTCCTCCAACTCGCAAAACAAACAGCCGTCCGGTTTGTCGACGCTCATCAAATATTCCGCCCTCCACGGCGCATGCAGGTGATCCATCACCGTCTGTCCTGTAATAATAGCCTGATGGTTTCCAGCTCTTCTACTGTGTTTATCCCCGACACTTCCCTCTCGTCGCCCACCCGGTAGGCAGCGACTTTTAGTCCGCTTTTACCCATCATCTCGATCGCGTCGGTAAGGTAATATTCCTTTTGGGCGTTACTCTGATTCGTCCCGTCCAGTGCCTCGAACAACGCCACCTTGTCGAAGCAGAACAGCCCTGAGTTGATCTCTTTGATCTCGCGCTCGGACTGGTTGGCATCCTTGAATTCGACGATTTTCAACAGCGAATCGCCCGGCCCGCGCACGATCCGCCCGTATGCGCCGGCGTCTCCCAAAACAGCAGTCAATACGGTACCCACGGCGCCTTGTTCGCTGTGAAAATCAATGAATGCCCTCAAAGTTTCCGGCCGCATACACGGCACATCGCCGTTGAGCACCGTCACCGTCCCCTCAAAAGCGGAGAGCGCGTCGCGACATTGCATGACGGCGTGTCCCGTGCCCAATTGCTCTTTTTGGACGACGAACTCCACTCCCGCGTCCGCGCACGCTTCGCGAACGCGGTCGGCCTGGTATCCGATCACAACTATCGTGCGTTCCGGATCGACCGTTTTGACCGTATCGATCACGTAAGATACCATCGGCCTATCGTGGATCATGTGCAGCACCTTTGGCAAATCCGACTTCATACGGGTGCCTTGTCCAGCTGCCAGAATTATCGCCGCCGTTTTCATATGTCCGTATCCAATCCCCTTGAATTCTCCGGGCGCCGGCATAAGGATTTAGAACAGCAACTCCTCAGCAACCGATCCACCGCCGCCGACTCGGAACACAACGTTGTCGATTAGCCGAGTTTTACCGATGCGCACCGCGACCGCCAGTATAACTTTTCCGCCCACGGTGTCCAACGGAGAAAGATCAGTGGCGTCCAGAACTTCTACATACTCGATTTCTTCTATCCCCCCATCGCGCATCTGTCGTTCAATCGCCGCGGTGAGCGACGCCGGTTCCCGTTCACCCGCTCGGACCGCCTCCAGTGCGAGGCGTAACGCCCTGTATATCGACGCCGCGCGGGGGCGCTCCTCGCCGTTTAGGTAGGCGTTGCGCGAGCTTCTGGCCAACCCGTCGCTCTCGCGCGCGATCTGAGCCAGCCGAAGCTCCACCGGCAGGTCGAGCTGAGTGACCATCTCGCGGATCACTAATGCCTGTTGGGCGTCCTTTTGTCCGAACACGGCCACATCCGGTTGAACAATGTTGAGCAGCTTGGCTACCACCGTCGTGACACCTTGGAAGTGTCCGGTCCGGCCGCGGCCGCAGAGCATTTCCGTCAGGCCCTCGACCTTTACCCACGTCCTCTGCGGTCGCCCCGACGGATACATCGCTTCGGCGGAGGGCGCAAACACGGCATCCGTATCCCAATTCCTGCACGATGCCAGGTCACTCTCCAGCGGTCGTGGATATTCGTCGAGGTCCTCGCCCGGCGCGAATTGCGTTGGGTTTACGAAAATTGAAACTACCAGGGCGGCGTTGTCAACGGCTCGTCCGGTTCGGATACAAGCCCCGTGTCCTTCGTGCAGCGCACCCATCGTCGGCACCAACACCACGCGCGTACCAGCGGCCTTTTGTCGCGCGACGTAATCCCGCATCGACGATATATCTTTGAACACCTCCAAAGCCGGACCTGATACCGCTAGTAGCTATGCTCGAGGTCTGGGAACTTGCCCTCGCGAACGTCGTGAATATAGGAGTCGAACGCGCGCGTCATCACTTGACCGAGGTCAGCATATCGCTTGACGAATCGCGGTGAGAATTCATCATTCATCCCTAGGAGGTCATTGACAACCAGAACCTGGCCATCGCAATTCGGTCCGGCGCCAATACCGATCGTAGGGATCGATACCGCGTCGGTGATCTTCTCTGCCAGCTGCCACGGGATGCCTTCCAACACCATGCTGAAGCACCCGACTTCTTCCAAAAACTGCGCCTCCTCGATGAGTTTTTCGGCGCTTGCCGCGTCCTTCCCCTGCACGCGGTACCCTCCAAATTGGTATACCGACTGGGGCGTGAGGCCGAGGTGGCCCATAACGGGGATGTCGGCGTCCAAAATGCCTTTGATCACCGATTCCATGCGTCGGCCGCCCTCCAATTTGACCCCTTCGCCTCCCCCCTCCTTCAAGACGCGACCGGCGTTTCTGACGGCGTCTTCGACGCTGGCCTGGTAGCTCATAAACGGCAAATCGCCCACCACGTACGCCCTCGTCCTGGCTCGCGCCACCGCCCTTAGGTGATGGATGATTTCCTCGAGCGTAACGGGAATCGTGTTTTCGTAGCCGAGAACGACCATACCCAGGCTGTCACCGACCAGTATGACGTCGACACCGGCACGGTCTTCGAGAATCGCCGTTTGATAGTCGTACGCGGTGAGCATCACGACTTTTTGGTGACGCTTTTTCATGTTGAGAAGCGTCTGAATGGTGATCTTGTCTCTAGGGCTCATTTCGTCTCCCACGAAGGAACGTAAAACTCCGTGTGGGTCACGGGCTCACCGATCCGTTGCAACAAGTCGGCGAAATGGCGTTCGTCGTTGACAAAATCCACCGCGTCGGTATTAACCACGAGCAACGGCCCCTCGCTGAAATTAAAGAAGTAGTGATTGAAAGCCTCGTTGAGAGCTTCGAGGTAGTTTTTTGAGATGGACCTTTCGAACGTTTTGCCCCTCAATTGAATCCGGTCGAACAGAACGGAACTGGACGCTTGCAGGTAAATAACGAGACTCGGCTTCACCAGTTTCGCTTCCAGCTCTGAAGCAACGCGTTCGTACAACGCCAATTCTTCATCGTTCAGAGTGACGTTGGCGAAGATGCGATCTCGCGGAAACGTGTAGTCGAGCACAACGAGGTCGGCGAATAAGTCCGTCTGGCTGAGGGCGAGTTGCTGTTTGTAACGGTTCATCAAGAAAACCAACTGCGTTTGAAATGCGTATGCCCCCATGTCATCGTAGAACCGTTCGAGAAACGGATTGTCATCCACGCATTCCTCTACCAATCGGCCACCGAGTCGACGCACCAGGAGACGAGCGAATGACGTCTTTCCCACCCCCAGGTTTCCCTCGATCGCGATGGAGTTATGGCCCAGTGCCAGGATTTTCCGTTTGATATCTGTATAACTGGTCTGTGTCACGGTGAGGTTGTCGCAATGATGCTTCGTCCGCTTACGCGAGAGATCGCCTGGTCTTTCCGGAGCAATTCTATCAATTGGCCGACCCTCCGGCCGGTAAGCGGACAACAAAAGTCGGGGGCAATTTCCTGCAACGGCAATAAGACGAACGCCCGTTTGCCGAACCGAGGGTGCGGAATGGTGAGGTCGGCCGCGTCCAGGATCGTGTCCCCGTAACTGACGATGTCGATGTCTATCTCTCTGGGCTGGTTGTGACCGCTCGTCCTGCCCATCGTTCTTTCTATTGTCTTCAAACGCTTTAGCAAATCCCCCGGGTAAAGTAAAGGCCGAACTTTGACCACCGCGTTGATAAACCTATTGCCGTGCGCGCCTTCCGCCGGCGCGGTCTCGTACAGGCTGCTGGCCGCGACGACCGGCACCCCGGCGTCTTCCAGACGGTGAACGGCCTCCAGGATACTCTGCTCCCGGTTCCCCAGGTTACTACCCAGCGCGAGAAAACCCGCCTCGGCGGCCGCTGTTACTACAGATGAGGCGCTTCCCTCGTCAGCCGGATTTCGATGTTCGACAAGTTGTTGGGAAACGGGAGGTTGAGCTTGCGCAGCCGGATTTTGACCTTCTCCACGGGGTACTTTCTGATGACAACGTCGCAAATCTCTTCACCGAGCGTTTCGAGCAGTCGGTACCGCTTGCCGCCTTCGACTACTTCCATCACAGAGGTATAAACGGACTCGTAATTTATGGTGTCCTGCAGCGAATCGCTAGCGCATGCGGCACTCAGATCTGCGAAGAGATCCAGGTCAATCTGGATCTTCTGACCCACCTCGCGTTCCTGTGGCGAAACGCCGTAAAACCCGAATATGGTAATGTCCTTTAACCGAATAAAATCGCTCACCGTCGACTCCTTTGGTCCGTCTCCGCCGCCTCTCGCAAACCAAGACGCCCGCTAACGTGATCGCCCACAACTCTAACACACTCCACTCGTCGTTCAAAGCGTCTTGCGCGAGTCGCGCCCGTGCGGCTGAGCCAGGGGCCCACCACCAAGACCCGTTGTCCCGACAGAAAAGAAACGGCGCTCCCGCCCATAAGGGCGGGTGCGCCCATCGGGTCTCAAGAAGTGACCACCGGACGCTCACAGCGGGGCGCCGGATATGTCCAGAGTCGATAGCCTAGGCGAAAGACCTTCGAAAAACAGCATATAAACGACGTCTCCCGATCCGTAGGCCGAGTCGGTCGACATCTGCGCCGCATAACTGGAACGATCTCCCAGTGGAGCTGTCGCCGATAGCACGACTGTGGCCAAGAAATCTGTACCACCGTCGATATCGATCAGTTCGAACCAAGCTTGGTCGATACGGATCACCCGGTAGACGATAAACTCGCCATCGGGCGACCATGTCACATCGACGATTTTATCGCCAGGGTGAGAAGTATGTCTCAACTGTGGCGATCCATCGATCGGCACCGTGTACAATTCGCTGGAGGCTGCGTCGCCCTCCTTCAACACTCTGGAAGCGGATACCGCAAGGGTCTGTCCGTCGGTAGACCAGTCGAGCTCGGAAATGTCGCCGGTGATGCTTTGAATGGCTCTGGTATTCGCGCCGCCCGCATTCGTCTCTACGAAATAAAGCACATCGTCGTCTCCCAATACAGCGAGTACTGGACCAGACGACGGATTCCACGTCATGAGAGGGCGATCGATAATGGTCCACGGACCAAGGCCGACCAGACCCGCAGTGGTCAGTCTCTTGGTTTGACTGAGCAACGTGTCAACGACGCCGCCGACGATCGGCAGCCCGTAAAAATCCCAAGTATCTCTCTCTCCCCTGTCGGAAACAAACACCAGCCAGCTGTCATCGCTCGAAATCGTCGGATACAAGTTACGCCGACGCTCGCTCTGCGTATCGGCTCTCGTCGCATTTACTGATTTGTCCTGGTCGATGTAGTGCACGAATACGTCGACCGTGTCGACCTCCCCCTGCTGCGGGGCGGGGAGAAATCCCTGATAAGTGAGCAAGTTTTCGTCGGCCGAGAAATACGGATACTGGTACTGCTGGTGTCGTGTGCCGCCCTCGAGCGAGCGGTCGGACGTAACCGCGGTAACACGCCCTACATCCAGGCCGACCAGCCACACGTCGATTGGGTCTGTTGTGTTTTCGACTCTGATCTCTCCCCACGAGGAATGAGCCGCGTTCGCCAGATGCTTGGAGAATACAAACTGATCGCCCAATCGCGAGCCTTTCAATACCGACAGTCCCCCCGGTCCCGCCCCGACATCGGCGAGGTACACTTTTGAACTGTCCCAACCGGCGTCACCCACCGGCCCCCGCAGGTAGTAGAACAATCCCGCGGATAGTAGGTGGACCTCCCCGGCCTGTTCGGGAATTACCAGTTGCTGTCGGCCGACAAACACATCTACCGCTGCCGAACTTGATCCACCCGAATTCGTCACGGTACAAGTCAACCGAAACACCGCCGAGCTGCCAGGCGCGACCCATTCGACGGATGCCTGATTATCGGTAAGAAATGTGCCGCCCGTCTTCGTCCATTTATAAGTGGGGAAACTACCCGGAACGCTGCTACCTTCTGCAATCGCCGTGGCTTTCAATGTGTCCGTTTGTGCGATCGACTTGGGATTGATGATAATCATCGAGATCGTTAGCGGCTTCTCATCGACACCGTCGGCGGACTCGTCGTCGCTGCATCCAACCGTAACAACGCCTATAATCAACAATAAAAGCAAACACATCAGGGTGTGATGATAATGAATACACGACACTTTCAAACGCGGACCTCCCATTTCAGAATCACAACTTGGGGGTCGGATACGGAGAGGAAGTACCCCAATTGTGCTAAATCATAGCCAGTGAAATAGACATAGTTAGGTGGGGATATCGGTTGAACCATATGCTCCTATTGCGTGGATTTCAAGGAGATTTTTGTCGGCAACGCCACTCGCAGCGGCGTAAACAAAGGCGCGCCACCGAGTTTTGACCCCACGGCGGCGCGCCTCAGATTTGACGTTTTCGAGCGTCTAGTACATGCCACCCATACCGCCCATACCACCCATACCGCCGGCACCCGGCGGAACGGCCCCGGCTTTTTCCTCCTCCGGCGCGTCGGTTATGACGGCCTCGGTCGTTAGTAACAGACCTGCGACGCTGGCTGCGTTCTGCAGCGCCGACCGCGCCACCTTGGTCGGATCCACGATCCCGGCCTTGAACAGGTCAGTGTACTCGCCGGTGGCGGCGTTGTAACCGGTGTCGCCGGCCGACTTCGACACGTGCTCTGAGACCAGAGAGCCCTCGGCACCCGCGTTGGCAGCGATCTGGCGCAGCGGCATATCGAGCGCGTGGCGGATAATATCCACTCCGATCGCCTCGTCGCCTTCCGCTTCGACCTTTTTGAGGGCCTTGATGCAACGCACCAGAGTGATACCGCCGCCGGCGACGATACCTTCCTCGACAGCCGCGCGCGTCGCCGCCAGGGCGTCCTCCACGCGGGCCTTCTTCTCCTTCATTTCAAACTCCGTGGCCGCGCCGACATTAATGACGGCTACGCCGCCCGCCAGCTTGGCCAGACGCTCTTGGAGCTTCTCTTTGTCGTAGTCGGAGGTGGTGTCTTCGATCTGCCGGCGTATCTGAGCGATCCGCGCCTTGATGTCGGCAGCTTTGCCCGCGCCCTCTACGATCGTGGTGTCGTCCTTGTCGATGGTGATACGTTTGGCTTCTCCCAGATCGGCCACGGTGGCGTTTTCCAGCTTGAAGCCGGCATCTTCGCTGATCACGCGGCCGCCAGTGAGGATTGCGATGTCTTCGAGCATTGCCTTGCGGCGGTCGCCAAACCCGGGCGCCTTGACGGCGGCGGCGTTCAACGTTCCGCGCAATTTGTTGACAACCAGTGTCGCCAACGCTTCGCCCTCGACGTCTTCCGCGATGATGAGCAGCGGCTTGGTCAACTGCGCGACCTTCTCCAAGATCGGGAGAAGATCTTTCATCGACGAAATCTTTTTGTCGTGGAGGAGGATAACGGCGTCTTCGAGTATCGCTTCCATGCGCTCGGCGTCGGTGACCATGTAAGGCGAGAGGTAACCGCGATCGAACTGCATACCTTCGACGACTTCCAGCGTCGTCTCCATACCACGCGCCTCTTCGACGGTGATGACGCCGTCTTTACCGACCTTCTCCATTGAGTCGGCGATCAATTGGCCGATCTCCGGGTCGTTGTTTGCGCTGATCGTGGCAACGCTTGCGATTTCCTCGGTGGTTTTGATCGATTTGCTGCGTTTGCGGATCTCTGCCACGACGGCCTCGGTGGCCAACTGGATACCGCGCTTCAGTTCCATGGGATTGGCGCCAGCGGTGACGTTTTTGATTCCTCTGTGGATGATCGCCTGCGCGAGAATCGTGGCGGTGGTTGTGCCGTCGCCGGCGACATCCTGCGTCTTGGTGGCGACTTCCTTGACCATCTGGGCTCCGAGATTTTCGTACGGATCTGACAATTCGATTTCTTTGGCGATGGTCACTCCGTCGTTGGTCACGGTCGGACTCCCGAACTTCTTGTCAAGAACAACGTTCCGGCCTTTGGGGCCCAGCGTGATCTTGACGGCATTCGCAAGTTTGTCGACGCCGGATTTGAGCTTTTCGCGCGCCTCGGCGTCATACGCTATTTGCTTTGCCATAGTGGTGTTCCTCCTTAACTACACAACGTGCTTGTGTTCGATATGATTAAACGATGGCGATGATGTCGTCTTCTTTCATCACGAATACTTTTTCGTCGCCAATGGTGTACTCCGTTGCGGCGTACTTTCCGAAGAGCACCCGGTCACCCTTTTTTACCTCCGGTGCGATTCTCTCGCCCGTGTTGGTGCGGCGGCCGGGGCCGACGGCGACGACTTCGCCCTGCTGGGGTTTTTCCTTGGCCGTATCGGGGATGATGATGCCACCCTTCTTCTGCTCTGGCTCCTCGATCGGCTTAACAATTATCCGATCGGCTAAAGGAGTGAGTTTCATTCGATTTCCTCCTTAATAACGGTAGGGGTTCTAGAATTAGCACTCTCAATGGTAGACTGCCAAACAGAGCAAATATACACGTGCCGTTCGACGATTTCAAGCAAAAAAGCGCTAATTATGTTTCGTTATCTCGGAATTATTGCGAGAAATTTAACTTTCAATGCTGGTAAGCTTAGGAAGGGCCGGTATTACGTTGTAACGGGCTTCTCGGTTTGACGATTCGTCGTCCGGCGGGCTTTGGGATCCCGGTCGGATTGGCGACGATTGAGAAAAGCGATCACGTAGAGTCCCCTTCGGGTCAGATCGGGTTCGAACCGCCACGATTCGGGAAGGTGAGACGAGAGAACACCACCAAATCCGCCGGTGATGTATTTACGCGGGGACATGCCAACCGCCTTCTCTAGGAATCGAACGGCCTCCCGTATCACTCCCACGCTCCCCAATCCGGCTCCCAGCGTCATGGCGGTCCTTGTGGTATCAAATGTCTTTGGGAAATGCGCATCCGAGGCCGAATAATCGATCGCCGGCAGTTGGCTGGCGTAAGTGTGGAGCGCGACCAACGCAATAGCCGGTCCAGCGGCGATTATGCCACCGCGGAACTCTTTATCGCGGACAACATCGATTGTAATCGCCGATCCGGCATCGATCACGATCGCGTTACCGCGCTTGGTGCCCACGGCACCTGCCGCCGCGCACAAACGATCGGCGCCGACCTGCGACGGATCGCTCACCGCAAGGCGAAACGGAAGCCGCATGTTGCAATTTACCACCATCGGCCCTGCTCCCAACTGCAACTCGATCGCGCGCGAAATCGTCACAGTAGCCCTCGGAACGACCGACGAGAGGATGGCCCTATCGATCGACAAAACGGTGCTGGTTACCCGCCGGATCATATCGCTCACCGCCACCGCGTTCTCGCACCGCTTCGTCTCCAGGTGCTCCCCGCCGATGACGCGCTCGCCGTCCACCACGGCGCACTTGACATAAGAATTTCCTATATCGACCGTCAGAATCATGGTTCCAGCCGTACCTCTTCGTTGTATAACACCAACGGCTCCCCGCCGTCGGCTGGATTCAACCTCAGTGCACCGTCGTCGTTCACGCCCTCTACCGTCCCACGCACCCTGACGCCCCCCCGTTCGAAATAAACGCGCTGTCCGCGTAGGGCAAGCCTCTCCTCGTAGTGCTCTCGGAGGACGGAAAACCCGTCCTTCCGAAACCGGTCGTAGTGATCTTCCGCCGCGTCCAACACATCAGCCAGTATCCTCCCCCGATCCCACACACGCCCGGTAAGGGTCCTACAAGACGCCGCCCGCCCGCGTATCGATGCCGCGAAGTCTCGCTCGTCGGAGTTGACGTTGAGTCCAATCCCGACGATCACAATGGACGGATTTCCAGGGACTGCCGACCCTTTTGCAAGAATTCCGCCAATTTTTCCTTTTGGTGTCACCATGTCGTTGGGCCACTTTACACCCATTTCGATGCCGAGAGACTGGGTGAGCCTGGCGGCGACGGCTGCGGAAAACACCAGAGTCACTGGGAGCATCGACGGAAGGTCATTATCCGGCCGAAGTACCAGCGTAAAAAGCAGATCCTTCCCGGCGGCGCCGCACCAGGTGCGGTTTTGCCGGCCTTCTCCCATGGTTTGAAAGTCCGTGATCACCACCGTACCTTCGGATTCGCCCCGTTGGGCCAATTCGAGCGCGACCCGGTTGGTGGAATCGGTTTCGGGGTAGTAGTAGATCCGGCGGCCGAAGCGGCGGGTGGAGAGGTGCTTTTTGACGTCCGAGGGCAATATCCGGTCGGCGGGGGTCACCTCAACGGACCTCCAGGCTCATTGCCACGGCGGGCGCCGAGTGCGTCAACGCCCCCACTGAAATATAATCGACGCCATCAATGGCGTAACCCGCTATGTTATCTAATGTTACACCACCAGAAACCTCGACATCCATCCGCGACGATGACGGGACCGCGGATATCAGGGTCAGCGCCTCTTCGACCTGTGCGGGGGTGAAATTGTCCAACATGACACGGTCGACCGGCGCACCGAGAAGCCTCCTCAAGAAGCCAATCGAATCGACTTCCACCTCGACCGAAAGTCCTTTGTCGCGGTGGGCGGTCTTGAGCCTCTCGATCGATGCGATCTCGCCGCCGAGTGCGCGGACGTGGTTTTCCTTCACCAGCACCATCGATCGCAGATCGCGGCGGTGGTTTTGTGCCCCGCCGCAACGAACGGCGTACTTCTCCAAGTCGCGCCACAGCGGCGTGGTCTTTCGGGTGTCCAAAATGGTCACACCGGTACCGGCGACCCTGGCGACGAAAGCGGCGGCGAGCGTGGCGATACCGGACATACGTTGCATGAAGTTGAGTGCAACCCGTTCGGCGGAGAGGATCGAGCTCGCGCGGCCTCTCACGCTACAAATAGTACCGCCCACCTGACAGCGTTCCCCATCCTGCACCCCACCGTCGAAAACGATCGACTCGTCCATTTGTCTGAAAACTTCCCGGGCCACATCGACGCCGCAGACCACCCCGTCTCCGCCGGCAATTACGTCGGCTGCGATTGCCTCGTCATCGATGCCAAGGAATGAGACGGTGGCGTCGGATCGCGCGCCGTCCTCCTCGAGGGCGGCTTGGACCATCGGTGCGATCGCTTTTCTGTCCGGATCTTTCACGTTTCGGAATCCTCTCTGACGGCTGCGCCGCTCGAAGACCGGCTGCGCACAGGACATCCTCACCTGCGCCTGCTGCGGGTCCCGCGACTGCCCTTACGACGCTTGGAACGGTCTTCCGCTTCCAGCACCAGTTGAAGTCTAACCTCCTCCAACCTATCGCGCAGGCTGGCCGCCTTTTCGAA
The DNA here is from genome assembly GCA_965372335.1 of uncultured bacterium. Classification (GTDB taxonomy): domain Bacteria; phylum Krumholzibacteriota; class Krumholzibacteriia; order WVZY01; family JAKEHA01; genus CBDVBX01. The sequence continues at coordinate 6,531 of CBDVBX010000021.1, read as the reverse complement.
ATTGAGCGCTTGCGCCTCTCGCAGCATATCTGCTTCGAGTGCCTTTACCATCTCCTCGGTGGCCACTCCGGCTTCGAAGATGACATCGGCGCCTTCGAGATTCTTGGCGTCGGCCACCGACGTGCTGAGTTTCACTTCGTCCAGCGTTTTCACGATGCCCCGCGGCGTGATGTCGTGCTGAACATTATAGTTCAGCTGGAGTCGCCGTCGCCGGTTGGTCTCGTCGATCGCGCGGCGCATCGAACCGGTCATGTTACTTGCATAAAAGATGACCTTGCCCGAGACGTGACGAGCAGCTCGGCCCGCCGTCTGAATCAGGCTTTTTTCGCTCCTCAAAAAGCCCTCCTTATCGGCGTCGCATACGGCCACTAGCGAGACCTCCGGCAAATCGAGACCCTCGCGTAATAGGTTTATTCCGACCAGCACGTCGAACTCGCCGAGCCGCAATCCACGCAGGATTTCCATGCGCTCCAGCACGTCTATGTCCGAGTGAAGGTAGCGCACGCGGATGCCGAGTGATGCGAGGTAGTCGGTAAGCTCCTCTGCCATTCGCTTGGTCAGTGTCGTCACCAACACCCGTTCCTGCAGCTCCACTCGCTGGCGTACTTCCTCGACCAGGTCGTCTACCTGCCCTTCGACCGCGCGTACGAAGATCTCCGGGTCGACTAGCCCGGTTGGGCGGATCACTTGTTCGACGACTTCTCCACCGGCACGCTCGAGTTCGTAGTCAGCAGGCGTCGCGCTGATGTAGACAATTCGGGGAACAATAGCGTCGAACTCTTCAAACCTGAGCGGTCGATTGTCGAGTGCCGACGGCAGGCGAAAACCGTGTTCGACCAACGTCTGCTTTCGTGACCGGTCACCGTTGAACATACCGCCGACCTGGGGGATGGTCACGTGAGACTCGTCTACGATCAACAGAAATTCGTCCGGAAAAAAGTCCAGTAGGGTCATCGGTCGTTCTCCCGGCTTACGACCGCTGAGAAAGCGGGCGTAGTTTTCAATGCCCGTGCAATATCCCATTTCGTCCAGCATTTCGATGTCGTACAACGTTCGGGACTCCAGCCGTTGAGCTTCAACCAGCTTGTTCTGGGCTCTCAGCTGCTGCAAGCGTTCCGCCAGCTCCACGCGAATCTCAGCGACTGCCTGCTTGACCAGGGGTTCGGGGGTGACGAAATGCTTGGCCGGAAACACGGCCAATTTCTCGATCGGACGAATGACGCGTCCGGTGGTGGGATCGGTGGCGGAAAGCGATTCGACCTGGTCGCCGAAGAATTCGATCCGAATCGCTTCTTCCTCGTAAGCGGGCCGGAGTTCTACGACGTCGCCGCGAACCCGGAACGTGCCGCGCGTGAGAGCCAAGTCGTTGCGTTGGTATTGGATATCGACCAGGCTGCGGAGAAAATCTTCTCGATCGGTTACGTCTCCCACCGCCAGTTCGATCGTCATTTTCTTGAACGCCTCCGGCGATCCCAGACCGTAAATGCAGGACACACTCGAAACCACGACTACGTCGCGACGAGTCATGAGCGCGCTGGTCGCACGCACTCGCAGCCGGTCTAAGTCGTCGTTGATCGACGCGTCTTTTTCGATGTAAGTATTTGTTGCGGGCACAAAGGCTTCGGGCTGATAGTAATCGTAGTAGCTCACGAAGTATTCGACAGAGTTATCCGGAAAGAACCCCTTGAACTCGCCGTAGAGTTGAGCGGCGAGCGTTTTGTTGTGGGAAATTACCAGCGTCGGCAGATTCACTTCGGCGATGACATTTGCCATAGTGAAGGTCTTACCCGACCCGGTGACGCCGAGCAGCACCTGGTCTCTCTTGTTCTGCTTTATGCCCTGTACAAGCGCACGAATCGCTTGCGGCTGATCGCCGGTAGGTTTGTAAGAGGATACGAGCTTAAACTTTTCCACTTTCGACGGCGCACGAGACCGTGCGAGCGACTCCGACATCGCGTGACGGTTCCGATTGCGTTTTTCCTCGCTCTCTGACGTAAAGGAACACCAGTAGCACGATGACGATGATCAACAACGGAACAATAATTCGCTGCACTATCCGGGGCGACTTGAGTTTTTCTTCGCGAACGGCCTCTTCGATATCCCAGAACGTGCCTTGTCCGTCGGGAACAGTGCCCCGCTGCCGGCTCAACATATTCCACAACTGATTCGGATCCAAGTTGAGAAAAATAGCATAGTTCTTGAGAAATCCTTTGAGGTACGTCTCACTCGCGAAAGAGTCCATGTCGTCTTGTTCGAGCGCGTGGATGACAGCCACTGAAATCTTCGTTTCTCGATTGACAGCTTCTATCGTGAGGTTTTTCGCCTCGCGCGAGCGTTTGAGGATTTCACCGATCGTGTCACCGGTGGGGCTTGCGGTCATCGTGACCCCCTAATCAGTGTTAATGATGGTCAGCGACTCGACCAGTTTCTCCATCTCCGAATCGAGCCGCGTCTTTTTGTCGCGTTCCTTCTGCACGACCTCCGGTTTCGCGCGGGTCACAAAGTTGTCATTACTGAGTTTCTTATTGACCCTGTCGAGTTCCAGTTCGATTTTCGTCTTCTCGGTTTGGAGCCGTTCCATTTCGGCGTCCAAGTCCACCACCCCCGCCAACGGCACGATCACTTCGAAGCTTCCTATGGGAGTGGCAGCGCTACCCTTTTCTTTGACCACCTCGGGTCCAATCTGAATCTCGTCGGCTCTTGCCAGTTGCCGGATTCCGCCTTGCACCTCTTCTATAACCGCTTCACCGCCTTTTGGCGTTCGGATGTAGAGTGGGATTTTCGCGCCGGGGTCGACGTGGTACTGTGCGCGGATGTTCCGCGCGGCGGTGACGATGGACTGAAATACCGTCATCTTTTCGTCTGCCGCGGCGTCCTTTAGCCCACCGTCCTCCATCGGGTATTCGTTCGTCAGAATGAACCCGCTCGTCATTGGCAGTATGTCCCAAATCTCCTCCGTTACGTACGGCATCAAAGGGTGGAGCAACTTGACCGATTCTCCGAGGACGTAGAGCAACACGCTCAGAACCGTTCGTTTGTCCCCGTCTCCGTACAACCGGATTTTTGCCAGCTCCAAGTACCAGTCACAGAACTCGTGCCATATAAAGTCGTATATACGTGCCGTTCCGTCGTTGAGTCGCCACGACGAAAAACTCTCCTCGGCGTCTGCCGCGCACCGGCCGAGCGCGCTCAATATCCAACGATCCTCCCACACCATTTCCGGCTCGAACGCCAGGCGACTGCCGTGCGATGCGTGCCACGAGGCTTCGAACCCGCCGGTCGAACCGTCGCCAGCGCTCTTGTCGCTCTCGAATAGCACGAGCGATTCGTTGTTCTCAACCGCGGTCATCACCATCCGCGACGCCTGCCAGATCTTATTGGTGAAATTACGTCCCAGTTCGACTTTTTCATCGACAAAGAGCACGTCTTTGCCCGGTGGTGAGAGCATCGATAACGTGAATCTGAACGCGTCCGTACCGTATCTGTCGATGATGTCCAGCGGATCTGGCGAGTTGCCCAACGACTTGCTCATCTTGCGCCCCTGCCCGTCCCGGACGATGCCGGTCAGGAATACGTGTCTGAACGGGATTTCGCCGACGAACTCCAGCGCGGCCATTATCATCCTTGCCACCCAAAAGAATATGATTTCATATCCGGTTACCAGTACGTCGGTCGGGTGGAAGCGGCCGAGATCGGGCGAATCCTCCGGCCATCCCAGGGGAGATATCGTCCACAGCCATGACGAGAACCACGTATCGAGCACATTTTCATCCTGCCGGATCTCTCCCGTGCCGCACGTCCCGCAAGCCTCAGGATCGGTTCGCGATACCGTCAGGTGGCCGTCGGGGCAATACCACACGGGAATCCGGTGACCCCACCACAGCTGGCGTGAGATGCACCAATCCTTGATGTTGGTCATCCAACTCATGTAGACGTTTCGCCATCGCTCGGGGTAGAACGACACCTCGTCCCGCTCCACGACTTCGATTGCCGGTTTGGCCAGTGGCTGCATTTTGACAAACCATTCTCGGGAGAGCAGCGGTTCGATCATCGTACCGCAGCGGTCGTGGTGACCCACCGAATGTCGATGAGGTTCGATCTTAACGAGAGAGCCCTGCGCTTCGAGCTGTTCGACCACCTTCTTGCGGCACTCGAATCGGTCCATTCCCTCGAACTGCGCACCGGCTTCCGCCGTCATCCGGCCCTGGCGGTCGATCACCACCACCGACGGTAGATTGTGTCGCCCGGCGATCTCGAAGTCGTTGGGGTCGTGCGCAGGCGTGACCTTGACGAAACCCGAACCGAACTCTTTGTCCACAACAGCGTCCGCTACGATCGGCAGCTTTCGTCCGACGATGGGCAGCGTGGCAGTTTTGCCGACCATGCTCCTCTTTTCCTCGTCCTCCGGACTGACGGCCACGCCCGTATCTCCGAGCATCGTCTCCGGCCTCGTGGTCGCTACGACCAGTTTATTACCATCTTCTACCGGGTACTCGATCCACCACAGGTGGGAGTCCATCTCCTTGTACTCGACTTCTTCGTCGGAGATCGCCGTCTGGCACGACGGGCACCAGTTGACGATGTAGTCACCACGGTAGATCAGTCCTTTTTCGTACAAGCGAACGAACACTTCTCGAACCGCCTGCGAGCGCGGCTCGTCCAGTGTAAACGCTTCGCGGCTCCAATCCAGACCGCAGCCGAGGTTACGCAACTGATCTACGATGACGCCGTGGTGACGGTCTTTCCATTCCCACGCATGGCCGAGAAACTCCTCGCGGGTCATGTCCGCGCGCCTCTTGCCCTCCTTGAGCAAGGCGTTTTCAACCACCTTTTGCGTGGCAATACCGGCGTGGTCGGATCCGGGAAGCCACAAGGTGTTGTAACCGCGCATCCGCTTCCAACGGATGAGGTGGTCCTGGACGGTGTCACCCAACACGTGTCCGACGTGCAGGACGCCGGTGACGTTGGGCGGGGGCAGAATGATCACGAACGACGGTTTGTCCGTGTCGTCGCCCGGCGTGAACACACCAGCCTTTTCCCACGCGTCGTTCCACTTCGCTTGGGAGGTCTTTGGGTCGAAATGTTTGTCCATAGATGCGTTTTGGTTTGCGTCGTTGTCGCCGCGCACTCTAAGCCATTTAAACAATGAAGGATAGCACCACAATCCGGACCGGTCAACGAGAGAATCGCGGCTGGGTGTTTCTCCAGGGGTAGGCACTACCGAAAACGCGGCGCCAACGACAGGACGGCCGATTTTCCGGAAAGGGCGCGCCACAACTCGCTCATTCGCGCCAGGTGGTGATCGTCGTGCTCCGCCACGAAAACGCACAGGTCGATGGCGCGCATCGGCCTCTGGAGTCGCGGGTGAGTCGCTTTGCGCACCACGGACGACTCGTCCAGCGATTCCAGCCTCTCGACGATGGTGTTGCGGGCGGCGCGGAAAACTCTCTGGAGATCATCTATTGAACTGTCGTTGTGGTTGGCGTCGCGGGTTTTCTGATTGCTCATGTCGGCGGCGGTAAGCTCCGGCACCCCCGCCACGAATTCGTCCAGGCGCGCAGCCCACAGAGGCTCCAGATCCCACAGGTGCCCTAAGTGCTCCTGGATCGTCCAGGCGCCTCCGATCCGCTGGGTCAACATCTCGGGCGGCACGCTGGCGATCCTCTCATCGACCCGAGCGGGCGTGCCGGCGAGCCGCTCGACGACCATGGGGAAAGTCCCGGCGTCGGGCTTCTCGTGGAATTGGCGTTCGATCCACTTGATCATGTCCAGCATTGTCGATCGTCCTTTCTTCTGTCGCATTTTTGCTTTCAGGGTCGTACGGGCATTATATCGAATCGGAGTGTGGTACACTAGCCCCAGCAGTGCGTCGTCACCTGGATTGGATAAACTATGGAATGGACGCAAAAGGAAATTGTGCTGGCACCCAAGCCGCGCGGCTTCCACCTGGTCACGTCGGAAATTGTAGGTCAGGCTCCGGAGATCCAAAATTTCCGTCTGGGCATCGCACACTTCTTCATCCAACACACCTCGGCATCGCTCTCGCTCAACGAAAACGCGGACGCGTCGGTTAGAGCGGATCTGGAGTCACACTTCAACCGTGCGGTCCCTGAAAATGCGCCGTATTACGTCCACACGCAAGAGGGTCCCGACGACATGCCGGCGCACATCAAGTCGATGCTATTGGGTAGCGCCGTGACGGTCCCGATCACGGGGGGACGCCTCAACCTGGGGATCTGGCAAGGCTTGTACCTGTGCGAACACCGCAACCGCGCCGGCGGCCGCCGCCTGGTCGTCACTCTCTTCGGCGACCCCTTGGAGTAACCCGCCACGGCCTCCACGGCCGCAAGGAAGTGAGTTCCTCGGGTACTTGGGCCGACCGACCGCGGTCGCTGGAGGCTCTGGGGCAGGTCGCCGTGGGCTTCACTGGCACGACTCCCTACGACCCGACCTTGCACGTCGCATTTCCGCACTGTACGGTCGTCTCGGTTGTCGGCTCGCGGATTGGCACCTCAATTATTGCTCGCCGAC
>CBDVBX010000020.1:0-27321 GCA_965372335.1 uncultured bacterium | reverse complement strand
GTGACTTCGCTGCGAAGTGGGGGGGAGCGGAACAGTTTATGCTCGTGGAGGGGGAGCCGCGAAATTCGGTCGAATAATACTTGACTTGGCCTAACGTTATCCCGTATTTCATTCAAATCACGGGATTTGCCACAGACGCGCCGAGCCCGCCGTGGTCGGCGCGTCCGGTCAATTTTGCCGCTTGGGTAGCACGAGTTATGAGAAGACTAGCACCGCTAATCGTCATTCTGGCCGCTCTGGGGCTGTACGCCGCGCGAGACGCCGCTCTAAAGCCATTCAGACCCGCTGACCTCGATATACAGGTCGGGAGCGTAGAGCCCGCCGTCTCCGGCCTCGACGCGCACGTCCTGGAGGCAGAGGGGTCCCCTGGGTCATTCCAGGTGATGCCGGCGGCAAGCGGGCAGCCTGCACCGGCGGGACCCATCGAGGGCAAGATTCGCCGCAACAGCTCCCTGTACGTCGAGCTCCGCAGCGTCGGCGTCACGCCACAGGACATCGACCGAATCGTCCGGGCGGCCAAAAAGACCTACAACCTCAAGCGCGTTCGGTCCGGTCAGAAATTCGCCGTGTATACCTCCGATGAGGGCGTCGACAGCCTGTTCTTCTATTTCGACAGCGAGAAATACTTGAGCGTGCGGCGGGAAGGTGCGAAGAGCTTCGCAGCAGTGATCGACACCGTTCCCTACACCATCACCTATCACGTCACCGAGGGGACCATCCAGCAGTCCGTGTTCGCCACACTGCAGGAGCAAAATGCCGAGACCGATCTTGCCGCACAGATGGCCGAGATCTTCGGCTGGACCATCGACTTTTTTACCGACATTCGGCGCGGCGATTCGTTCGTCGTTCTATACGAGAGAAAAACCTACGAAAATGGCCGCTCCATGCTGGGCGACGTGCTCGCCTCACTCGTCGTCGCTCGCGGCCACGAATACCATGCCTTCCGTTTCGACTCCGGCAGAGGGCGCCGGGGCTTTTACGACGAGAACGGCAACTCGCTGGAAAAAACCCTGCGGCGTTCGCCGGTCAAATACACGCGCGTCACTTCGAACTTCAGCCACCGGCGGTATCACCCCGTCAACAAGCGCTACCAACCGCACTATGGCGTCGACTTCGGCGCGCCGCACGGCACACCGGTATACGCCACCGGCGATGGCACCGTGCTGGCCGCCACACGGCGCAGTGCCAACGGCAAGTACGTCAAGATCAAGCACAACAACACCTACACCACTTACTACCTTCACCTCTCGCGTTTCGCCAAGGGGATTCGCTCGGGCAAGCGCGTCAATCAGGGACAGGTAATCGGATACGTCGGTGCAACCGGCTGGGCCAACGGCCCGCACGTGTGTTATCGGATAAGGAAGAACGGGAGCTGGGTCAATCCGCGCCGCATCAAACTTCCGTCGAAAGAGCCAGTGCCGAAAACCGCGATGGCGCAGTTCCAGCGCACGCGCGATGCCTGCCTGCTCCGGCTCAACGAGTCGATCCTCGATGGCGTCGACAATCGAACGATGCTGGTCGAGAAACCGTCCTACCCGACCGCGGCGCAAATGCAAGCGCTCTTCTAACCGGTCTTCTCATTCTTCTGGACGCGATAAATGAAGTCCGCGCCATCGCGCGTCAGCGACACGACGTCATGTCCGGCGCTCTGGCACCACGCGGGCAGATCAAATTCGATCGCCGGATCGTCGGATACCAATTCCACCACGCAGCCGGGATCTATGTTGCGGACGGCTTCGGACAGCTTAATGATAGGAACGGGGCAAAACATCCCGCGGGTGTCTACGATGATGTTTGGGGATCGATCGCGGCGGTCCATCTCGTGCCGTTCGGGAGGGTCTTACTCGTTAGTGCGACCGGTTGAAATCGGTGACGTCACCTTGTTGGTCTTCCAAGTCGGCGGCACGCCGGCGTCTGCCGCTGCGCACGTCGTGGAGAAATTTCAAACACAACCACAAATTGGCCGGCCGGCCGTACACCGACCGCACCCACGATCTCCGCGGAAGCAGCGCCCGATGCAGCCACAACATCCTTGACGCCAACCCGCCGCTCTCGACCAGGCCCCACACGAATCGGCCCGCCGTGGGTTCGGTTTCTCCTGTGTAGTCCGCCTCGCGCGGCCGCCACCACACGTGGAACAACCGCCGTTGCCATCCGGCCGGTGGATCCAGCTGCGGAATCGTCATATGGAAGCGAAGTAGTTCGCACACTAGCTCCAACGTGAAGTAGAACGCCGAATACAGCCCCCTGTCGTAGAGCCGCCGGGTGAGGTACTTCCAGTCCAGCGTGGCGACGTGCCGATCCAACAGCCAACCGGCATCTAGCACCAGCAGCAGGTCGACGAACCCCTCCGCTCCGAATGAGATCACCGAGTGAATCAGCTGGTCTTCGACGCTCACGACGGCGGTTTTCGTGCCGGCGATCTCGGATTCAGCGACACGAGACCACGCTTGGTTTTCCCGCCCCGGATTTCCGAAGTCGATCACGCGAAAACGAATTTCGACCGTGTCGCCGTCGTGGTTGTGCATCATTAGCGGTGAATAGTACTGGTGATAGCGCAGGGCGTCCGCCGAGTCGGCAATGTGAGGTTGAATTCGGCTGCGGAAGAATCCCAGATTGCGCAGCACCGCCACCGCTTCCATCCACCGGGTCTCGTCGATCATAACGTCGATGCGACCGATGGGACGCAGCCGACCTAGCAGCTCCGGATACGACGCGATCCAGACGTCACCCAAAAAGGCCGCCCGAATTCCCTGGTCGGAAAACGCTGTGGCAATCCGGCCGGCGAGCTGCATGCGTCGCTGGCGGAATTCGGCCGACACCCCTGCGTAGTGCTTGATTCTGGCGATGGTGATACGCGATATGCTGGGTGGGAGTGCCAGCTCGTCGAAAGATTCGGAGACCAGCGCGCTCAACATCTGATGCTGACAGGTCGACACCAGACTGGTTTCAAACTCCGCGTCGGCGTGAAACGGCACCCCCGGCGGCGGTCCCTGTACCCGCCGGGCGAAGTGAGAAACCGTCTCCAGCAAAAAATCGACCGCTCGCATGCCCCACAGGATACCAGAGCGCCCGAATCAGTAAACGTTTTTCTCCTGGTCCTTGAACTGTAGTTCGTACAGCTTGGAGTAGTGACCGGCCGCCGCGAGGAGTTCCCGGTGATTGCCGTCCTCCACGATCCGGCCCTTGTGCAACACGATGATCCGGTCGACGTAGCGAATCGTAGAGAGGCGGTGGGCGATAACGATCGCCGTTCGTCCAGACAGGAATTTCTCCAGGGCGTCCTGCACCAAGAACTCCGTTTCTGTGTCCACGCTGGATGTGGCCTCATCCAGCACCAGCAGCTTTGGGTCGTACACCAACGCCCGCGCAAACGACAATAGCTGCCGTTCGCCGACGGACAACGAGATTCCCCGTTCACCCACGTTCTCGCCGTAGCCGTTGGGTAGTTTCTGTATGAATTTTTCCGAGTTGATATGGCGCGACACTTCGCGCATCTTGTCCTCGCCGATCGCCGCGTTGCCCAGCGTGATGTTGTCGGCGACACTTCCGGAGAACAGGAACACGTCCTGAAGAACGGTGGCGATGTAGCCGCGAAGGCTGGAGAGCTCGAAATCGCGCACGTCGGTCCCGCCGATCAGGATCCGGCCGCCGTCGACGTCGTAAAACCGCGACAACAGGTTGATGATCGTCGATTTCCCCGCGCCGGTGAACCCCACGATGGCGACCTTTTCGCCCGCTCCCACGCGGAAGCTGATGTCGTGCAGTACTACCTCGCCGGGGCTGTAGGAGAAGCTCACGCCATCGAATACGACCTCCGCCGGCCCGTCTGGCACCTTCACCGGCTTCGGCGGGCTCTCGATCTTCGGGGCGCGGTCGAGCAGCGTAAAGATCCGCTCCGACGACGCCATCGCCGATTGGAGTATGTTATATTTCTCGCTCAGGTCGCTGATCGGCCGGTAGAACCGTTGCGCGTACTGTATGAACGCCACCAACGCACCAAATGTCATCGTGTTTTCGATCACGCCCTTCCCGCCGAAGGAAAGAATCAGCGCGATAGCGACCGCGCTCAACAGTTCGATGGTCGGGAAGAACACGGCATACGCCATCACCGACATGATGTGCGCGTCGTACAGTTTTTTGTTGCGCCTTTCGAACCTGTCCAACTGGGCGCGTTCCCGGTTGAACATCTGGACCACCCTCATGCCGGTGACGTTCTCTTGCAGGAACGCATTCAACGCGGCCAGTCGCACGCGCACCTTGCGGTATGAGTCCCTCGCCCGAGCTCGAAAAAAATGCGCGACAACGAACAGAAACGGGAGCACCGTAAACGTAATGAGTGCCAGTTTGAGATTGAGGTAACACAGGATCACCACGATTCCGGCCAGCGTGAAGACATCGAGAAATATCGCCACCACGCCGGACGTGAACATCTCGTTGAGGGCTTCGACGTCGCTGGTGAGCCGCGTCATCAACCGCCCCACTGGGTTTTTGTCGAAGAAAGAGACGTCCATGCGCTGAATCTGGCGAAAGATCTGCACCCGCAGGTCGAACATCACCCGCTGGCCGACCCAGCTCATCATGAAGATTTGGACGTAGGTCACCACGAATCCCGCCGCCAGCACCACGGAAAACAGGCCGATGATCTTCCACAGGCCGGCGTAGCGCTCCGCTGCGGGCAGGTCCGACAGGGGCGCCAGGTAGCGGTCGATCGCCAGCTTGGTCAGATACGGGGGCGCCAGCTGGAAGAGCGAAACGAACACCAACAGGAGGATGCTCAGCACCACCTTCTTACGGTACGGCCGCAGGTAGGCCAGTATCCGCCTCATGAGAGCGGTGTCGTACGACCGTTCCTGTATTTCGTCCGCCTGTATGTAGTCCATGGTTCGTTTCGTGCCGCGCTAACCCGCACGGCCATAGGGCCGAAAGCCGCCGACGGCTTATCCGGTCTCCAGATCGATCATGATCCGCTGCTTGTGGTACATGTCCGCGTACATTCCGCCCAGATCCACCAGTTCGTCGTGCGTTCCTTCTTCGACGATCCGCCCCTCGTCGATCACGACCACCCGGTCGGCCACCATCGCCGTCGAGATTCGATGCGATATGAGAATCGCCGTCCTGCGGGCCAGATCGGAGCGTATCGACGTGAGGATCTTTTCCTCAGTATTGGTGTCCACGCTGGAGAGCGCGTCGTCCAAAATCAGAATTTTTGGATCGCGCGCCAGCGCCCGGGCGATCGCTACGCGCTGTTTCTGCCCGCCGGAGAGGTTGATACCCCGTTCTCCGATCATCGATTCGAATCCACGGGGAAAAGCGCTGATTTCCTCGTGGATCGAGGCCGTCTCGCTAACGATTTTCAGCACCGGGTCGTCCAGCTCGGATGTGCCGAAGGCGATGTTTTCCCGGATGGTGTCGGAAAACAAAAAGATGTCCTGTGGGACGAGGCCGATGTCCTTGCGCAGTGCTTCCAGCGGTATGTGCCGTACCGGGCAACCGCCAATCCTGACCTCGCCCTCCACCGGGTCGTAAAACCTGAGTATGAGAGAAATCAACGTCGACTTTCCCGCGCCCGTCGGTCCCACCACGGCCAGAGTTTCCCCGTCCGCGATGGCCAGGTTCACGCCGTCGAGCACCCGCGGGCCGTCTGCTCTGTACGCGAATGAAACACCCTTGAACTCGATGGCGTAACCATCGGCGTTTGCGCACGGCGGGTCCTCGCTCACGATCTCGGGCTGTGTCGACAGCACGACGTTCATCCGCTCCATAGACGCCAGTCCTCGCTGCACGATGTTCATCACCCATCCCAATGCGATTGTCGGCCAAATCAACAAGGCGAGGTATCCGTTGAAGGCGACAAACGTTCCCAGCGTGATACCGCCGTCGATGACCAGCTTCCCCCCCACACCCAATAGAAACATTCCCCCCAAACCTGCCACCGTGTGGAGTAGCGGCATCAACAGACTCTGTACGCGGAACAACTTCATGTTGTGGTCGGCGTACGATTGGCTTAACCGTGTGAATTCTTGTATCTCGTGCGTCTCCCGCGCGTACGCTTTTACCACGCGAATGCCGCTGAGGTTCTCCTGAGCCTGCGAGTTGATGGACGCGAACCGTTCCTGTACGCGTTCGAACAGGCGGTGGATGATTTTGACGCTGTGGTACACGGCGGTCGTGAGTATCGCCATCGGCAACATCGCGGCCAAGGAGAGCCGCCACGACAACGTCAACATCAGTACGATAGTCAAACTGGCGATGACCATGGTGTTGAACGTATACATCACGCCGGGCCCGACTAACGTCCGAACGGCGTTGAGGTCGTTGGTGGCCAGCGCCATCAGGTCGCCGGTGCGGTGTTGATTGTAGAAAGACGGGCTCAATCGTTGTAGGTGCGAGAAAAAGTCGCGGCGCATGTCGAGTTCGATTTTACGCGAGATCCCAATGATGATCCGCCGCATCAAAAACCGGAACACGCCGCTCACCGCCGTCACCCCCACGAACAGCGAGCCATAAAAGATCATGCGTTGGTGTGTCGTGCCGGCGGATAGGTCGTCGATCGCCAGCTTGAAGATCCACGGGTTGACCAGCAGCAGCGCGTCGGTGACCACCAGACATACGCCGCCGACGGCTAGTCCGCCGCGGTAGCGGGCCAGATAGCCGCGAATCACCCGCAGGGCGCGGCGGCGCTTTTCTTTGGAATCATTCGCTTCGTTCATCATATAATGTGGGTGTACGGTTTCGATCGAGCCGGGCCCGTTGGTTCTAACCTAAAACGAGATACTAATATAGTCTATTTCGGCGTCTGGCGCCACGCAGCTGGACGCAAAAAGTTTTATGGCGCTGTAAGCTGAGTAGGAGCATGAACATCATGTCGATTCCAACCCGCGACGAAGCCTTCGCAATTCTCACCGAATATACACAGAACAAGAATCTCATCAAACACGGCCTGGCCGTGGAGGCGGCGATGCGCTTCTACGCCCGAAAATTCGGAGAGGACGAGGAATTGTGGGGTGTTGTGGGACTCCTCCACGATTTCGACTACGAGCGCTACCCCACCGCAGAGGAGCACCCCTACAAGGGAGCGGAGATCCTCCGGGAAAAGGGCTACGACGACTATCTGATTCGTACCATCATGTCGCACGCCGATCACACAGGGGTACCGCGCGAGACGCGCATGGCGAAAACGTTGTTCGCCGTGGACGATTTGACCGGATTCGTTACCGCCGTCGCCCTGGTCCGGCCGTCGAAAAAAGTCGCCGAGGTCAGGCCAAAGTCGGTAAAAAAGAAAATGAAAGACAAAGCGTTTGCGAAAAACGTGAGCCGAGACGATATTCGCGAGGGCGCGGTCCTGCTGGAGCTCGATTTAGACGAGCACATCCAAAATGTCACCGACGCAATGACCGAAATCGCCCCCCAATTGGAGCTATAGACATGGTCATACTGCTAGTCGTCGCCTTGCTGCTGTGTCCGTCGTTCGCGGCGGGCCAGCAATCCGAAGGCATTATCGACCTTCGCGCCGACGCAGAGGAACAGATCGCGCGCATCGAAACGCTGCTGCGGGGCAACGCCGATATGGCAGCCGAACGCCAAGCGATCATGCTGCGATGGTTGGTGGATCTGTACGGGATGGTCGGCGATGACGACAATGTCGAGTGGTGTTTCCGGCGGATCCTGGCGTTTTTTCCCTACGACGTCGGGGCAATGAACGCGTACGCCCAATTCCTGCTCGACACCAGAAAAGACGAGGCACGGGCCGAAAGCCTGTTGGTTTCGGCGTCACAATGGGGACGATATACCGACGCCAGGTCACTCGACCGCGGACGGACCTACGAGCTGCTCGCGCGAACCGAATTCGATAAGGGCGGCTACGACGAAGCTGTCCGCTTCGCCGATCTGGCGATCGAACTGGTGGACGACGAATCATCGGCCGGGGCGCGTCGCCTGCTGGCGGAGTCTTACCGCGGGCTGGGAGCTCACGACAAGGCGGCCGGCGCCTACATCGACCTGATCGCCCTGGAACGGGGTGCCAATCGGGAGGATATCAACGCGCTAAAACTCATCGTGGGTCAAACCGAGAAGTACGGCGCCGCAGACCTAAACGGCATTATCGAAGCGGCGATTTCGAAGCGGGCCGACGAACACCGGCGACAGATCGAAGCGGAGGGCGCCGAACTGGTCTCATTCACATCTTCGGACGGCGTCGTGCTAGAGGGCACGCTGAGACGCCGGAGCGGCGAAGGCGCCTTGCTATTCGTTCCCAACATCGGCGGAACCCGGGCCATCTACAAGCCATACGCACAACTGCTCGGAATCGACGGTGTCTCCTCACTCTCCCTCGATCTCCGCGGTCAAGGGGGCAGCCGGTCCGACTCACTGCTCACGCAGAAAAACTTGCCGATCCGGCATTTCGAACGGCTTCCGGACGACATCGTGGCCGGATTTCGTTACCTCCAGAACGAGCTGGGACTGGATCCCGGCCGCATCGCGATCGTTACGGAAGGACGCGCGTGCGGCCTGGTTGAAAAAGCCGTTCACCGCGGGCAACTTCATGTTCCCGTCGTCTATCTTTCACCGATTTTCGAAAGGCAGGATCGTGAACTGATCAACGCCATCGCCTTCCACCCGACCCAACCCATCCTGCTGTATTACAGCAGCGAGGATCTCCACGCCATGAAATCCACCATTTTCTACCAGGAAACCAACGATTTCGAGCATCTGGACATCCGCGTCCTCGACCGGGCCGGACACGGCGTCGACGTCCTGCGCCGCGATCCTGCGGCTCTGGAGACGTTTCAAGCGTGGGCCCGGTCGGTCGTGAATAGACCCGAAACTGAGCGATAGCTGGGGAGTCCGCCCATAGCCCTAAATGCCCCGAGCTGGTACGGTTGTTGCGTGTTATAGGGCGTCATGAGTGCCCAAAATGCCCTGAAATTGACCGTCGCGCTTCTACTCGTGGCAGCATGGATGCTCTCGACTGTGCCGCGTCCAGACGCCCACCCCCCTGAGCCCGCCGCCTACGCCGCGGCTGCGGCTCCAGGAGGCGACCCGGCCGGCCACGACGAACCCGACGATTCGGAGCGCCCGTTCGATTCCTCGATTACCGTCCCCGAATTGTTCGACAAAGCCCGCGAGGCGTTTGGCCTGCAAGCCTACAATCTGGCAGAAACGTTTTATCAGGAAATCTTAATCCGGGAGCGTTCGAACGTACAGGCGATGTTGGAGCTGGCCAACGTGTACGAACGCAGCGGCAAACTCGAGTATGCCAGGGGGCTCCTGGCGAGGTCGGCAAAGCTCGACACCTCTAACGACGTTATCGCCAAAAAGCTCGCCTCGGTCGAACGTATTCTCGTCGCCGTTCTGTCCCAAGAAGTGGACTCGCTCATCGCCGCGTCGCAATACGAGCTGGCGATTCCAAAACTGTCCGTGCACGTGAGTATCGATCCCGACAACTCCGAGCTGTTTTACAAGCGGGCGCTATGCTATTCGCGCCTCGGCCGGCCGGAGGCCGCACTCACCAATATCGACAAGGCGCTGCAGATCGACCCGCGGGAGGAATACCACCGTTTCCGTTCGGCGATATTGGAAGACCTCAAAGTGATCGAATCGAGAGAAATGGTCGCCGAAGCCAAAAAATTGATCCAGTCAATCGATCCAGAAGACCAACGCCGGGCGCTCGACGTTTTGGGGCAGATATTGCTGTCTGATCCGGAGCACGCCTGGGCCCGTTCCGAGTTTCGACGACTGCGCACCTTGGAGGACGGTGTCGAAGCCGACGACCCCGGCGATAAAAAACTACCCCCCGATGCGGACGGGATCACCGCTGTTCTAACGGCAGTCGGCACCGCCGCCGGAGACCTGGGACGACGTCACCTGGGCACCGGGTTGATCCTCCTTGCCACCCTCGTCATTTTTCAATCACGGCTCACGCGGCTCATTATCAGAATATTGACGCCGCGCCCGTTTCTCTCCGGGCAATTTCCCCGCTTCACGCTCACCGAGATTCTGGTGATGCTCAATTCCGAATCTCACACCGGTATCTTGCACGTCAAAGGAGATTCGTGCCGCGGCAAAATCTATCTCGAGAACGGGGAACCCTGTCACTGTTCCGCGGGAAAAACCCAGGGTGTGGGCGCTCTACACCACCTGATGTCCAATACCGCTACCGGTCACTTCGAGTTCTCGGAGGGATCGATTCCGCTAAACCGGACCATCGACACGCCGTTGACGGTGGTGCTACTCGAGCACTCGGCCGGGCGCAGGAAAAATCCCACCAGGAGAAAAACCAAAAAAGCCAAATCTCGTATGAAAGAGATGTTGGAGAGCAAATCAGGAAAACAGACGGTGAAATGAAGCGCGCTAACCGCTGCGGCTAGAGTCAAACCGGTTCGAGAGCGCGAACTAGACGATCGACTTCCGGTCCGTCCGCATTGATCCTCCGAGGTTCCCACACGAATGGGCCGTTTCCGACGCCCCTCGTCTTGCTTTCCGCAGACCCCCACACGTTGCCATTCCCCAGAAACGAAATCAGCCGGTCTAATTCGTGTTGCGATCGGTCGCAGAGTGCGAGATAAATCGTTCCGTGCTGCTTACCCCTGACGACCGCGTCCTGGGTCGAGACCACGGAGGCGACGCGGCCCAAAAAGTCGAGAACGACGGGATCGTCTGTCCCCAGATAGTCAGGCCCGGCGCGCTCTCCCAAATCGCACTTGACGATGTGCACGGAGTGCACAGAGCGCGCTTCCATCGAACGGTCGGGTCCGCTCCCCGCCGACCGGACTTTGCGCACTGGGTCCATGAAGTCTATGTCGCGGTCCCAACCCGGATAACGAGGTAGCCGCAGGCGGATCCATCTCCGGTCACCGTCTTTTTCCATGGTGAGGTCACCGCCGATGCGACCGAGCAGTGTTTTGTAGGCTCGGTATTCGAAGTCGAATGTCGATATCGAGTCTGGACCGTCGATCGGCATCCCTCCGGTTTCGGATGGCGAGATGGGCGCGCTCGGTTGTTCGACCAGGACGTCCAAGTGGCAGCACGCCGCCTCGGGATCGTGATCCAGGCGCACCGTTCGCCGCGAATTCGGCGGTCCGGCGCCCAGGATACAGTCAACGACCGTTGCCAGTAGATCGGGATCTGTGAAGACACAAAGCCGAATGTCGGTTCCCTGGGACCGAACGCCATCGCCGGTGATGATCTCAATCGGTTCCCGGGACGCGTCTCGCTCCGGCGACGCGTCTCTGCCGCGGTCGGCATGCCTTTTCGGCCACTCCCGCGTCAATCGGCGCAGGTCCACCAGCCGGCGGCAAACCCGCCGCTCATCCGTCATCATATGCAGCGCCGATAGCTGGTTCTCCACCAGCGCGAGGATTCTTTCCATATTTCTGCGACTGATCCTCGCCAGGTTCCGTTGCGATGGGTTCATGACGTCGCCCAGCTGAGCGAACAACCCGTCCATCGCCAGTTTCATCGCCGTGATCGGCGTGCGGAGTTGATGGGACAGTTCGACGAAGAATTCCGATCGAAGCTCGTCGAGATGGCGAATGGTGTCGGCCGCCTCGACATAAAACAGCTCACGGCGAATGGTGGCCGACAGCTCGCCCAACTCGTCGATCGGCTTTTTTAAAACGTGGCGAACACCCACGGCGCGCGCTTTTTCTGTGGCAGCGGCCGACGGGTGGGAGGTGATGAATATGATAGGAAGGGCGGGCGCCAGTCCGTTGCGAATGGTGGCAGCCAGTTCGAATCCCGACATCTCGTTCAAACTGACTTCGGATATCAACAGATCGGGAGGATTCGCCCTTACAGCGGCCAGCGCGTCGGTGGGCGAGCCAAAGTCGGTGAAGTCGAATTCCTGACGTGCAAACGCCCGCTGGATGAGATCGTGCATCAGCTGGTCGCCATCTACCACATAGATGCGTTTCATTGAACCCCCGGGAAGGCGCTGGACGAACCGGTGCCCTCCGCCGGATGTTAGAGCTAGAAGACTACTGCATGAGGGTTGTACTGGGTGTATGGCAAGGGACATGCCATGTCTCAACAGCCTGTAATTATGATAGTTATAGGCTTGGGTGGAGGATTTACGGGGATTAGTCTCCCCCTTTCTGGCCCTACGAGAAATCAGAGGAAATCGGACGCCGAAGGCGACAAAAAAACACCTTACGACTGTTGGCTAGCAATCTGCGATGGAGTTCCTACAGGGTGCAACACGGGAGGTCGGGAGGCTCGGAGTGGGGGCGCGCTAAACTTGCCCGCCCGGTCACCCCTCGATAGGCTTCGTCACACGATTCAATAGAAAACGCGGATTCCGGCCGCCACAGCGGAGTCGCTGACGCGTTCTTCCCGCTTGCTGCCTTCGACGTGGGCAGAAAACGTGAGGGCCAGCCACTGCGAGCGTTGGTAATCCAGCGTGCCGAGGTATATTTCGCGCGATCTTCCCCCCTCAAAAAACGCCACCGACAAGCTGAGACCAACGGTGACACCTGATGTGGCGCGTATTCCGATACCCGCGCCGACATGCCCGAAATGTCCGTGGAGCTCGTCCTCCGGTAGACTCTCCGGCGCCTTCCCGACGTACGCGCCGCCCATCGAAGCCCACAAGTCGAACAATTCCAGCGTGTCCACATAACCGATCGCGAAGTCAAGATCGTTGCTCTGGGACGCGTAGGGGAACACGCGCGAGGTTCCCGAACCGGTGCGGAAAGTGCAGAGGAGGTGCAGTTTGCGCTTGGGTGATTGGTAGACGCGCGCCCGCGCGCGGATTAACAGGTCTCCCAGGCCATACTCCAACCCGGTCTCTTGCGTTGTGACCACGAAGGGGAGGTGAAGTTCTATGAGGGCGTACGATCGTCGGGAAAACCTGGCGTCGAGTACGTAGATCGAAGCATCTGTTTCCGTCCCGTTGCTGCTCACGAGACGACCAGACAACGCGCGCCGCTGCGGCGCCGTCAAAAATGCAAGCTCGCCGGCCACGTCCACGAAGACGCCGACGGCGAGTGCCGGTTGCCAGAGAGCGAGTATCCCCAGCCCCGCCAACAGCGTCGTAGCGGCTGTCCGCGGCCTCGGACGGCGCTTTCGAAGTGTGCCGGGGGGGGTACAAGCCTTCCCGCCGGGGGGGAAACAAGTCTTTCCGATTGTGTTCGAACGACTCCTTAAGCCGCGACGTTTTCGAGCAACTGCACTTTGCCTTGCCGCAGAAATTGGACCCAAATGGTGTGCCGATTGCCGGGCAGTGTGGCCTTCGAAACGATCTTGCCGTAGTCGTTCCAAGACCGGTGATGGATCACTTCGCCCACATCGTACACGCCTTGTTCCGTGTATTCTTTGGCGTTCTCAATGTCGAGATCTTCCAGCGCAACTTGCTCGATTTTGTCATTGTCAGTGGTTTTGGCATCCGCATCCTCATCCGGCATGTACGGCAAAAATCCTTCGCATCCGGGGCACTTCAGCCAAAGAACGCTCTCGTTGCTCCCTTGCTTGATGATCTCCATATCGAAATCAGCTTTGCAAACCGAGCAATGTTGTTTGATTGTTTTCGAATCGATTCCTTGCATACGCGCTGTCCCCACCATTAGGTGACCGATATACGGCAACACTCCTCAGCTTCTTCTTGCGTGTTGAACTTCATACCACACAGCGAACAATTAAAAGTGCCGTCCAACCGCCCTTCTCTTTCCGCCTTCCTCAGCAACTGAATGAACTTAACGTACTCTTTGTCCCTGACCAGCACCTCGCTTTTGTCCTGCTTTTCCATACCTGCTCTCCTTCGGTTCGAAGCCGATAAATCGGTATGATTGAACGTACTTGCGTGGGTTGGGATACACAGGATGCTGTGCATTAACTCGGGAAAACCACAATATCTTGTGGAATCCTAGTAGAATCGGGATTTCCCGTCAAGCACAAAATGCGGGTTAGTCTCAAAAGCAAACGTGCGGCAACAACGTCTCCAAACATTATAGCGTAAGAACTGATACTTCGCAAGGGTTGTTGCTTTTTCAACGAATGAGAAGCACTTTGCGAACACTTGCAACATCGCCCGCCTTCGCACGGACAAAATAGATACCTGATGGCACCGGTTCGTTTTTTGTATTCGTGCCATCCCAAGACATCGTGATGATCTCGTCGAACACTTTGTCCACTCGCAGTGTTTTCACGTGGCGTCCCGCCACATCAAACACCGCCACATCGACGGCGGTGGCAACCTGCACTTGGAAATTACCGGTGCCGCCCGGCCCACCGTTGATCTCTTGGTCCTTGTAGGTCGGCGGTATGGCGATCGATAATGTTGTGTGATCCCTGAACGGGTTGGGGGCAGCGTTCGATATGATAACACCGCGGGGAATCGGTATCATCGCGGTGTTCGAGACGACATCCGAACTTCGAGTGTACTCTTTGCCGCCGGGTAACAGTCTGATACGACCCACCGCGTAGTAGCCGTATTCCAGCCCCGGTGCTACGTCCTCGTCAACGTATTGATACGGCCGTTCTCCGTAGCGATCATCCGGCCCCGATGGCGGGACGTCGCTCTTGACGAGGTGCCCCGGCATCTCTTCTCCGGGATCCAAACGGTAAACGTCGAATGCTGCGTTGGATTTCTCGTCGACCACCTTCCAGTGAAAACGGTTACCCCCGGGCTGTGCGGCTACCCCGATCTGACCGAAATTCACGCCTACGTGGAAGATCCTCTTGGCGAATTGTACAGACCAGTTTCTCCGTAGGGTGCGCACCTTGCAGGCCACCGTCATCGTATCGTACGGCAGCCCCGAAATCCGAACAACGCAGTCCTCCTCGACCTCGTCCCAAGTGCCGTCGACGGGCGTGATCGGCCCACTAATCCCCATGACGGTGTACGTACCTTCCTCCAACGGCGCCGCGTAGTGAATCATTTCATCCGGCGACTGAAACCTGTTTTTGTTTTCCACCGCTGTCGAAATCGCTTTGATTCGAAAAGTGACGTCCGATGAGGAGACCGTATCCACCGCTGTCGACTCGAATTCGATTTTCGGCTTCGAGTTGAATATGTCAGGAATCCCGTCAGGAACGCCCTCTTGTCCGCTGTCGTCTACGTCGTCGACCACCCCCATCTGACCCTGCGACCAAAAACACCAAGGAGCTCCCAGGTTTTCGCGCGCCGCGTTCTGCATGAGACAGTCGTGGCGACGACCGTCGGGCGTGCACACCACAACCTCGCCGTCGGGGCGCTGCATGAGCTTGTTTAGGTTCTCGTAGTTCAGGTAGCCCGATCGGCCGGTGCAAAAACCGGGGGACCCCAGGTACTCGTCCAAGGTCCAGAAAATGTGGCCAGTTTCGTGCTCGAATATCTGGGAGAGTAGCAGCCAGTCGCCAATCGAATTGGGGTCCCGTCCGGCGGGATACGGCTGGATGTTAAAAGGCCCCCCGAGATGGGCGTAAGCGGTGTAGTTCGCTCCCCAAAAGACATGGTTGGGCGCGTGTTCGCTATTGGCGATAAACCCGGTAAAAACGAAATCGACTTTCGTCTCCTCGCGCGCCTTCTCGTTAAACGCGTGGACCTGGGCAAGAGGGTTGCCTGTGGGCAGTGTTGGATCGATTCGGTAGATCACGTCCGTTATCCACTGCTCATCTTCGCCCATCTGATGGCGAATCGCTTCATACCCGGTTTCCGCTCTGGTGTAATTTCTGAAAGCAAAATGCATGGACATCCGCGGAAAGTGCTCTTGTATCGAGAGCATACCAGCGTATGCCGCCGACAGTACGTTCGACACCTGGTCGTCCGTCCAGTCTTCCTCATCGCTCTCGAACTGGCCGTTGCTCTCCGGCAGTATCAGCTGGACCAGGATGTCGCCGCTGAAAAACTCTGAGTTCTGATTGATCAGGCGACTGTCTTGAGATTCGAATCCGGCCGATTTCAGAAACTGCTCTGCTCGGCGTGTTTTCTCGGGCGTCGGCAGCACGACGACATCGTTGAATCCCCCCTGGTGTGCGCCGTTCGTCCCGGCCGGCGGATTTTCTTGTCTATGCTTTCGGATTTCCCCCATCCGTTGGTAACACATCTTGACCCAGCCCAATCGGTGGGAAAGGCCGGATGCACGAAGTGGGGGCATCGTTGTCTCATCAGTGCGAACAACCCGTTTGTGACCCGGCAGACCGCTGGTGTCGAAGCCGGGCGGCAACTCGCACACGATCACGTCGGGCAAAAACACATTTACGTGTTGCGCGCCATTCGCGATCAGCGCTCTTCTGAATTCGAGGAGTTCGGCCTCGGTCGCCGATGCCGCCGTAAAATAGGTCCGCGTCACGTCCATTCCATACGGTATTCCCGATGTATGAACGCGTAGCGGTAGGACCCGCTTTGGCGTCGATTGCGCGGCGAACCCCGAGAGGAGTACGAACGCCGCACCCAATGTCCACAGATTTCTCATAACGTCTTACGGAATGTTGATCGTCGAAGAAGCATCCGATCCGAAACCCAAAAGCTCAACCGTCGTACGGGTGACTTCTCGTCCCTTGTCCGGGATCCCGGGTATCGTGGGTTCGGTGCGGGAGTCTCTCACGCGTTCGATGACGCACCGAACCAGGTGGAAAACGGGCACTTCTGGGCAGAGCCAAACGTCGTAGATGTCCGAATCATTCTTGACCAACGTGACACTGCCCATAGGGATCCTACGCTTATCTTCCACGATCAGGTGTTTGTGGTCGCACGCGAACTGACCGTGCGGTGTTTCGACAATCTCACCGCGGGTCAGCGTCCAGTCGGAATCGGAAGTGGGGTTGGCAAGGGTCAGACGTTCCAGGTCGGCCGGATCGGCCGCTTCGACGGCGCCGGTACCTTTTTTAATATAAAGTTCGGAGACATAGCGGTAAAGCGAATCTGTTGGCGTTAAGTCTTTTATTTTAGAGAGAATAAGCGCTTTGGCCGACTCTCCGTCTGTGAGGGGCGCGCCCACCGGACGGCTCTCCAACTCCAACCAATAAGCCTCGCCGTCGTCGGTGGCGGTCTTACCCGTGACCGCCATATAAACGGTGGTGGAATCCCGCAGGCCCATGATCTCGTCGACGACCATGTAGCGGCACCACTTTCCCACCGTGAAATCCGCGCGGCCCAAGTCCACGCCAGGAATCAAAAACGAGTCCCCCCCGAGCACCGCCGCCGGCCACGCCGCCACTATGAGGATCGCCGCAAGCCCAGCCGCCGAGGCGGTCCTAGTGCGCCATTTTCTCCCAGGCTTCTTGGTAGTCAAAGTTGGGATCTTCCTCCTCGGTGTGACATTGGACACAACTCTCAACGGCCGCTTCGCTGTAGCGACCGTCGCGGGAGTGTTCTGTCCCCGGACCGTGACACGCTTCGCACTGAACATCGATCAGGTCGACCGGAGATCCCAGCCGCCGCAAGCCCGAAAACCCACCCCGCTTTCCATACCCCGTAACGTGGCAACCTACACAGTTGTCGTCTCGGTGTACGAACTGCGACGCCAATGTTTGATACGCGTGCGCGTGCCGCGTTTGCACGTAGACGTCGAACGCGCCCGGATGACAGGAAATACACGAGCCGACGCCGAGGTAGATGTCTGCTTCCTCGCCCGACGTCCGCGAGGCCTTCAACTGTTCTTTCGCAAAGAGAATCTTTTGCGTTTTGCGATTTTGCTCGTCGAACTCGTCGAGCAGCGCCAACACCTCGGGACTATCGGGAACCTCTTCGCCGAGGAAGTGGACCTTGTTGTGCATATCCACAATCGCCCCGTCATCATCCAACGTTATCTTCAGGTTGCCGATGTTTTGTCCCTGCGTGGTGGCGTAGTAGACCGGCGTAACGCCAACGGTAACTGGCTCCAGCGTTCGAGAGCTCTTGATACTATGCCCCAGTATGACCAAGTCGATTTCGGTGAACTCCGGGAGTTTCATCTCTAAGTCGAACAAATCCATGTGAGCTAGCAAGACTAGTACGTCGCACTTGTCGCGTACGCGCGGCACGACCGTCTCTGCCATTTTCCACGGATCCTCGATGATGTAGTTGAGCGATTCTACCACGCCGCTTTCGACCCCTGCCGTGCGCGACTTTGTCTGCGGCGACAACAACGCCACGAAACCGAATCGTACACCGTCGCGCTCTACAATCTTATACGGTGGGAAGACAGTTTTGAGCCGCTGCTGCAATGATTTTTTCTGGCGTTTCTTCGGTCGCTTCGTCTCCGCTTTCGATATGAGATTGGCGCAGGTTAGGTTGATGTCGTACTTTTCACCGTCCTGTACCAGTTTTTCCAGCCCGTAATTGAGATCCATCTCTCCGATGCCAACCGCGTCGTACCCGAGATAACCCATCATCTGGGCTACAAAATGTGACTTGGGTTCGTTGAACACGTCCGCGCCGCCGTAAAAATCGCCCGCCGAGCACAAAATAACCGGTTTGTCACTTTGCTCGAACTGGTTGATAAGGTGCGCCCTCCGGGCGAACCCGCCTCCGGCGTTGTCGTGTCAGCCGCAGGGCCGGTAGTAACCACGCGTGTCGCTGTGGTACACCAATTGTATCGACTTGTATCCCTGCTGGCTCCTGGCCCAATCGTGGATGACAGCGACCGCGACGAGTGCAACGAGAGCTGCTGCTACGAACGGCTTTTTCATGAAAATGAGTCCTCTCTTTCAGACACTATATTCGATTAATCAGCGTAGCTAGAAAGATAACATACCGCACGGGCGGCCACAAGGAGGGTACAAGCCTTCTCCGGGGGAGGTTCTTTTACGGCAGGTTTATGGGGTACACAAAAAGCGGGGCACTCAAATGCCACCCCGCTTTTTGCGTTTCCTCTCGTGATCGATGCTTACTTTCGGACCCGATCCTTGAGTGCGCGTCCGGCGCTAAACGCCGGGAATTTCGACGCAGGTATCTGGATCGCTTCGCCTGTCTGAGGATTCCGCCCCTCACGTTTCTTGCGCTTCCGAATCACAAAGGTCCCGAAGCCCGTGATCTGCACTTTGCGGCCGGACTTCAGCTCGTTGACGATGATTCCCTGCTTCGGAACGGTGCTAAAAATCGCGTCGACGACTATCTTGGAGTCTTTGAGGGTGAGGCCCGTCTTTTTGGCCACTTTTTCGACGAGTTCCGTCTTGTTCACAATATCACCTCCTTCCAGTCTTTACGGGCACTTTATAGGCCTTTGGAAAACCCTGTCAATAACAAAAATCAGTTTTTTCGCATAAGAACGGGAATTTTTGGCATCGCTGCCTCGTCCCAGTCCGACGCGGGTGGTCAGCGGAACATTGAGCCGCCGGGAATGCCGCCGGCGAAACCGCCGAGCCCGCGTTGGCCAGTCTCGCCAAACAGCTCTGGATGCGCCTTGAGGTTGATACGGAAATAAAACTGCCATTCGTCGCCTAGCTGTTGCCGCGAAAGACTCATCTCCCAGCAGTGCAGATCGCGGTGGACACCGAAGTTCTGGCCCATCTGATCGCGGCCCTCGATGTCGTAACTCGTCCAATACGTTATGCGCCAGTTGCTTGTCAGGTCGAATTGAGCGGTCATATCCAACGTCGCCCGCGGGTCGGCGTTCAAGGTCTTGTTGTAGCTGAGGCCCATCCCCACACTCCACGGAAGCCGGCCTTCCTCGAGGGCAAGCTCGCTGACGGGGCCCATTCCCTCGCCCATTGGAATCACATCGCCGTAGCGATCGCGGAGGGGTTCCGTGTCCGTCCGACGCGTCGTGTCGGCCGCCGCAACCACATTAAGTTCTTCTACTTTGACAACGTCCGACCGACCGAACGGGTGAGTTCCCCTGAGTGAAAAACGTGTTTGAATACTGGTCGACAGGACTTGCCGTTCGTACGGATCGATGGATTGGTTCATCGAGATACTGGTACCGAAAACTCGCAAGTTGACCGCGCTGGAGACGTTGCTCCAGCCTTCGTTTTTCGACGCCTCCGGATTGTAACTCGACGAGAGAGTCCAAATTAAAAATCCCGAGATTTTCTGGAGCCGCTCTTCTTCGGACTCGTCCGACGAGACAGGCGCGCCAGGCGCGCCTGTCTGGCCGGCTTCCGCTTTCTTGTTTTGTGCGGCTTTTGTGGCCGCCTCCGACTCCGACGGACCGCCCCTCCCCATACGCGCTGCCATTTCGCTGGCCCCGCTGGCCCCGTTGCCGGGTAGTGATCCGCCATGTTCTTTTTGCTTCATCTTCAGGTCGAAGCTGTTGGACAACCGGACGCCGAACCGTTGGCTTCTCGGCCGGCTTCCTATCTTGGGATTGAAGTTGTACGACACGGATGGGGCAATCACGTGTCGGATCCCTCGCAGCCGACCAATTTTCGGGTAAAATGTACCGTAGATGTTGGTGCTCGAATTTGCCCCGAAACTCCACACGAATTCGCTGTCGTCCTCGACTTTACGGCTCGCCGGGACGAGTGTCGTATCCGGAGGGTCGCCGCTGATAATTGTGTGCTCCTCGATCTCCTCTCGAGATCTGGTATAGGTGTTGCTCGCCGAGAGCGTCGGCGAGAAATTGATGAACGCGATTTTTTGCGGGCTTTGAAATCCCAGTGATTGGCGGCTGGTGATGACCTCGGTAAATCGAAACTCCCGGTCCTCTGTCGATCTCTGACCGGACAGGCCGGGGGAGTACTTGATCCCCCTCGACAACCGCTCCCCAAAACCCTGTTCGCTCTCGCGGTGGCGTTCACCGAAAAATAGATCACGTTGCGGAATCGACAGTCTCACGTTGGGAAACACTGTGCTGACCCTGATGGCAAATGGGTCCTCGATGTTGAGGTTCTGTGTCCGATTGGCGGCAAGGCTCACCCCAACAACGTCCCAGTTCTTGGATATGCTGATATTGGACCGCAGCGACCGGTCGATCACGCGCTGGACGTCGTCGATTCGGCTGATCGCTTGTGGCGCCCGATCGCTGGAGACGAAATGCAGGTCGCTGGTGAGCTTGAACTTCTCTCCTAGATTGTGTCGATGGGTGGCGTCGACCCGCCATTCATTGAGAAACTGGTCGATGTCACGGAAGAAATCCGCGCCGATCCTTCCGTCGAATTTGTAGCGAACCTTGTACTGATTGCGGGTGTAGACGCGCATCGACCTGTCTTCGTTGAAGTCGAACACGAAGGTAAAATCGGTGTAGTCGTTTGTAGCCCAGTAATAACCAATATTGCGGATGTATCTCCCCCCTTGTCTGGTAATGCCAAACTCGAATTCGGGCCGCAGAAACCCCGACCGGCGGCCGCGACGGATACTATTGGCGATGAACGGAAGATAGAACAGCGGGGTCTCGCCGATGTACAGCACCGTCGATCCAGAAACGGCTTTGTCTTTGGTGTAGACCTTCATGTGTTTGGCCTTGACGTGGTAGTGGGGCACCATCAAGTCGCAGGTGGTGTACCTCGAATTCCAAACCTTCATCTCGTTGTCGCCCACTTTGGCCACGTTCTCGCCTCTGTAGAACCCCTGTTCGAAGCGTGTCGAGCCGTCTGTTACCAAGCCCGCCCCCGCATCCAGGTCGTAGTTCATTCTCAGCCCGAAAAACTCCTGTCCCGCGTCCTCCAGCTTCGGGTCTCCCCTGGCGTCGAGCAATTGCAACGATGAGAGGTAGGTAATCTCCTCTCCGTATAGCTTTCGGTTCTGGTAACTGATTTCTGCGTCTTTCTTTAGACGGAGGTCCCTGGTGGTTGCGAAATACTCGATTCGTCTCGCCGAGTAGACGACCTTCTCCGCTTTCTCTGGAAACGGGATGTAAGTTAGATTGGTGTCGTACACCGCCCGCAGGCTGTCGGTCGTTTGTCCCTGTTTCAGGTCGATGTATTGGTACTCTCCGTCGGCCGCGCCGGTAATGCGAACATACGAGAGCGAGTCGGAGTCGAATCGAAAAAACATCGTGTCGCCTCTGACGAAGTTGCTCTCTGTCTTTCTCGGGGTCAACGGGTAGTATGTGCTGGTCGCGTTCTGCAGAACGAAAATCGAGTCGACGCGATTCTCGTGTATGTGGAGGCTTATGGTGTCACCCCTGATCCAGTTGTTCCGCCCCAACACGAGTGTGTCCAGCTGCGCCTCGTGGATCTCGGCGGCGCCGTTGATGTCGATCCGATTGACCTCTTCGTCGCTGTAGCTCAGAACCATCATGGTGCCCTTCATCGACACGCGGTCCTGCTTGGCCAGGGGAGCACCATAAAGTTCGACGCGGTTCTCTTGGTCGTAGATGACTGCCGAATCGCACTGAGTAACAGTGTTCCCCTTGAGAATTTTTACGGTGTGGTACGCTATGGCGTGTTTTCTGTCCGGAAACACACGCATGGTGTCACTGTCGATGGTGGTGGGCTCGGGGCTTTCGGGATCGACTATCAGGTGGGGATTGCGGTCGATGATGCCTTCGCCGCTGTCGCGAAAGTAAAATCCGTGATCGCCCTCGGCGGCAAAGCCCTCGTCCGGATTAGTGATTCTAACGTTGCCGAACGCCTCGACCATAGCCGCCTCCCTGTCGTAAAACAGGGTGTCGGCGTGCAGCGTACTGGCGGAGTCGTGTGCGACGACGTTGCCGAAGAGCCAAGCGTGTCCGCTCGTCCGAGAGTACGTCGCCTCGTCACAAGTGACCTCCCAATCCACGTCGACGACCCGGACGTTGTTCCTCAACGTGGCCCGGTCATCGAGTTGGTAGTACTCCCCCTCATCACCCCACATGGTAATCGTGCCCTGGTTGATCTCGACGTCTCCGACCAGAAGGGTGAGCCCGCGTTCGAAGTAGTTCGTCCCGCGACGGCTGGTCGCTGTGATGTCGTCGTGGATGATCTTGACCCCGTGCCACAATTCCAACACCGTTTCGCCGTCGACTTCCTTGAGAGAACTACTATCGGCGGTTACTTCGTAAACGGCGGCGGTTCTTGCGGAGCCGGGCGCCTGCGCCGCTCCGACGATCGTCTGAATGCCGCTGGGGGCAACGGCGGAAATCATGAGGAGGGAAAACCAAAAGCGGAATCTGCGACTGCTGGGCACGCGCCGGCCCAGAGGGGATCGTGACGCTCGCTGAGCGGTTTTTCGGTTTCGGGTCATCGGTCGAATCGCTTACACCTCTTCCAACCGAATCTGTATACCTCGACGCGCTCCTCTTGGCTCAAGCACGCTTTCTTTTTTTGAGCGCATCCCTTGCCAACATCGCGGCCCCTGCAGTCGTGGCGTCATTTCCCAGTACCGAATGGACAATCTGCACCATGCGCGCCGACTCGGGAAACGCCCGCCGGCGGACAGTCCGTTCTATGTGGGGTAGTAATATATCGAACGACCCCGCTACGCCGCCACCCAACACGACCACCTTCGGATTGAATATGTTGACGAGCGACGCAATACTCACCCCCAGTTGCTGACCCGCCATCTTCGTGACGGCGGTAGCCGCCGCGTCGCCGCGTCGCGCCGCGTCGAAGATCACTTGTGGAGTGAGTCGTTTTTTCTCCTCGACCCAACGGCGGAGGACGCGACTGTTCTTGCGGCGCAACATATCGCGCGCGGATCGGACCAGTCCGTACGAACCCACGTACGCCTCCAGGCAACCGCGGTTGCCACACCGGCACCGCGGCCCATTGGGGTCAATCGTCGTGTGGCCCAATTCGGCGGCGAAGTTCGCCTGGCCGCGCAACAGCTCTCCGTCCACTATCACCCCACCACCCACGCCGGTTCCCAGTGTGACAAACACCATATGGCGCGCGCCGCGGGAGGCGCCCAACTGGAACTCCCCGTAGGCGGCGCTGTTGGCGTCGTTGTCCACTAATGTATATACCCCGAACGCCCGTTCGGCGATCCGTTTCAGGGGCGTGTTTTCCCAGCCGGGAAGGTTCGGAGACGAATACAGCCTCCCTCTTACCGGGTCGATAAGCCCGGCGCAACCAACACCCACACCCGTGACCCCGATGCCAAAAGTCATCGCTTTTGCTGCTGCCTCGATCCGACGAAAGGTTTTGCGTGGGCCTTCGGAAGGATTGGTGTCGATGACGCCGCGCGCGCGGATCCTGCCGCTGTGACCAACAACGGCGATTTTGACGTTGGTTCCGCCGATGTCGATTCCCAAATACGATTTCAATCGTACTCCCAAGGTGACAACAGTCGCCTTCCCAGCTGATCGACGACATGGTGCGAACCGGTGATCAGTATCCTCCGGCAGGGGTTGGCGGCCTGTTTTAGGTGATGCAAGAGCCGCCCCCAGTGGTCTTTGCCTTCGCCCGCCGCCGTATTCCACAGGATAACGTCGATATCGGCGTTTTGGGTACACCCAAGAAAGTATTTCTCCAACAGCTCCGCCGGCGCCAACGCGTCGCTGCCTTTCGGAGCGATCAGGTACACCCGTCGGACGGCTGCCACAACCCGCTTCGGAAATTCGAACAGTTCCTTGCGGCGCATCAAGCCGAACACCAACGCATTGTCGTCGCGGTACGTACCGGCTGTCAATTGCGCGACGGCGGCCGCAAGCGCCGCGTCGTTGTGCGCCACGTCCAAGACAAACGTCTTTCCTTCCTCCTCGACTACCTCGAATCTACCGGGTAGATATGCGCTCCCCAGTGCTTCACCCAAGTTCCGCAACCGGCCAGTGATGCGTTCCGCTGCGCCCACGGCCAGCAGCGCGTTGACCGCCTGGTGCTCTCCGGGAAACGGCAGTTCAACCACACCATAGTCTGCCAGAGGCGTAACGATCCTTACGCGGGTGGTATTGAGACCGGTACCGACCAACTCGGCGGTACCGATTTCGCCGAGCGAATATACAGGAAACGCGTCCCTCCGCGATTTTTCTCTTACGATCGCCTCCAGCGGTCCCGCCAGTGGGCCCACGAGAAGACTCACGCCGCTTCTCGTTATCCCCAGCTTTTCTCGCAAGATTTCCTCTTCGCTGTCACCGAGGATGCGACGGTGGTCGAGCGAGATGCTGGTGATGACCGAAAGCTCGGGCTCCACCGCATTCGTGGCGTCGAAGCGCCCTCCAAGGCCGGTTTCCAGAACGGCGTAGTCGACGCCGCGTTCGGCGAACACGAGAAAGGCGATGGCGGTAAGCGCCTCGAAGTAGCTAAACGTCAACTCGTCGCGTAGCTCGGTCACACGGGCGGCGGCGTGTTCCATCTCGTCTAAGGGCACGGGCTCGCCGTCGACACATACCCGCTCGGTAACGGAATAGACGTGCGGCGATGTGAATCGACCGACACGGTACCCGTTGTGCAGCAGAAGCGAGGCCACCATCGCCGTCACCGATCCCTTGCCGTTGGTTCCCGCCACGACGAGCGAACGGAAGCGTCTTTCGGGGTTACCCAGCCGCGCCAGCAGCGCCCGGATATTTCCCAACCCCAGCGTCATCGCTGAAGGGGATAGGCCGAGGACGAATTCGAGATTTTGGGGGAGAATTGTGGGAAGGTCAGGAAACCGCCGGAGATTGGTCGTCATCCTTCACTTCCTGTAGGGCGCTGGATTCGAGGCCCTGGCATAAAAAGCCCAACACCCCGTCGACCGCAGGGCGAAGCTCATTGCGGGATCGGATCATGTCAATCATGCCGTGTTCGAGGAGGAACTCACTGCGCTGGAATCCTTCGGGCAGTTCCTGGCGGATGGTTTGTTGGATCACACGCGGTCCGGCAAATCCGATGAGCGCCTTTGGCTCCGCGATAATCACGTCGCCAAGGCTGGCAAAGCTGGCGGTTACGCCGCCGGTGGTCGGATTGGTCAGTATGGAGACGTACGGTACCCGCTCTCTGGAAAGCCGTTGCACGATCGCGCTGGTCTTGGCCATTTGCATTAGCGAAAACATGGACTCCTGCATGCGCGCGCCACCGGATCGGGACACGATGACGAGCGGACGGCGGAGTGTGAGGGCATCATCGGCCGCACGATAGATCTTCTCGCCTACCACCGAACCCATGCTTCCTCCCATGTAGGAGAAGTCCATGATGACCAGAACGATGTCGCGGTCGCCAAGACGCGCGAAACCGGTGACCACGGCGTCGTCGCGGCCGGTCTTTTTGGAATACTCGCGAATGCGATCCTTGTAGCGCTTGATATCCTTGAATTCGAGCGGGTCGCCGGATTTGATGCCCCGGTGGGTTTCTTCAAAAGAGCCATCGTCGCACAGAATTTGAATGTACTGCTCTATGGAAATGATGAAGTGGTAGTCGCATTTTGAGCACACCCAATTATGTTTTTCCAGTTCTTTGACGTAAAGAATCTCGCCGCAAAAATCGCACTTCTGCCACAACCCATCGGGGATGGGCTTTTTCTTGGATGACTGAACACCCCTCTTTGCTCGTTTGAACCAGGACACGGTGCTTCGATCGTCTTTCTTTGAGCCGGATTATCGGGCTTTTAGACTATAGCGATTGCCCGGCGAGGCGACAACCGGTTTTTCGATGGGGGATCCAGCCGGCCGGCAGCCCCGGGACTCGTGTCAAGCGCCGGTCGCCACCTCGGCAAGAATGGCGCCAAGAGGCCCGCTCATCGTTGCCGCCACCGCCAAAACGCCGCTGTGGTCGGGCGGCTCGGGGCCCATCCCGGTTCCGAGATTGGTAACCGCCGCCACCACTGCGACTTCCATGCCGGCGTCGGTGGCGAATTGTACTTCGGGAGCGGCCGACATGGTCGCCACGTCGGCCCCGATCTTCCGGAGCAGTCGAACTTCGGCGGGGGTCTCGTACGCGGGGCCGACCCCGCAGGCGAGGGTTCCACGGGCGAGCGCCACGCGCGCGCGCCTGCCGGCAGCCTCTAGCTCTCGCGCCAGCAACTGCGAAAGGCGCGGTCGCCCCGCTCCCACTGCCCGGTCGGGCAGCGCCCCCCCGCGCGACCGTCGCAGGTGCGGCTGGTGGAAGCCGCGGTTTTGCAAATCGATAATGTCTGTGATTACAACGAGTTGCCTGGGACGGAGGATTTTGTTCACGGCACCCGCCGCGGAGACGGCAACGAGCTGCCGAATTCCGCGAGCGGCAAGCCACTCGATGAGCGCTGGCGTGCCAAGCCGTCCACCCTCGTACAGGTGGCGTCGGCCCAGCACCAAGGCCAGCGGCCACGGGTCGGCGCCGCTCCCGCCGACGTCGCCGACCAGAACGATTCCGCTGTGTCCCTCGACCGTCGACTCGCCCACGCCCTCGATATCGGCAAACGGCACCCGCTCGCCGAACGACACGCGGTCTCCCAGCCGCTCTTTCAAGTGCCCTTCGAGCTCACCCAAACCACTGCCCGCAATCACCGCCAACCCCCGTCCGGCACTTGTACTATTGCTTGAGTTCATCTTGCGTCGTCGCTCTCGCAATTCGGAGCCTACCGCCTGGGTCTCCGAGGTTTGGGGCCGGCCGCCGCGAGTTGCGCAGCAGCCGCCCGCATATCAATGATTAAGGGCGGCTAGCGAGCAC
>CBDVBX010000019.1:0-27640 GCA_965372335.1 uncultured bacterium | reverse complement strand
GTACGGTTTCCGTATTACCATGAGACGAACCTCTGTCATGTCTTCAATCGCCCAGCGGATGCCCTCTCGGCCCAATCCACTGTCTTTGACTCCCCCGTAAGGCATATGATCTACCCGCCACGACGGCGCGTCGCCGATAATGACCCCGCCGACTTCGAGCTTGTCCCACGCCTGATGGGCTTTGTATATGTCGCGCGTGAAGATGCCGGCTTGCAGACCAAAGACGCTGTTGTTGATTTCGTCCAGCGCCGCGCTGAAATCGCTAAACTTCGACAACACCGCCACCGGGCCGAACGCCTCTTCGGTGCATACCGACGCATCCTCGTCGACGTTTTCCAGAAGCGTCGCTTCCAGCATAGTGCCCTCCAGGTTACCGCCGCAAAGCACGGTCGCGCCGCGTTCGGAAGCATCGACGATCCAGCCGTGAAGTCGTTGTGCCTCTTTCTCGGAAATCATCGGGCCGATAAACGTGTCCTCTTTCTTTGGATCCCCCATCTTGAGCGTCCGGGTAGCGGCGACGAGTTTTTGTGACACCGCGTCGTAGATCTTCTCGTGGATGAGGATCCGTTGTACCGAGATACAGCTTTGGCCGCTCTGGTAAAACGCGCCGACTTTGATCCGGTCGACGGCATCCTCGACGTCGGCATCTTCATCGACGATGCAGCCGGCGTTGCCGCCCAGCTCGAGCACGACCTTGGCTTTGCCCGCGCGTGCCTTGAGGTCCCAACCGACACCTGGCGACCCGGTGAAGCTCAACAGTTTGATCCTCGGATCCTCGGTGAACAGCGCGGCCCCGGTGCGTTTGGCCGGCAGAATGGAAAACGCCCCTTCGGGTAGATCGGTCTCGGCAAGTGTCTCACCGATGATCAAAGCGCCAACGGGCGTTAGGCTGGCTGGCTTCAGGACGAACGGGCAACCGGCGGCCAGGGCGGGTGCAACCTTGTGCGCGGCCAGGTTTAGGGGGAAGTTGAACGGCGAAATAAAAGAGCACACGCCTATGGGCACGCGCTTCCACATGCCCTGGTAACCCCTCGCCCGCTCTGAAATCTCCATGTTCAACACTTCGCCGTTAATGCGTACCGACTCCTCGGCCGCCACCCGAAACGTATCGATGAGCCGCCCAGCTTCCCCGCGGCTATCCTTGATGGGCTTTCCCGCCTCGATGCAGAGGGCCATTGCCAGCTCGTCTTGCCGTTCGGTAAAGCGTTTCACGCAGTGGTTGAGCACCTCCTGTCGGTGATAAGCGGGCAGCGCCTGCATCGCTTCGCGCGCCGCATCGGCCTTGTCGAAGGCCTCCTCGATGGCGCCGGCGTCGGCCATGGCCACTCGCGTCACAACCTCACCGCTGTACTTGTCCGTCACTTCGAGATCCGTGTTCGCGTTGACGGGTTTGTTGGCAAGATAATAGGGATAAGACTTCTCGAGCATGAGGTACCTCGTTAGATCCAGTCGACTGCGCTTGGTGGTGTTGTTGATTTACGTGTTTCGCCCACTACAGCACGTCACCCTTTATAACGTTTGTCGATCCCGGCTCCGCGATCGGGACGCCGGCCACGATTACCACGTTGTCGCCGCGTTCGGCGATGCCGAGCGAGAGCACCGCCGCCTTGGCGGCATCCATCATGTCGTCGACATTTTCGTGTAAAGCGGTTCCGACGGGCAGGGTGTTCCAGTAGAGTCCGACGCGCCGCAGTGTCTCCGGACTGGGACTCACCGCGGCGATCGGCATGGGTGGGCGGAAGCGCGACACCAAGCGCGCTGTCTGCCCGGAGCGCGTGCAGCAAATGATCACCCGCGCGTCGATCTCGATCGCCGTACTGCACGCCGCGTGCGCAATCGCCTCCGCTATAGGACCGTGTTCGTGTAACATCTCACTTTCGAGGCGGGCTCCGTAGTCGATCCGCGCCTCGCTGGCCGCCGCCACCTGCGCCATGGTTCGGACGGCCTCGACGGGGTACTTTCCGATCGCGGTCTCACCCGACAGCATCACGGCGTCGGTGCCGTCGAATACGGCATTGGCGACGTCGGCCGCCTCGGCTCTCGTCGGCCGGGGGTTATTAATCATCGACTCGAGCATCTGTGTTGCGGTGATCACGGGCCGACCGGATTCGATGGCCATCTGGATGACGTCCTTTTGAACGAGCGGTACTTCGGCCAGCGGTATTTCGAGGCCCAGATCGCCGCGCGCAATCATCACCCCGTCTGCTGCCGAGAGGATGTCGTCGAGATTGTCGAGTGCTTCGATCTTCTCGATTTTCACAACTATGGGAATATCGGCGTTATGATCGGTGAGAAGCTCGCGAAGGCGTTGTACTTCGTGCGCGTACCTCACGAAGGACAGAGCGAACCAATCGACATTCTGCTCGACCCCGAATCTGACGTCGACGATATCCTTAGTCGTTGGAACCTCTTCGCGAAGCTTGACGCCGGGCGCGTTTATGCCCTGATTCGATTTCAACACTCCGCCGATCACCACTTCGCAGCGAAGGTCCGTCTGGGTTTTGGATACGGCTCTCAGCTCCATCTCACCGTCACCCATCAGGATGCGATCTCCCGGATTGACGTCTTCTACTAGCGGTGCGTAGTTGATCGACGCGATGGAACTGTCGCCGGGGACGTCGCGCGAGGTAAGTGAAAACGTATCGCCGGCCTTCAAATCAACACTACCCGCGGCGAGCGTCGCGATCCTCATCTTCGGCCCCGTGAGGTCCGACAGAATCGGCACGTGGAGGCCGAGCTTCGAGGCCGCCGCGCGAACGCGGCGGATCGTCTCGGCGTGTTCGTCGTGGGTACCGTGAGACATGTTGATCCGCACCACGTTCATACCGGAGTCGAGCAGCTGCTCGATCACGTCGGGGCTGTTGGAGGCCGGGCCGAGCGTACACACTATCTTGGTACGTCTCATTTTCAGTTCGGGTGAATGTTTCCCGCGGACCAGGTTTGTTGGTGTATCGGCGATGATGACTCCCCCTTTGAGGATGATGGGCGCTGTCTAAGCCACGACCGCAACGGCTTCCGCGGCGACGAGCGCTCCCTTGGGCAGCGCAGCGACTTCTACCACCGCCCTCGCCGGCAAATCGTCGGTAAAAAACTCGGCGTATACTTCGTTGACGGCGGCAAATTCCTGCATGTCGGTCATATACACCGTCACCTTGACCACGTCTGCGAGCGATCCGCCAGCGGCTTCAACGATGGCTTTTACGTTTTGGAGGCAACGTCGAACCTGTTCTGGAGCCGTCGCCCCCACGACATTCCCTGTTGCCGGGTCCAGACCTATCTGCATCGATGTGAAGACTAGACCGCCAGCGGCCACCCCCTGTGAATAGGGTCCGATAGCGGCCGGTGCCGAATCGGTTTGGATCGTGCGACGTGTCATTGACTACCTCCTGCGATACTCGAGCGAGATGGGGATGAATCAATCGGTCAAACCAGCTGCAAACTGGAGGACTTCTTCTACCAGGCGAGTTTGTCCTTCCAGAGTGGTAAAACCGTGAGAAGTGTCCTCGATCACCACAAGAGGCACGTGTGGCGCCATGTGAGTTCGGTGAAAATCGTGGAAGTTTTTCAAATCGATGTCCTTGTCACCGAAAACTACTTTGAGCCTTTTTTTCTGTTGCAATGATCGCCTTGTCGCATCGACGAGTCTCGGTCTGAAACGGCCGTCGTCACCGCCCGACTCCTCTTGGCGAGCCGACGGACGCTTGCCCAGTTTCGAACGAACAAGGCTCCTCACCTTGGTGCGGGCAACTGTCGCCATGGTGCGGTAATCCGATTTTCCGGTCAGGAGCTTTTTCCACGGTTCGGGATCGAGCAGCTTCCTGGCGTAAAGCGTGAAATATTCATCGGCAACTTCGGAACGCTCGATTTCTTGTTTCCCTTTTTCCAGACGTAACGGGGGGGGGCTGATCAACAACGCGCCGGTGACGTCCTCATGATCTGCCACGCAGTCGATTGCGGTCAGCGCGCCTCCGCAGTGACCGATGAGCGCGATCCGCTCCACTCCGAGGTTCGTTCTCATCCAATCGACGACGTCCAGCGTGCCTCGGACTTGTCCGCCATCCGCCACCCAGCCGGTCACCTCTTCGTGGGTGCCTGCGGGGAAATCCCCCTCGCTTTCCCCGACACCCGGCGGGTCGAAGAGGCAGGTGGGGTACCCGGCTTCGGCCAGCCGATCTGCCAACTTCAAGCCCAGGCGGTGAACAGCCAACGCGCCCAGCACGATACCCGGAAGATACGCGAACCCCACGGGTTTCCGGGGTTGACCGGGATCGGGACTCACCACCACCCCTTTCAGGGTTCGACCATCACTGTCTTCGAATCTTGCCAGCCGTCTAGCCACCTTTACGTAGCGCCTCCAGCGTTTGTTGATACAATGGTTCCGGTTGCGGATCCAGATACCGAATATGATTGTAAGCGCAGCGGATACTATCCACCCAGTGGGTGGTGATATCGCTGGAAGACCAGCGTTTGTGTTCCCTCCGAGACTGCCAATACACCAACGCGGTTCTGTCCGCGTCGGGGGTGAGCACATCCGGGTCGAGTACGGGACCGCCGCTGAGCTGGTCGTAAAGCGCCGACGATATACAGTAACCCTCGACGTGCAACCGTCCGTCCGCACGAATTATTTCGGCTAGTTTATCCCGATCGTGCCGGACCTCGCCGTAAATGAGCATCTGCGACGCGATCTCTGAACGAAGAACCTCTTTTATATACCCGGCCGGATTCATGACGGGTTCCCACGCGACCACACGGACATCGGGCACGTTCGGGAGCGCGCGCAATACCAAGTATCCGCCAAAACGAACGCCAATCATCCAAATTTCTTCACTGTTGCGTTGTCGACAGAACGCGATCGCTTCGTCGAGGTTGGTTTGAGCACGCTCAAGCGTTACGTCCGTATAGCGGCCCGGACTGTAACCCGTCCCGAAGTAGTCAAAGCGCACGACGTCGTAACCCTGGCGGCTCAAGAAACGGCTCAGATTGACCAATACCTTGCGAAGACGCGCGTTTTCTTCGAATAACGGCGGAGCCACTACCACAAAACGCTCTCCCGTAGCGCAATGGTGCGTCGCGTGGATCGAGCTCGAACCTAGCTCGATTTCTTTTTCATTTTCGATCAAGAGAGGTCCTCGTGTTTGTACGGCATCTTTCCGTATGTTCTCATTCCAAAGACACTTTCATAGTAACATAGCGGTCCTGTGGCGGGCAACCGCGGACGTTGCTAGAGACTGTTTTGTCTGCAATGTAAACAAACTCGCAATTACGACCTATCTCGATCTCGCCCCAACGACTTGAACGCAAAGTGGCTTAGCAAGCCCACTATCAACGAGCTCGCAATGCCCACAAACGGTACCAGCATCAACACGTAGTATTTGAACTCCGTCCCCTGCGGTATCTTCGATTGTGCTTCCGAGAAACTCTCTAGCAAACCCGGATTGTGGGCAATGTAAACACCGCTCCAAATCCCCTGTATCAATTTTGCCGAAGCGCCCAGCAGGAAACCCACGATAGCACCGTGGCCGAACGCGTGTTGGGGTGCACGGCGGGCGATCACAACCGCGCACCCAATCGAGATCGCGAGCCAGAAAAAACGATCGACACCGTCTGGAATGATTCCAAACAACGTGAGAACTCCCATCGCCGGACCGAACGCCGATAGCAGAAGAATCAATCTACGATCAAAGTGTTTCATGTGTAGTTTTTGTGCCGGCCTCGGGTCGTGCCCGGGTGCCGACTACCGTTATTCCCTTGTACGGACTACCCGACGCATGATCGGCCGGGTGGGTGAGCGCCGGGCGGCTTCATTGAATTTCGCACTGCGAAACGCCGACGCTGTGCCGTGGTACATGAAAGCATCGGGCTCTTCTTCGTTCCGCGGGTCGATCGGATATCCCTCCACGATTCGCGCGCCTTGCGAGGCGGCGTGTCGAGCCGCTGCTTCCAGCAGTCTCCGACTAACGCCGCGCCTGCGGTAATCGCGACGGATGAAGAAACAAGTCACCGACCAAACCGGCTTGTCGTCTACCGGGGCCATGATACGTGACCTCGCCAACGCGGCGTAGGTCTCGCGGGGTTGTATCGCGCACCAACCGATGGGATTGCCGTCATGGTAGGCCAGTATGCCGGGAATTTCGCCGCCGAGTATCAGTTTCTTCATCCGTCGCTTGTTGCCGGTGCCTTGGTTCTTCT
Organism: uncultured bacterium; assembly: GCA_965372335.1. Lineage (GTDB taxonomy): Bacteria > Krumholzibacteriota > Krumholzibacteriia > WVZY01 > JAKEHA01 > CBDVBX01. Next base: position 21,451 of record CBDVBX010000019.1, on the reverse strand, counting down.
CGTACTCTTTGCGAGTTCCCCGCCACCACATACACCAACAGCCGGCACACGCACCGCGTTCGCCAAAAAGCTCCTCGAAATCATCCCACCGGTCCGGTGTGACCGGTTCAAAAGTGAGTTTGAGTGTCATCTCGTCCGCCTTGTACTACCGAGATATATGGCCGCCAAAGTGAGAACCGCACCGAGGAGTTCGGTCGAGGTCGTCGGCCGTTCAAAAAAAATGATGTCCCAAACAAATGTGAGCGTCGGCTGCACCAAAAGCAAGAGCCCCAGCCTCGAGGTATCGATCTTGGTGATCGCCCACGAGATCACAATCCACCCGATCGCTTGACACAGCACACCGTAACTGACCAACGCCCATGCCGTCTGGGCATCGACGATCGCCAGGCTCTCCCCCTGACCCGTGGCAACCAATAAGAGTATCGCGGCGGTGACAAACGAGATGATTGTGAGGTTGGCGGTCGGTAGCAGACGCTGTTCGCGTCGTTGCGAACGACGGAGAACCAGCAAGTAACACGTGTACATCACTGCGCCCAATAAAGCCAGACCCACACCGGTCTTGTACTGAGCTTCGAGTGTCGACCAATCGACGCCGACCAATAGGAACAGGCCGGTGATGGCCAGCGGGATCGAAATCACGAACTGCCAGGTGGCTTTTTCCTTGAATACCAGTATGCCGATGAAGGCGAGGAGAAACACCTGAAAGTTGGCAAGAATCGTCGCCAGGCCTGGGCCAATGTAGTGAATACTCTGATGCCAGACGATCAAGTCGCCGGCAAAGAACACTCCCGCGACGACGGCCAGCCCAAGCGGCGTCCGTCCTTTCCACAGGGACTCGCGCTTTATCAGCACTACGCCAAGCAGAAATAGCACCCCGAAGAGCATCCGGTAGAATCCCGCCGACGTCGGGCCTATGTGAGATAATTTGACGAATACAGCGGAAAAGCTAATTGCGACGGTCCCGGCGATCATCTGCAGGGTACCGGTCTTCGTCTGTGACGGCAGCGGGTTCATGCGCTCGGCTTCGCTCGCTCGTTGTCGCGAGATTACTTTGTGCGGTTACGGGTTTTTCGAAAAAAGGTGAATTCGCGGATGATAACGCTCAGCGTCCCGCCGGCCAACATCGTGAACACGATCAACATGGGCCCCAACCAGTAGACAGATACCGAGCCGACAACGCATCCGATCAATGGCCAGGTCCATGACGTCCTCAGAGCGTCGAATCCCCCTCTACGCTCGAATACGGCGATACCTGCAGCGAAGCCTGCCGCCGTTACCAGCGGTGCAAGGAAAAACAATGCTCCCTGAGCAACCGAGTTTTCTGATTTTACCGCCAACAGAAACACGGCCAGCCAGATGGAATAACACCCGCCTCCCAACAACAGTGAGACCGTTATCTTCAAAACCGAGGCCCAGAAAGTCGATCGGTTCATTGGCCTTCGAGAATTGCGTACTTTACCATGGCGTATCGGTACGTTTCCTTATTCTTCATCGCGCCACCCAATACGCCGTGAAGATCGGCCTTCCAGAAAAAATATTTTCCAATAAACTCGTTGGCCGCCGCCATATCACCTATTTGTTGCAGGGCCAGCACTTCTGCAAGCATCGATGATACCACTTCGTGATACTTGTCGTAGTGTACCTTCAGTCGGCCGTTTTCTGCGTCGAATTCGAACAGACCCCTCTCCACGTAGTAGTTGAATTGCATCAGCTGCATCGTCCGGTACGCCTGAGTAAGCGATGGCTTGTTTTTGAGCAGCACCCGGCGCACCCCGTCGGCGTAGACACCCCTGGCCGTTAGGTTCGTGTAGTATCCGCGCTCGCGAAGCCCTTTTACGAGGTAAAGCGACACCAGGTCGGCTTTTAATTCCTCGAGTTTGCTCGCCGAAGTTTCCAATGCCTCTCCGAGCTCACGTCCGTCGTGTGTGCGGTCGACACCCAGGTAGTGACCGATCTCGTGCCACATCGTTCGGTAAAAGCCGCCCTCGGGAGTCAGATCGTCTGCGTGCTCAGGTACAACGGCGGATTGGAACGCCGCCTGCCTAACTTCGAACAAAACGGGGTTTTTGAGGATATTGTATCGTAGGAGTATAGTACGGCCGTACTTTCGCGCGTGTTCGCTCTCATTGGGGAGAATCGTCGCCGTGTTGGTGCCTCGTGATTGACCGAAGTCGGCTATTATGTGATACACCCCAACGGGGATGTCTTCGCGCACCTTTTTCTTGTCACCCCTTCCGTCCCAACCCGTGGGTTCATACGGAAGCGAATTTTCGAGCGACTGCATACCTTTGATCGCCTCGCGCAGCGCGGCGCTCTGTTCCTTGTCGCGAATCAGTATGTTGCACGCAAAAAAGCTTTTTACGCCATAAAGCTGGTCATCGTACACCTCGTATGAACCGACCTCGGCGTTGAGATTCCCGAATTGACCCGTTACCCACGACGCATCTCCCGATTCGTAGTCGTCGGAAAGCAAGTCACGGGCTCGGTTACGCAGGTAACCGGCGAACTCCGGATCGTCATCGTCGAGCAGATCGGCCGCGTCGTTCAAGTGTCTGAAAGCTTGCAGCAACGGCTCGGCGAACTCAATGGAGTACGGACAGGCATAAAACACCTTGTCGCCGGGATTTGATTTGAGATTTCGCAGCATGCCCCGAAATCCCGGATGGAGGATGTCGAGCGTTGGATACGTGTCCAGGGTTTCCAGGTCGGCTTTGATGTTTGCTTTCGTGGTGCGCCGCACCACGCTCCGCAAGTCCAACAGCCAACTCCTCGATTCGGGGTATTTCGCAAGAAACGTCTCGATTTCCTCTTTTTTTATGCCCCATGGGTACACGTTGCGGCCGGGCGTCTTTGGATCGACGGGAAGAAACGGTTTGCTCTTGTTGTCCAACATCCGCCCCACCGGCCCCTTGAACTGGTAGTACATGTCGATCAGGTTTTGGGTTGCCTGCGGTGAACGGAGTTCTTCGTCCAGGTGGAGCAGTTCTTCGTATGCTGTGAGTGATTGGTGGTGTCGCATTCGTTCGTGGAGCTTCTGAAATATTCTTCCCACTTCGATCAGTTTGAAGACGGCGCTCCTCTCATTGTCGCTTAGACCCGATATGTCGGGCGCCAACGTAATGACCACTGTTTTGTCGCGGATTTTCTGGCTTTCCTCGACACCCATATAGCCATCGGGCAGCCTTGTTTCGCACACCGCGGCGGGCGGCCAAAAGAAGACCGCCGCGAGTACGACTGATGCAATCGATGTCAACGACAACTGGGATACCCTTCGAAGTGTCTCATCACTTGCAACTCTCTTTCGGCCAGACGCTCGGGTTACTCGTTACACCACTCTTTGCTGATTTCCGGGTATTTCCCCAAGTAACCCCGGAATATCTCTTTGATTTCTTCGAGCCGCTCCGGTGTCTTGGCCTCAAAGCGGAGCACCAACTCGGGGAGATTCGACGACGCACGAACCAACCCCCAACCGTCGCCGAACACCACACGCGCGCCGTTTATGTCGATCACCTTGTCGAAGTCGCGCTTGAGGTCGGCGGTGAGCCTTTCGACAATTTCGTATTTGACCTCGTCGGCGCAAGTTGTGTGGATTGCCGGACTCGACTCGTAGTACGGCGTCGTGGCGATAATTTCCGATAGCTTGCCCTCGAGGTTTGATACGTATTCCACGAACCGCAACGCCGCGTACACACCGTCGTCGAACCCGTAGTAGTTTTCGACAAAGAAGATGTGGCCACTCATCTCGCCGGCGAGCTGCCCCTGTTCCTCATGGAGTTTTCTCTTGATGTGCGAGTGACCTGTTTTCCACATGATGGGTTCGCCGCCGTGCGCGGCGATGTCTTCTTCGAGGGCTTGCGAACACTTCACATCGAAGATGATTTTGCCGCCGGGGCTCTTCTCGAGCACCTGGCGCGACATTAATATCATATAACGGTCTGGCCATATCACGTCGCCATTCTCATCCACCAAACCGAAACGGTCGCCGTCTCCGTCGAAGGCAAGACCCATGTCGGCACCTTCTCTGCGTACCCGTTCGCCGAGTGCCTCGATGGCATCCTTGCGCGCTGGATCGGGTTCGTGATTGGGAAAATCGGGATCGAGGTCGGTGAACTGCTCTACCACCTCCGAACCCGCGTCGCGGAAGATCTCGGGGGCAAACGCTCCGGCGGTGCCGTTGCCGGTATCTATCACGACCTTGAGTTTGCGGCCAACCTTAACGCGGCTAATCAGATCGGCTGCGTAGTCCTCGGCGATTTCGACCTCTGTGTAATCGCCGCGTCCGACGGCGAATTTTTCGCTCTCGCAAATACGGTACACCTCAATTATTTCGTCGGCACCGAGCGTGCGCGACAAATCGCAAGCCAGTTTCAGCCCGTTCCAGCCCTTGGGGTTATGGCTGCCCGTGACCATGGCACCGCCTTTTACGACGAACCGATACTGCGCCCAGTACATCATCGGGGTGAGACACATACCCAGCATGATGACATTCCGTCCGGTCGAGCGAAGTCCCATGACCAATCCGTCCTTGATTTCTACCGAACCGAAACGGCTGTCGTAGCCGACTACAATGTCCACGATCCCGCGTTGCTGAAGAAACGTGCCGAATGCTCTGCCGATGATTTCGGCCGATGCCGTGTTGAGCTCTTCGTCGTTCACCCGGCCGCGTATATCGTATTCGCGAAACATCGTTTTCTTGAGTTGGGCCACTCGCGCTTTCCTCCGTTGATATGGCCTGGTTCTGCGGCGGCCTTGCGCCGACCGCCGGTTTAACTAGTTACGCTACAGGAAATTACGAGATTCGACAAGTGTTTTTGGCCGGTTCTCCAATCCGATCGAATCGCCGGCGTTACTCGATCAGATTGTATTTCAAGACCTTGACCCGCAGTCCGCCGACCACGTCGTACGCACCCACCAGGTCCCTTTCGTCGAAAGCACGGTCGCTTTGGGCCGCAGACAAGCGGATACGGATCGGGAGCGTGTCGAGGTCGAGGGCGTCCAGCGTACGCCAGTACTCGACGTGCGCTTCCGTCCACATATGTCCGACGAGTTGACCGTTCGAGTACGCCAGTCCCACGGCGGGTCGTGCAGGTATGCCGGCCGCGCGGAGAAGCGCTGTGAGCAGCACTGAGTGCTCGGTGCAATCACCTGTCCGCGTTTCCAATACCTCCAGCGCGGATGCAAATCCTTTCCCGAGATTCTTCTCCGTAATATGCCCGTTGACCCAAGCCGCCAGCGTTTTGGCCACATCCCAATCGGATCCACCGACGGCTCGACGTACGCTATCGGCCACCGCTTGGATGCGAGCGTCGGTCGACTGTATATAGCGATCGGCATGCAAAAACATTCCATCCTGTTTTTCGGCGCCGCTAATTGACATACGGTTGACGGTCTCGCGGCTCACCAGGAGGTCGATATACCGCTCCCCCCGCTTTTCCACTACCTGATTGGGTCCGTTGAAATCCCACACGTCCGACTGCATCCGTTCGAAATCCAGACGCAAGGTGACGTCTTCCAGCGCGCTGGGATCATCGGGATAACCTTCGCAGGGGATCATCGACCGACGGATGATGTCAAAATCAGGTTCGAGCTCCAGCTGCTCCATCTCTTCGGACGTGATGCGTTCTACCAGGATTTCGAGCCCCATTTGGACGATCAGTGTCTTATAGACTGTGTAGTTTTCGTCGAGCCAAATCGTAGACCTCGGAATGTCGGCATCCCCCTCATAATCCTCGATCACAATCGGAGATTGTGTCCGTCCGTCGATCTCCACAGGATCGGCATCGATACGAACGATACGAAACGTACGAAACTCCCCCGCTTCGACTTCGAAGGACCGGTAGGAAAACTCTCTCTCACCCGCGCGCAGCTGTTCGATCACGTGTGCGTCGGCCGTCGCCGGCCCCAACGCTCCCTGTTCCCATGGTATTGATCGAGTCCGCTCGAACCCCGCCGATTCGGTTTTGTAGCGGATTGTGTCGCCCTCCAAAACAGCGGTCGAAATGACCGTCATCGCAGAGGCCTGTACCGCTAGTTTGCCACTTCGGAGACGGCCGTCGAGTCCGTCGAGACTCTCCATCGACATGAACATGGTCATCTTCTGGCCCATCCTCGACATGGTGAGGTTCATGACTTGGCTGCGCCGCACCCCATCGGGTGTGGATTCTTCTGTTTCTTTGGCAAATCCGACCGGGGAGCCCATGATCTTGACGACGTACCACAGCTCACTCGATTCCGCGCTCGTGTGGATCTTTTTCTTCCCTCGTGTGCGGTCCACCGCCGATGCCCGCTCCGGAACGCCCACGGTTGCGATCCACACCGCGACCGTCACTAAAACCGCGAAAAACCGAATACCGGCTGACGATGAAGTTCTCATAGACGCTATGCAAACATACCCGCCGCCGCGGTGGCAACCGAAATAAAAAAAACGGGCCCGGGCGCTTTGCCCGGACCCGTTGGTGCTCCGCGCGCCGATAACGGCTGCGGTTGGTTAATTCACGTCGACTCTACGACCGACCTTTTCCGAACTCTTCGGCAGCGTCAAGGTCAAGACGCCCTCTTTCATACCGGCTTTGATCTTGTCCTGATCCACTTCTTTACCCAGCGAAAAGCTGCGCTCGAACTTCGAGGTACGGATTTCGCGACGGAGCGTGCTGTGCTCGTCTTTTTCCTCTTTCTTCTCGACTGTCTTTTCGCCCTTGACGGTCAGTTTGTCGTTTTCGACAGAGACCTCGATGTCCTCCCTCGAAAGACCTGGCATCTCCATCGTGACGACGTAGCTGTCGTCCTTCTCCACGATGTTGGTCCTGGGTAATCTCAAAGACGGCGTCTCTGCCTCGACCTCGGTGTCGCAGGCCCCGAGGTAGGCCGGAAACAGCCCACGGTTCATGCCGTGAAACATGCTGTCAAACAAATCGAACGGTCGCTGGTACTTTACGAGTTTCATGGTTCTTACCTCCTGGTTTTCCAGTTTTTTATTTGATCGCTAAACCGATTCTTCGTCCAAATCACTTCTTCTTCGACCTACTCCAAAGCAGGCGGCGTGCCAAACGGCAGCAGTCAGATAACCCATTGATATATTACAATATATGAATTTGGCCTGACTGAGACTGGGGCCTACACCCGGACAGGTTGTCAATATGACGTGTCATTCTGTCAGATAAGCAGACTCAACGTCAGGTCTTTGGACGCGGGGCTCGACCAACCGGATACTGAGGATCACGCTCACGACGGCGAATACCGCCGATGCCGCAAACAACGCCTCGTACGAGAAAGCGTAGACGATCAGGCCGCCCAGCGCGGGACTCAACATGAAGGGAAAGGAGAGCGAGTTCATAAAACCGACGTAGAGCGGGCGCCGTTCTTCCGGTGCGAACTCGAGGAGATAGGTCATATTACTGATGAAACGGCCGCTACGGGCAGACCCGTTGATGACGAACGTCGCCCCCAGCATCCAGAACACCCAAGACTCACGCCCAGCCCCGCTATGGATGACGAACAACACCACCAGTGGCGGCGCCAGGGAAATCAGCGCGGTGAGCACCAGGACGATCCGATTTCCCTTGCAGTCGGCGAGCTTGCCCCAAATGTAATTCGACAGCACACCGGAGCTCACCCAAATCGATACAAAAACACCCACGCTGGCTTCGGAAAACCGGATTACGGAGTAAGCGTACGCCGCATAAAAGGGAAACGCCATCGAGGTAAACTGCCAACAGATGCGAACGGCAAAGAAGAGCCGGTAGTTGGGCCGCTCTTTGAGTAAACGAAATCCGGAACGGAGGTGGACGCCCAACGGCTGGAGTGCGTGGATGACTTTTGCTTTGGGCTCGTTGATCATTCCGAACAGTACGAGGCCGATAGCGCTGAGGGCGGCGCCGTGGGCGATCAAGATACCGTAGTTGTAGGGGAAGGGGTGACCGGACCACCCGATTGCATCCACCGCCTCCTCGACGGTTCGATACAACCAACCGCTCGCCCACACGGCGGTTTCCTCGCCGCCAACCACGACCGAGACGATCAATCCGGCGAGGATCCCCAGGATACCTCCCGAGAGGCGTCGCAAGCCGAAAAAGCTGCCCCGTTTCTCGGCCGGAATCGTTTTTGATGTGACCTCCAGAAACGGCACTCCGCCGATGCCGGCGCATACGGTGTTGGCGAACATCAGGATAATGACCAACCATACGAACAGATTCGCGTTGGCAGCGTCGACCAGGAATACTACGCCGACGATGCTCGCCCACGCAAGCACCCGGAATACGGATATAAACCGATAGATGTTGAGCACGCGATAACGCGATTCTGCGTAGCGGGCGACGAAAACCTGGGGCAAAAACCAGCCAGCTCCGTACACAGCGGCGGCGAGCCCCACCAACACGGTGGATCCGCCGGCGCGGGTTATGAACACCGGGATGACAGTGAAGGGGTCGACGAAGGCGAGGCCGAAGTTGACCAGCGTACCGTTGAGGACGCCGAGAACGAAGTTCCGTTTAAAGTGAGACGGAGCCGTTGATTCCATAACATTTCACGGTACTCCGCGCCGCCGAGGTTGGCAAGAATTACGTCGCGCGGTATAATCCCCCAGAAATGATCAAAGGCATCGGCACAGACTTGATCGAACTCGAGCGCATCGCGCGTGTTTACGGCGAGCAAAAAGAGCGGTTTTTGAACAGGCTGTTCACGGAGGACGAACGCGCGTATTTTGCCCGGTGGCAGGACCCGATACCGAGGATCGCCGGCCGCTTCGCCGCGAAGGAAGCGGTAATGAAGGCGCTGGGAACGGGGTGGTCGAACGGCGTGCGCTGGCGCGACATAGAGGTGATCCGACTACCCGGGGGGAAGCCCGAGGTCCGTCTCCACGGCCGCTGCCGGGAGATCTTCGAATCCCTCGGCGCCGAGCACATCCACTGCACCATCACGCATTCGCACCATTCGGCCATGGCCACGGTAATTTTCGAATAAACCCATCCACAAGCGAACACCGGTTGGCAAGGGGTCACCCGCCGCGTCGATTTACGCCCAGACCGGGTCCTTCGGGCAGAACCAGTTTGCCGTCGACCACCTTGACCCCCTCGAACGGGTCGTCGGCAAGCAATAAGTTGCCGTCCAGATCTGCATAGTCGACCAGCGGGCTCAGCTGTGCTGCGGCCGTCACGGCGATCGACGTCTCCACCATACACCCTAGCATTACGGACAATTCGTAGCGGCGAGCCTCGGCGATCAGGTCTAGCGCCGGCGATATACCACCGCACTTCATTAGCTTGATGTTGATACCGTGTCCCTGGTCGGATTTGGCTTCGACGTCGCCAGGATCGACGATACTCTCGTCCAGTATGATCTCGAGCGGACTGAGCCGCTTGAGCTCGCGAAGCCCGTCTTCGTCTTCGTGAGAAATGGGCTGTTCGCAAAACTCCACACCGCGATCGTACAGGTCCTTGGTTTTGCCTATCGCCATTTCGAGATCCCAACCTTCGTTGGCATCGACGCGCACTTTTTTTCCGCTCCGCGCGATGACCCGATCGACGATCTCAATGTCTCCGGGTATACCCACTTTCACTTTGAGAATTTTGTACGGACGGGCGGCGTCCACCTTCTCGTCTATAATCTGCGGATCGTCTATTCCGATGGTGAACGAGGTGAGCGGCGTATCCGACGCCGTAGTGCCGAACAATTCGTAGCAGGGTTTGTTCTCCAGTTTTCCCCGTATGTCCCAAAGCGCCATGTCGAGGGCGGCGCGAACGGATGCGTGTCCCTCGAGGGCTTGGCGAAGGTTGCCGCCTTCCTCGTTGAGGCTCTCCAGCAACTCGGCGGGATCTCCGTCGAGAAGCCCCGTGAGGTTGTTCACGGCTTCCCGGACCGTGTCCGGCGATTCGCCGTAGTAGTGCTGCGGGGCAGCCTCACCCAGACCGGTAACATTCTCGTACGACAGGGAAAACACGAACAGGTCGAACGCTTTGCGCGTGCTGCGCGCGATCCGGAATGGGTGACTGGATTCGAGTTGAAGGGGTTCGACTTCCAATTTCATAGGAGGGCTCCTGGGGGATCAAGGAAGGTTGAGATGTTTGAGGACGGCGTCCAGTACGGACGCGCAGCCGAATCTTATCACATCGGTTGTGGGGAGACCGGTATGTTTTGATACGTCTTCAATTGCCGCGCGGGCACCGGCTTCGTCGAGCTCGCTGGTATTTAGCGTCACACCCACGACCGGAGAGTGTTTAAAAGGCACCATGAGCTGCTCGTGCAGGTCGATTAGCTCCCGCAGTGGTTGTATGGGGGTTTCCAATCGCTTCAGTTGCTCGCGTCCGGCCACGTGGGCGAGCACCATGCAGTCGGGCAACACACCGTAGAGCAGCCCAAGGGCTACGCCAGCGTACCCGGGGTGGGTCATCGCGCCCTGGCCCTCGACGAAGACAAGGTCTTTTCCCTCTCCCTCGGCATTGACCAATTCCTCGGATGCGCCCCCGACAAAATCGGAGATAACGCGGTCGACGCAAATGCCGCGCTCGCGAAGAATCATCCCGGTTTGACCCGTCGCTGCCCAGGCGGCGTCGACGCCTCTTTCGGCGGCGTCCCGGTACAGCTCGAGGGTAACGGTCATTTTGCCGACGTTGCAGTCTGTGCCGACAACGAGTACCGTTCGCGCCCCGGTGGCGCACCCGGCTCCCTTGGACACGTCGAACGGACCCCGGACTTTGCGTACATCCCACACGCGCGCACCCGAATGCGCCAATGCCAGGAGGCACTCAGGGTCGTCTCCGACAAACACGTGCAATCCGCTGACGACGTCGACGCCGGCCTCCAGACACGCGACGATTTCGGCGCGCAACTCGCCGTCGAGAACGCCGCCCATGGGCGCGGTTCCGACGATTGCCACCTCGGGCCGCAGCGAAAACGCCTCGTCGATGCTCCCGACCACGGGCACCCCCCCACCATACCCCAGCACGTCTCCGGCGGTCTTGCCGGCCTGGTCGGCATCGAGCACCGCCACGGCATCCTCGGCCCGGTACATCAGAAAGCACGCCGCCGTCTTGGCCCACATGGCCGAAAACGACCTGTTGGCCAGCAATAGGGCCTTACGTCCTCGTATCTTAAATGGTGCCGTCGTAATCATAGTTATTCTTGATCTTACCGCGGGTTGAGCTGCGAACGCGTAGCGTTTGTCGGCTCCAACCCGCGGGTGTTATGCCGCGGGCCGCTTGACGGCCAGCCGGCATAGCACGAGTTTGTCGGCTCCAACCCGCGCGCGCTATGCCGACGGGCCGCTTCGCGGCCCGTCGACATAGCGCTAGTTGAACTCGTCGGCGATTGCCCCGACGAGTTTTTCGAGCACATCTTCGAGCGTGGTCATGCCGGCTACCACGCCTGTTTCGTCCTCGATCACACCCATGTGACTACCATGTTCCTTCATTTGAAGCAACACATCCATGATCGACGCGTCGAGCGAAATCGTGTAAGGCGGCTGCAGCCGCTCGCGTATCTCATCCGGATTCGCGTGTTCCAACAGTCCGTGAACAGACAGGATCCCCACCACGTTCTCGCGCTCGCCCCTGTACACCGGCAAGCGCGAGTAGCCCGCTTCGGCGAACGCCCGCGTGAATTCTTCTCGCGTTGAATCGTAACTGACCATCACGACTCGGTCCAAAGGCACCATAATGTCTGTGGCGGATAAGTCTTTGAGTTCAACGGCACGTTCGACCAACACCGTCGTCTCGCGCGCGATCAATCCCGCTTCTCCGCTGTCGCCGATATGGAACAACAGTTCTTCCATTGTTAGATTCAACTTTCGACTCGATGCTTTTCTGGGAAGCAGTCGCGTGAGGAGATTCACCACCGTTGAGAACAATATGATCACCGGGAAGAGTAACTTCGACAATCCGCGTAGCAAGAGTACCGACGCCAATGCGGCGCGGTTGGCAAAAGACAAGAACAATCCCTTGGGTATGATTTCGTTAAAGATCAGGAATATAGGAACCAAGATTATCGTGGCGACCGTGCTGCCCTGTTCGCCGAACCGGCCCGTGCAAATGGCCGTAAACGTAGTCGTGCACGCGACCACGGCCAAGTTCGTGCCTACCAGTACCGCGCTCAAGAAATACTCCGGGTCGTCGGTGAACTGGAGAACCAATCGGGCGCGTCTGTTCCCCTTGTCCGCCAGGTGGCGAATGCGGATACGGTCGCAGGCGATGAACGCCGTCTCGCTGCCCGAATAGAAAGCCCCCGAGACAAACGCTACCACACTGATGGCCCAGAGGATCGTCTCGTTCATGAGCGCTCCGCTTGTTTCACGCGTTCCACGCGCATCTTACGTATCCGGTTCGGCTGCGCCGATATCACGCAGAATCGCAGGCTTTCCGATTCGAACACTTCCCCCTCACGCGGGATCCTGCCGGTGATCCCAATCAGGTGCCCCGCAACCGTCTCGTGGTCTTCGTCTTCGATTCCCGCGTCAAACACCCGATTGAATTCGTCTATTTCCATCGTCCCCGGCACCACGATGCGGTCGCCGTCCAGCCACATGTATGGATCGATCTTGGGGTCGCGGGCGTCTCGGATCTCGCCCACCAGTTCTTCGAGGATGTCTTCTATGGTCACGATACCAACGAACGAGGCATACTCGTCGATGACCACCGCTATGTGGGCTTTACGGCGCTGCAATTCGTTGTACAGTTCGTTTATCAAAGCGGTCTCGGGAATGAAAAATGGTTCACGGAGCAGAGCTCGCAGCGCGAGCTCGCCGCTGGCAGTCGAGGGTTCGAGAATGTCCTTGATGTGTAACACGCCGATGATGTCGTCGGTGGTCTCGCCCCAGATCGGCACGCGCGACATCCCATTCTCCAGAAATGTCCGCACCAGGTCATCCCGGCTGGAAGTCACCGGTCGCGAGACCACGTCGATGCTCGGTGTCATGATCTCTTTGACGATCTTTTCGCGAAACTCGAGTACGTTGGACAACACCTCGTATTCGAACGAGCCCACGGCGCCCGACGTGCGGCTGATCTGAACGGCGGTGATCAACTCATCCCAGGTGAACTGCTTCTTACGCTGTCCGATTCTCCGGCGAAGTCGTCCGATTACCGCATCTGAGATCCACGAGAGCGGAACACGCACCGGGGTGACAAACGCATGAAACACGCGAAGCGGAACGATCACCACGGTAGAGAAGCGTTCCGACCAGTGGAGAGCGACAACCTTGGGAAAAATCTCTCCGAACGTCAGAATGAGCGCCGACATCACCAGAAAAGCGTACCCCAGACCTTTTTCGCCGAAGGTATCCAGCATAATTTTCGTGACGGTGCTGGTGGCAAAAATGTTGACGAGGAGGTTTCCTAGCAGTATGGAGATGAGCAGTTTACGCGGTTTTTCCAGTAACCGCCCCACCAACCGGCCCGCCGACGATCGGTTGCCAAGCGACCGGATCTGCGGTCTGGTGAGCGAATACAGCGCAGCCTCGGACCCTGAAAAGAACGCGGATAGTGCGAGAAGTACGGTGAGAGCGACAACGTAGAGTAACAAATCGTCCACGGCGTTCGGGTGTTACCCCTGGAGTCTATTCAGTTCATCGCGTGCCTGTTTGGCTTCTTCGGTGTCAGGATGCTTTTCTATCAGTTCGTTGAAGTTCTTTTGGGCAAGGTTTAATTCTTCCAGCACGACGTAACACAATCCCGATTTGAGATAGGACGCCGGAACCAACCGGGACTCGGGGAACTCGCGCGCCACGTACTGGAATTCGCCGACCGCTTCGAGATGCCGGTCGTCGGCGTAGTAACACTCGCCCAGGTAGTAGTGTACTTCGGGCAGCTGCGCCCCAGTGGGGTAGCGGACGAGGTAATTCTGAAAACCTTGAATGGCGAGCGAGTAGTTGCCCCTCGTGAGATCCATGTAGGACGTCTGGTACAACTCTGCCGCGACGGCCCGTGCCGCCGCGGCATTCTCCGTGTCGGAAGCCACCGCGTTCGAATCGCTCCCCTCCGTGGAGGCTCCAACGGGTATGGGGAGCGGATACGATTGTGGGGCTCCCGCTCCGCTCGTTCGCCGATTGGCTTGTTCTTCCAGCCGATTGGTGAGGATGCGGATCGACTCCTCCATTTCTTTGAGCGTCAGCCCCATTTGGGCCTCGTAGCGAATCCTCGCCTCTTGCTCCTCTTCCATTTGCGCCCGGAGATCCTGGATCGACTGTTGGGTTTTCTGCTGCTCGCCATGCAAGCTGTCCACCTTTTCATAGATCTGCTCGGTGTAGATCGGCCCCTTGACCATCTGCTTGCCATAGCAGCCGGTTAGCACAACCACCGCCACGACGGCGGCGAGTCTAAAAGCACCCAACTTCAAATAAGATCCCTACTTCTTGATAACGAAATGGGCCCTTCGATTCTTCGCCCAAGACGTTTCGTTGTGGCCGGGGTCGAAAGGCCGCTCCTTGCCGTAACTGATGATCGCCACGCGCGCGCCCGGCACGCCCAGGGCGGCCAAGTACTCCTTGGCCGCATTCGCGCGCTTCTCGCCCAGCGAGAGGTTGTAGGCCTTTGTGCCGCGCTCGTCGCAATGTCCTTCAATGACAATAGTTGCCTCGGACGCCCGCTTGAGTTCTTTGGCGTTCTGCTCGAGCGATCGTTTGGATTCCTCGGTCAAACTGTATTTGTCGAACGCAAAAAACACGTCGTCTAGCACCGGCATGGGCACTTCTTTGGGTTCTTCCTGGACGACAGGCTTTTCTTCTTCGACCGGTGGTTCGACTACGGGTGGCGCGTCAATATCCGACGGCGTCTCTTCGACGGCTTTCTTTCCGCCGCAGCCGGCTACGACCACCGCGAGTCCCATTACCAACAAAAACACAAGCAGTCTCTTGGCGAACATTCCCAGGACCTCCCTCGGAGAATAACGGTTAAAGAAACCAGAAAGTACGACAACTTGATAATCCAGCAACAAATCGTATTTTCAACGTGTTGACCAATCTGGGTTTGCACCCTCGGCCAATATTCGCCTACCTCGAGTCTTGATGTCAACCACAGATATGCTCTGTGTGTCGCCCCGGCGCTCGGTGTAAACGATGTGCCGTCCGTCCGGCGCCCAACGGGGGTCCTCGTGGCTCGCGTATTCGATGGTAACCAGCCGGCCGTCGCGACCATCGGGGGTTATGGTAGCAATCTGGAATACGTTGTTTACACGGTTGACAAACGTAATAAGATCGCCCCGCGGCGACCACGCGGGTGATGCGTTGTACCCACCGGTGAAGGTGAGCCGGCGGACGTTGGTCCCGTCGGACTCCATGACGTACAGCTGCGGCGAACCAGACCGGTCTGAGGTAAACGCCATTTCCCGGCCGCTGGGTGCCCAGCATGGGCTGGTGTCTATCGCCCGGTTGTGCGTCAGGCGTTTTCGAATCGAACCGCTCGTTTCCAAAAGGTAAATCTCCGAATTGCCGTCCTTGCTGAGCGCAGCCAGGAACCGCCGGTTACGTTCCGACCAATCGGCGATGGAGTTGGTCCCCACGTACTTGGCAAGCGGCTCGGATTTTGCCTCAGATAGGTAGCGGACGTATATATCTGCCTTCCCCCCCCGGTAACTGGTATAGACCACCGCCTTGCTGTTGTCCATCCAGCGCGGATTCAGGAGGGGGACGCTTTGCCGCACGAGAACCTTCGGATCGTAGCCGTCGTAGTCCGACATGACAAGCTCCCACTGGTTGTTGCGGGTGCGCGTGAATACGATCTTTGTCATGGCGATTCCTCTCTCGCCGGTGACCAGGCGGACGACTTCGTCGGCGAAATGGTGCGCCGTGCGGCGCAGCGTTTTGTCCATGAGCTGATAACGCTTACCGCCGATAAAGTCGCCGGAAACGACATCGGTCACCCAACCTTCGAAGATCGGCTCGCCGTCTGCCATCGATACCTTGCCTTGAACTTCGACGCTGAAGTTGGATTCGTCCATGCCGACGGCTACCGGTTTCTTGCGAACGATTTCGAACAGGCCGGAGAACTCGAGGTCCTTGTATACGATCTCTTCCAGCGTTTGCGCCCGACTCAACAGTTCCGAATCAATGCAATGGAATTGCGGCAACCAAAGCGGAATCTGGAAAACCTCTACCGCCTCCAGCGGCGGCGGCCAAACATCCATTTGTGCTGGGGCCCCAGCGGGCGTAAAAAAAATCCCGGCTAACGCCAGAAGAACGACGATACGTGCGAACGTCAAGTCGGGTTACCTCTCTTCCCTGTACGAAAAACTGAAGTGTACACCCAGGTAGTCGTCGCGGTACTCCTGCGGCAGCGGCGGCATCGGTGACGCCTGGACCACGGCGCGCTGCGCGGCCTGGTCGAAAATGAACAGTCCCGACGATTGTTCGATCGCGGTGTTTACGACCGTACCATTGCGAAGTACGCGAAAGTAGATCACGCAGAATCGCTCTTCTCCCTGGCTGCCCTCGGGCACCCGCCAGTGCGATGCAATCTTCCTTCGGATCCGGCCGATGTAGTGCGCGAACGGAAAATCGTCCGTGTCGAAAGCGATATCACCCGTCTCGGGAGAAGCCGTCTGTGCCTCGTCCAGCGGTTCTTCTGTGGGCTGGGTTTTCTCCAGCTGTGTCGTGGGAACCGTACGCGGCTTCTTGGGTGTCGGTTTTCTTTTTTTCTTGGGCTTTGCCGGAGGCGGCGGCATCTCCTCGTCTTCCGGTTTCTCCTCGGGTTCGGGCTCAACCTTTGGCTTATCTTCGACCTGGGGCGGAGGCGTTTCCGTTTTTTGCTGCTTCTTTTTGACCTCCGCCGCGGTAACGATATCGACAGCGTATACCTGCCTCGGCACAAATTTGACTTCGCGAAATGACACCGCCTGCACGACGATCAACGTGATCACCAGGTGTAGCGTCATCGATATCAGGAGTGCGCTTCTCATCTCTGTCGACGTTTTCCTCGGCGCAACGTTAACGCCGCTTTCGCCCGTCCTTCATCTCTGTGATCATACCGACATCGTTGATGCCGGCGCTCTTGACCTCGCCGATTACGTTCATCACCGCGCCGTACGGTACGTCTTTGTCGGCGCGTATGAACACGCGCTCCTCCCCCGCCACTTTAAGGGTCACGAGTGCGTCCCCCAGCTGTTCCGCCTCGACCTTTTCATTATTGATGAAGATCTCGCCTTCTTTGTTGACCGAGATGACGACAGCCTCCGTTTCTTTGATCACCGTCGATTTGGCCTTGGGGAGCTTCACTTTGATCCCCGCTTGGATAAATGGTGCCGTCAACATGAAGATGATCAAGAGCACCATGGTTACGTCTACCAGGCTGGTGACGTTGATGTCGGACACAGTACTGTACTTGCTTTTTCTCATGATTAGTCACACCGGAGTTTCAGTGAATCGCCCTTCGCTCATACAGACGCTTCGCTCCGTGATCGCGTCTGCGCGCCGCCCGCACTTACCGTGTCATCAGATACGACGCAGTATTCGATCACGCGCGAGATGAAAAGATCGGTTTGGGTTTCTTTGCGGTGGACGTTTCGCACCAGCAAGTTGTAGCCGATCAACGCCGGAATGGCGGCACCGAGGCCAGCGATCGTGGTGGCCAGCGCTTCGGCAATTCCCGGCCCCACCACGTCGATGCTCGCCGTTCCCTGCACCCCCATGCTCAAGAAACTGGTCATGATCCCCCATACGGTACCCAGCAGTCCCAGAAACGGCGCCACGGCCGATGTCGTCGCCAAGAAGACCAGGTGTCGTTCCATGCCCGAGATTTCGTTGAGCGCGCGGCGGTCGAGCACTTCTCGGAACTTGGCCCGTTCGACTTCTTCCGCGGCCGGCGTGTCTACAACGATGCGCCCGTCACGAATTCGTGAACGCTTGCTGGCCACATAACGCGACGCTTCCACCAGGATCGATCCTTCGATCGACGGCATGTACTTATCCACCGACGACATCAGCGCGCCGACGCCCGACGTGGATATCGCCTGGCGCAGGTCGTTACCTTTGGCACGCAGACGGAGGTAGAGCCTGGTGCGGTCCCAAATAATCGCCCACGAGATCATCGAGATCACAAACAGGATCAGCAGTATGATCTTGGCAAACGTCCCCGTTCCCATAAACAGGGACGGTACCGACCGACCCACTGCCGCCATAACGATTTCCGATTCCAAACCCATCGTTTACCTTTCCGATTTCCGACCACGCGTGTTTGTCGGCCCCAGCGCCGCGGGGCAGCTCGAATAGCCCCAAAAACCGATGCGATAGCTCTACCACAACCCCTCACCCAGTGAATAGTCTTTTATGAGCGACTGCG
The DNA here is from genome assembly GCA_965372335.1 of uncultured bacterium. Taxonomy (GTDB): domain Bacteria; phylum Krumholzibacteriota; class Krumholzibacteriia; order WVZY01; family JAKEHA01; genus CBDVBX01. The sequence goes on along the minus strand of CBDVBX010000019.1, from coordinate 3,194 downwards.
CCGCCTCATAGGTGCATACGCCGCCGCCGCGCGGCGGTTCCAGATATCCGATTTGGGCCGATAATGGGCGTTTTGGCGGTTGCCGAAGGTCCTTAAAACGGTTATACTGTGATTGGTGCGCTTTGCACACCCCTGCCGACCGTACCGCCACGGAAGGACAACTCATGAAACGGTGTTTGATGGCAATGGCCACGTTGCTTCTCGCGCTGGCCCCCATCACCTCCGACGCCGTATCTCCTGGAAATTCAGATAGTTATGCAGGTAGCGGTGTTTCGCTCGAGATGACCCGACTGCCTGGAACTGTGTTGAATCCGGGCGACGAGATCGGTTTTCGGCTGGTGTCGGAGCAAGATGCGTATGTGATTGTTTTCAATATAGATACAGAGGGTTTCGTCAATCTCCTCTACCCGGCAAAGGGCGAACGGCCCGTCCGTGTTCGGGCCGGCGAGACCTACTTGATCCCGGACGACAACAGGGAATTGCTGGTCGTCGAGGGGAATACGGGCGTCGAGTTCATATTTGTACTGGCGGTCCCCCAACGGGACGACATCGACAGACGGGAGTTGGATTACCTAGGTAAGTCCAACGATCTCCCCCGCGACGAGCGCTACCGGATCGACGGTGACCCGTTTATCGCGGCCAACATTATCGCCGGCGAATTGGTCCGCGGAATATCACGCATCGAAGGCGTGTTCCTCGACTACAACTACTTCTTTATCAATGACCGCGTGACCTACCCGTGCTACCTGTGCGGCGAGTGCGACGGAGGCCAACCCGACTCGGATTGTTCTGACTACATCGTCGCGGCAAACTTCGACGAGGAACGGCCGTTTGCGTATCCTCTCCGCCGGGGTTACGAGATGATCGAGCCAGCTGCTACGCCGATGCTCGAAGACCTCAACGTGTCGCAGTCCACCGACGACCGGACGTTTGGGCAGTACGAGAGTGACGACGGCACGGTCAACATCAACTTTTATCCGTACAACAGCGAGGTCTACTACGAGACTCGCGAAACGCTTTCCGGCGCGACCGACGTCAACGTCTACCTATACGATCCGTATTGGTACGATCCGTACTATGCAGGCTGGTACTATGCGCCGCGCTATTCAGTTGGATTCTCCTGGGGTTATCCGTCGTTCTGGTGGGGTTTCAATTGGGGTTACTGGGGCGGTTATTATTGCTCGGCGTGGTACTGGCCGCGCTGCTACACCTACTACGATCACTACCGTTATTACTCCGGATACTACGACGGCGGCTACCGTTACAGACCGGAAAAGTACAAAGACAAGTACAAGGGCGGTGACGTAGGGGGCGGCGGGAGTACCGTTTACAAGGATAAGTACCGAAGCCGGTCGAACACGTACACAACCGCTTATGCACAGGCCGCCAAGCGGGACAGCAAACTCCAACTCGCCTCTGGCAACCTGGGCAAATCGAATCGGTCGGCGCTCGACCGTGTAACGACTTCGAAGGCGTATCGAAACGCCAAGTCGCGCGACTCGTACAAGTCCTACAACAAGAACACGATCGTGCGTAACGCCAACCGAAAACCCGATTCGCGAGCCGGGAATAAATACGCGCAGAAAAGCCGGAACTACACGCCACGTTCCAGGAGTTCTTATGGCGTCAACAAATCGCGGAGTCGTACTGGAGATGCCGGCTACAAATCGCCTGCGGGCAAAAGAAGCACCAGTCTAAAGCCGCGGGCCAAGAACTACAGGAGCCCCACTTACCGTTCCGGCCGCACCGGCGGGGCCAAACCAAGAACCCGTGCGACTACGCCAAAATCTCGATCGTCCAACAGGAGCTACAAAGGAACGACTAGAACCAGCCCCAGGACCAAGGGCGTTAAGAGCAATCGCCGGTCATCGAGCAATCGCACGGGCAAATCCACCTACAGATCGCCAAGCCGGTCGTCGTCTCGATCCCAAAGTCGGTCAGCGGTCAAGTCTTCGCGCCCGTCGGGCTCGCGCTCGTCGGCACGCGGTGCGAGCTCAAGCCGCTCGGGGGGCGGCCGCTCGCGGTCGGGCGGAAAAGCCCGGCGGTGAGCCGGGTGCTAAGCCGGCGCCGACGACAACATCACCTCCTACCCCTGCGCGCCAAAAAGGCCTCCGTCAGACGGAGGCCTTTTTTTGGGGATTCTTGTTCGAATTCTACAGTGCCTTGAACGACGTCACCGAGAGAAACTTGATGCCTCCCTCTTTGTGGACACGGCCCACAACCTCAAACTCCTTACCCTTGGACGCCTTCAACTCCTTGACCTTGGCGTTTGACTCCAACGGGTAGAGATTGCCCTCGGCCGTCTCGAGAAACGCCTGACACTTTTTGGTCTGACCGAGATCGCACGAACCGCACTTGTATGTGCCAGTCACGACGATGCGTGTGTTGACGCGGCCGGGAATGTCGTCGGCTACGTTTTTGATCTCCGTGTAGCTTGCCTGGCGTGCCATCTTGGCGCAGCAGGCTTTCGCGCTCTGTGAACAGGCTGCCAGCTGGGCTTGGGTACACTGCGACCCGGCCGAAACCTTGGCCGCCGAGGCAGTTTTCGTGCAGTAAGCTGCACTGGCCGTCTTCGTATAGCCGTCACATGCCGAGGCCCGTCCCGCGTCGCCGATGGCGAAAACGGCCACCGTCAGCACCAACGCTGCCGCCAGCGAGCCGATCAAAATCTTCTTGTTCATGCTTTCCTCCTACAGTGTTGCATATTCGCAAAGGGCTAGTTCCCCATACTATTGCAAATTAGAGTGGCCTAAGTCAAGGGGATATACCATTGGTACGCCCGCCCCCGGCCATTAGTTCCATATTTTTTGCGGCGCTGCAATCACCCGCCAGAGGTGGCGCCCCGCGAGCGAACACCCATAACGTGTTTAATTATAGCCGTATAGCTGTTGTCTTCTGGTGAAATCCAAGGGCTCTCAGATCTCCACCGTCTCCCCGGCAGAGAAACGATCGCCCTCTAATTCGACCCGGCAAGCCGCCACGTGGGCATCGTGTTCGAAGAAGAGTACCCATCCTCCCTCGTACGCCTGTTTCACTATCGGTGCCTTTTCGTCCATCGCCAGCACCGGGTCGAGGTCGTACGACATGATGTACGGGGTCGGAATGTGGTGTTGCGTGGGGATCAAGTCGCCGCAGTAAAACACCGTCTCGCCCCCAGCGCCGATCTTGGGGAGTTGCTGTCCCGGCGTGTGGCC
>CBDVBX010000018.1:0-28183 GCA_965372335.1 uncultured bacterium | reverse complement strand
TCGCGCCCTACACAAAGTCGCAGTCGGCGCTCGGCGGGGACGCCACGGCGTACGTTTGCCGTAACCACGCGTGCGATCTTCCCACCACCGACGTCGACAAGATGTTGGATCTTCTCGGCGAACGCTGATTCCCACGCGCAGCCCGCACCAAAGCAGTCCGAATTTTGTTGACATAGCGGGTGCCGGAGGGCATAATCGCTCACGCGTATTTTGTGAAATTTGGCACGACAATCTCTCTCAATCGTGTAACCACGTAAAATATTTTCCGTTGCGTGCCTAGGCACGCATCAACAGGTCCCGGGAGGGTGCCTAGGTGCGGCTCCGAATAACTTTGCCCATATTAGCGACGGTCGTGGCGATTTTGGCGCCGGCCGTCCCGGCTCAAGAGTACCTCGACCCGTCTGAGACGGGTATCGACGAAAAATTGGGGGAGTACATTCCGCTGGATCTCGTGTTTGTCGATGAGGCGGGAGACTCCGTGAGTCTGCGCACGCTCGTCGATCGCCCCACCATTATCACCCCGGTGTATTATACATGTCCGTCCGTTTGCCGGCCGCTGCTCAACGAAGTCTCCGACATGCTGGTGAAGCTCACGGGTCTCAAAATGAAGCCGGGCGAAGATTACCGTGTGATCACGGTCAGCTTCGACGAGAACGACGGTCCCGAAGGTTCGGCGCAACTAAAAAAAGAGTACATGGGTCAGCTTCCGGAGGGCTTCCCAACGGAGGCTTGGACCTTCCTGACGGGGGACACTCAATCGATTCTGGATTTCACCCGATCGATCGGTTTCTATTTCAAACGAACCGGCAATGGGTTCGCTCATCCCACCACGTTGGTCATGATTTCGCCTCAGGGAAAGGTGACGCGCTACCTGTACGGTTCCGAGTACTTGCCGCTCGATCTCAAAATGGCGATATACGAAGCCTCCGAGGGTCGTGTGGGACCCACCATCGCCAGAATGCTCAAGTTTTGCTTCAACTACGACCCCGAAGGGCGTAAGTACGTGTTGAATCTCACCCGAGTCGTCGGGACGGTGATGATCCTCAGTCTCGGAGGATTCGCGTTGTTTCTAACCGCGGCAGGGAGGCGCCGCACCAAAGAAGCTGGACGATAATCATGGGCAATCACGTTATCACTGCTGACACGGCCGCCAGCGCGTCCGAGACGGATTTCTACCACGTCAAAACAAGGTGGTCAGGATTGGCCGCCTGGATATTTTCGACGGACCACAAGCGCATCGGATTGATGTACTTGTTTCTCATGCTGAGCTTTTTCTCCGTCGGGGTGACGTTGGGCTTCTTGCTTCGAATGGAATTGATTGCGCCTGGTCGGAACATCATGAGCGCCCAGACCTACAACTCGGTGTTCACGGTGCACGGGGTGATCATGATTTTTCTGTTCGTCATTCCGGGCATGTCTGCTTCGCTGGGCAACTTTTTTCTGCCCCTCCAAATCGGCGCCAAAGACGTGATGTTCCCCCGACTCAATTTATTGTCCTGGTGGTTGTTTCTGATCGGATCGATCCTCGCCGTGACGTCGCTTTTTACCGGTGGCGGCGCTCCGGATACAGGTTGGACGTTTTATGCGCCCTACAGCATCCGGACGGGCACCAACGTGACCCTGGCCGCATTCGCTGTACTTGTTTTGGGGTTTTCGTCGATTCTGACTGGGCTCAACTTCGTCACGACGATTCACCGCATGCGCGCGCCCGGAATGAGCTTCTTCCGGTTGCCGCTATTTACCTGGTCTCTTTACGCCACCGGTTGGATCCAGGTGATCGCCACACCGGTAGTCGGGATAACGCTGGTGCTCATCATGGTCGAACGTACTTTGGGGATCGGCGTGTTTGACCCGGCCAAGGGCGGTGACCCGATTCTGTATCAGCACCTGTTTTGGATATATTCCCACCCGGCGGTATACATCATGATTCTTCCCGCCATGGGCGCGGTTTCGGAGATGATTTCGGTTCATTCTCGGCGGGCGATTTTCGGTTACAAGTTCATTGCGATGTCGAGCGTTGCCATCGCGCTTTTTGGATCGTTGGTGTGGGCGCACCACATGTATGTGAGCGGCAACAGCGTCGTTGCGAATTTCATCTTTTCCTTACTCACGATGATTGTGGCGATCCCCAGCGCGGTAAAAATTTTTAACTGGGTGGCCACACTCTACAAAGGATCGATTGCGCTGGAGACGCCGATGCTTTTCGCGCTGCAGTTTATATTCCAGTTTATGATCGCCGGGCTTACCGGGATGATGATCGGCGTACTTTCAGTCAACGTACACGTTCACGATACTTACTTCATTGTTGCGCATTTCCATTACACGATGTTCGGTGGAATGGCAATGGCGATGTTTGGCGCTATGCACCACTGGTTTCCGAAGATGTTCGGGCGAATGTTCCACCAGCTGCCGTCGAAGATCGGATGGTTCTTGATTTTCGTTGGATTCAACACGCTGTACCTCCCGATGTTCGTTCTCGGTTGGCAAGGAATGCCGAGGCGCTACTACGACTATCTGCCCGAATATCAAAATCTCCAAGTATTGTCCACGGTCGGTTCGTGGATATTGATCGTCGGCATCATCATCATGATCGCTAACCTGTTGCATTCGCTGAAGCACGGTCGCGTTTGTACCGTCAATGACCCTTGGGGAGGCGGTAGGACGCTCGAGTGGTCAGTGCCTTCGCCGCCGCCGCTAGAAAACTTCGATGAGATTCCCACGATTACGCGCGACGCGTACCACGCGGATAGAACAGGGGCACGATGAACACCGCCCACTCTGTCGCACTCCATCGCCACAAGGACTACACAGGTTCCAAGATCGGCATCTGGCTTTTTTTGATGACCGAAATTCTTTTGTTCGGCGGAATGTTCCTGCTGTACGCGGTGTACAGGTCGAATTACGCCGAAGATTTTCACGCGGCGGCCAACGAACTGGATACGTTGGTGGGGACGGTGAACACGATGATCCTGCTCACCAGCAGTCTCACGATGGCGCTTTCCATCGCCGGCATTCACCACGGCAATCGAAAGCTCGCAATCATAATGTTGATTTTGACGGTAGGTTTTGGCGGCTGGTTCATGGTGAACAAGTACTTCGAGTGGGGTGCAAAGATCGCGCACGGGATCTACCCGGGATCGGAGGTTTTGGGGCATTACCCCAAGGGGGAACTGATCTTTTTTGGCTTGTACTTTACTATGACGGGTCTTCACGGCGTTCACGTCATAGTTGGCATGGTCCTGTTGACCGTGATGATTTTCAAAGTGCTCAACCAACCGCGAAAGCAGTTTGAATTCGTCGATGGCATGGGTTTGGAGCGGGTTCTGGGAGGCAAATTCATCGTTAAGGGGAAAGACGGTGGCGAGGTGTGGTCGAGCGATGAATTGGACGATTCGGTACAGAGCGTCAAGATCGACGTTAAGTATTGGCCGGTAAAAAAGCGTTTCCGCATCGCTGATTTCAATCAGCTCGAAAACTCAGGGTTGTACTGGCATATCGTCGACATCATTTGGATATTTCTGTTTCCGTTGTTTTATCTGATCACCTAGGGGACGACAAATGGACCGCGATCACGACGAACAACACGAACCGGTGAGTTACGGCGTTTATATCCTCACTTGGGTAACTCTATTAGTGCTGACCTCGATTACCGTGACGGTTGCCGGTATGGACTTCGGAAGCGTTAGCGTGTTTGTGGCGTTGGTGATCGCCTCGATCAAAGCTACCGTGGTGCTGTACTATTTCATGCACTTGAAGTACGAGTCGAAATTATTTCACGTCATGCTCTATGTCGTTTTGGTCACCCTCGTCATCTTTATTGGTTTGACCTTTACCGATATCCTCTTCAGGTAAAAAAATGCTAAGCGCGCTGTCGAATATCGCTGAAGTCGTCAATGGGCCGATCCTGTTTATAACTGCGGTATCTGTTTTTTTTCTGGTTGGTATTACCGTGGTCATGGTCTATCTCACGTTTCGGTATAGCCGGAGGCGCAACCCCAAGGCGGAGGATATCCACGGTCACACGTTGTTGGAAGTCGTCTGGACGGTCATTCCGACGCTGCTGGCCTTCGGCATGTTCTGGTACGGCTGGGTCGGTTACCAGTTCATGAAAGACGTACCGGCTGACGCGCTCGAAGTGACGGTCACAGGCCGCATGTGGTCATGGTTGTACGAATATGATAACGGGGTAGAATCGGATGTCCTCAATATCCCCGTGGGCAAGCCCATCAAACTCAACATGAGGTCGATGGATGTCATACATAGTTATTACATCCCGGCATTCAAGGTGAAACAAGACGTCGTTCCCGGTGTCGACGGATTGTTCATGTGGTTTATTGCCAGAGAAGTAGGCGAGTACGACGTTTTTTGCGCAGAGTACTGCGGGTTGCAACATGCGGCGATGCTGTCGAAGGTGGTCGTCATGCCTGAAGAACAGTACAGTGCGTGGCTGAGCGCTGAGGGCGAAGAAGTCGCAGCGCTGAGGGTGGCTCTGGAGGAAGGTGACGAGGAGGACGGTTCGTTGGCGTTGTTGGGCAAAAGGCTGGCGACCACCAAAGGGTGCATCGCGTGCCACAGCTCCGATGGCACGCGGCTGGTGGGTCCTAGTTTCAGGGGGATGTACGGAATGAGCGAGACAGTGGTCACCGACGGTGGTGAACGCCAGGTAAAGATCGACGAGGAATACCTGCGCCGGTCGATTGTTGAGCCCAACGCCGATATCGTTAGGGGCTACCAACCGTTGATGCCCCCGCAGCAAGGGTTGGTGACAGAAGACGAAGTCGAAGCGCTTATCGCCTACATCGCATCACTCAAATAGATCGCCATGGGCTCTCAATTGCGAATAATCCTGGAATTGGCAAAAATACGTATAGCGGCGGTGTCGATGCTATCGGTGTTCGCCGGATACGCGTTAGCGGCGGGTACCGTTGACCTGGGGGTTGTGGCGCCCTTGGTAGGAGTGTTTCTCCTCGCCTGCGGGGCAGCTGCATTAAACCAATACCAGGAGCGAGACATCGATGCCAAGATGGACCGCACGAAAGAACGGCCATTGCCCTCGGGGCGCATCACGCCGGGCAACGCGCTGCGAATCGCGTTCGCGCTGATGCTGTTGGGATCGTTGGTTTTGCTCCCCCGCTGGTCGGCGATTGGACTGGGTTGGCTGACGGTTTTGTGGTACAACGCGTTGTATACGCCGCTGAAACGGGTCACCGCATTTGCGGCGGTGCCCGGAGGTGTGGTTGGGGCGCTCCCGCCGGCAATCGGGTGGGTTTGTGGGGGCGGCGATCTTCTAGACCCCAGGATTTTCGCCGTGTCCTTTTTCTTTTTCATCTGGCAGATACCGCACTTCTGGATGTTGTTGATGCGTGTCGGAGGAGACTACGTGCAGGCGGGACTCCCGAGCCTCAGTGCGGTGTTTTCGCGCCGGCAGCTTTCCAGGGTAACGTTTATTTGGATGCTGACGACAGCGGTTGTCTGCCTGGTGTTCCCGCTGTTCGGAGTGGTCAGCGAAAAGTGGATCTACGCGGGATTTGTCCTGGCCTCGGTTTGGCTGTCTTGGCACGCGGTCGCCATGCTTCGCACGCAGGGAGACCGGGTGGCGTTCAAGGAGATCAACGTCTTTGCGTTGCTCGTAATTTCGCTACTGTCGATCAGCGGATTGAGGGGCTGACAGAAGGTTATCTATGGAATTCTTGAATCAACACATCATCGCGCCCACGGCACACTACCTGGATCTCCTGCAGTTCATCTCCATTATGACCTATATGATCCACTTGCCGTTCATCGGCTTGGTCATCGGCGGTGTCGGCGCAGCGATGTGGTTCACGCTGGCCGACAGCGATAACCCCAACCCCAAGTATGCGCGCTTCGCAGGTGATCTGTTGGACGTGATTCTCGGCAATAAGATCGCCGTTCTGGTATTGGGAATCCTTCCGATCTTGGTGATTACGAACGTGCACCTGCAGTGGTTTGTTGGAGCGGGCGCCGTGCCTTTGAAATACATTCCGTGGACGCTCGTTCCGGTCGTGCTCGGGTTCATCGTGTTGGAAGCATACCGCCGATCGTTTGACTCACGAAAAAACAACATTCGCCGGCACCTCGGCATGGGTTCGCTGGGATTTGTATTGCTGCTTTTCGGCTACCTTATTCTGATGGCCATACTTGTGCGTTTACAGGATCCAGAAAAGTGGTTCCGGGTGACAAACCTGGGTATCATGCTGCTCAACTGGAACGCGATCTGGAAAGTCCTGTTCTTCCTTCACGCGTCGTTCGCGTTTACCGGCTGCGCAATTCTGTTTTTCTTTTTCAAGTGGCCGAGAACGCGTATCGAGCCAGAGGGTGACTACGCCGGACTGGTGCGGAATTTCGGCGCGGGTTTGGCGTTTGCTTTTTCACTGGCCATGCCTGTGTTCTATTCGTTCTACATCTTTACAACGGCCGACGTAGCGTTCGACAACGTCGTTTATCTTCTGGCCACGGCAGTGATATTTCTGATTCTGGTAAACACGCTGTTTTTGTTCTCAAATCTCAAAGCGACCCAGACGAGGTTCGGCGCGACGACGTTTATCTTGTTCCTGTTTGTGTTCGTGGTGGTAAGCATCGTCGACCAGAAAACGATGGGCAACGCGAACATGGAACACCGCTCGTTGTTGGTGATAGAGGCGGAAAGGTTAGAGGACGAGCGCCGGGCTCATCTTGAATCGCTCGCTGCCGGGGCTGCGGGAGAAAACCGCGGCGAGGAAATCTTCACCGGCCAATGCATCGCTTGTCACCGTTTTGACACGCAGCTTGTCGGTCCCGCGTTGGCAGAGGTGTTGCCGAAGTACAAGGACAATATTGAAGAGCTGAAAGCGTATATCAAGAATCCGTCGAAGAAAAACCCGGATTTCCCGCCGATGCCGTCGCTAGGCCTTTCCGACTCAGACGTCGAAGCGATAGCGGGATACGTTCTCGAGCAGTTGGAGCAGCCACCGGAGTGAGCCAGAACCCGACGTCGAGTCCGTCGCGGAGTAATCATAACAGGAGAGCGTTTTGCTGAGGCGATTCATAGTAACAGGGATACTTGGGTACTTCGTTCTATTCATGGTTTTGGTGCTGCTAATGGGTTTCCGGTGGAACAAACACCGTAAAGCGCCCGATCAGCCCATCGACTTCAGTCACCAAATCCACGTCGGCAAGCTCAATCTCGAGTGTGTGTTTTGTCACGAAACGGTAGAAAAGTCATTCTACGCCGGCGTGCCGACAGCGAAAAAATGTATGGAGTGTCACATCAGTGTCAAAACGGACCGCCCGGAGGTTCAAAAGCTACGCAAATTCTGGGATGACAAAGAACCGATTCCCTGGAATCGGGTATATCGAATACGGCAACGGAATTACGTCTACTTTTCGCACGAGCGGCACATCAAGGCGAAGGACGTCAAAGTGAACAATCTAAACGTAGAACTGGGCAAGCCGGGAATCGCTTGCCAGTCGTGTCACGGCGAACTCAAGGCGATGGAAAAGGTGCGAGCTGTAACATCGCTAAAAATGGGATGGTGCGTTATGTGCCATAGAGCCAACGATGCTCCGACTGATTGCCTCGTTTGTCACAAATAGCGATATCAAGTACGGAATGATCAGCCACCGCTGCGCGGCTTATCGTGGAGACGATGAATGGATAGACGACAATTTTTGAAGATGATCGGAATAGCATCCGGCAGTTCGGTTTTGGCCGGCTGCGATCTCGATCGCAATTCCGAGAAGCTCATCCCGTACCTCGTGCCACCAGAAGACGGTGTCGTTCCGGGCGACGCGACCTACAAGCCGTCGTCTTGCGCCGAATGCCCGGCATCTTGCGGCGTTTCGGTAACCATCAAGGATGGAAGGCCGACCAAGCTCGAGGGACTCCCGTCTCATCCTGTGAGCCAAGGAGGTTTGTGCGTTCGTGGGCAGGCCTCTCTGAGCCGCCTTTATCACCCGGAACGAATCCGCCAGCCGCTCGTCCGAGACGGCAGCGGAAATCTCGTGCCCGCCACATGGAACCAGGCCTACGTGAGAGTCAAAAGCGCGTTGGGGTCCGGTGGAGAGAATGTGCTTTTGTCCGGAAAAACGACCGGCACGCTCTCGACACTGGTTGACGAATTCTGTTCAGGGCTCGGCGTACGACGGCTGGCCGAATTCGAATTGTATTCGTACGCAGCCGTCCGCGAAGCCAACCGGATTTTGTTCGGCCGGCCGGTCGTGCCAGCCTACCATCTCGAAAAGGCCGATTTTTTGATTACCGTGGGTGCCGATCTGCTGGACACGTATCAAAATCCTGTCGAGTACACTCGTCAAATCGCGCATCATAAGACCGACGATCACTTCGAGTGGTACCACGTCGAGCCGACAGCGTCGTTGACGAGCTTGCAGGCTAATCATCACCTTGCCGTCCGGCCAGGATCAGAAGCGTATCTATTGGCTTGTCTGCTACGAGAGCTCCGCACGCGCCGTATCTTTTCTAACCGGCGGCTCGAAGAGCACCTGACGGCGGTACCGGATGTAAATGTCGATGACGCGGCGGCCCGCACGGGACTCCACAAAGAGCAAATCGAAAATCTCATATCGGGTTTTTTCTCCGCTCATCAACCTCTGGTGATAGCGGGCGGTGTCTCGACGCGAACCGCGGGCGGCTTGGACGTAGCGCGTTTGGCGGCGCTGCTACAGGTAGCAGCGGGGATGATTGGCAAGACGGTCGACTTCCCACAGGAACAAGACGACTCTCGCGTAGGCACGATGGAGGACATCGAGGAACTCGCGCAACGCCTCGACGCTGGAAACATCGGGGTGATGTTCATCGCCAACGCCGATCCGGTGTCTCAACTTCCGGCGGAATTCCAGTTCGGGAACAGGTTGTCCAACGCCGCCCTGCGGGTCGGGATTGGCGATCAGCTCTCGGAAACGATAAAGCGGTGCGACGTGATTCTTCCGGTTTCCCACTGGCTCGAGTCGTGGGGGGATTGCCAGCCGAACCCCCGAGTCGTTGGTGCGATTCAACCGGCGATAGAACCGCTTCACGACACCCGGTCGACCGGGGAGATACTGTTGCAGCTGATGGGGGAGGCCGCTCCCGCGGACAGCTACCAAATCTATCTACTCGATCGTTGGCGGCGCCGTTACGGCGCATCGGGTGCCGATGGTCTGATCTCGAAGGGGTATCTGGTGGAACGGAGCGCCACCAGCGCAAGCGTCTCTTTGGTCTCTCGTCCGGAAACGTATACGCTGCAAGCTCCACCCGAGGGAAACGTTCTGGTGATCGTCCCGTCGCTCCGATTCTTCGACGGCCGCAGCAAAGTGCTGCCGCTGTTGAACGAGATCCCCGATCCGTTGACATCGGTGACCTGGGATAATTGGGCGTCGGTGTCGAAAAAGACTGGTGAGGAGCTGGGTGTGAAGGACGGCGACTGGATAGAGATTTCTAGCGGCAGCTGGTCAACCGAACTGCCGATCACGATACAACCGGGGATGGCCGATGGAGTGTTCAAGGTGGAAGAAGGCGCTTTCACGGCGCCAGCCGGATGGGACCGGAAAACCGGAGAAGCGATCGCCGTCGCCGGTGTTACCGCCCGAAAGATCCCCAGCAGGGGACACCTCTCCTGCCTGTCGGGGTCGAAAGAGGTGGAGACGCGAGGTCACATCCCGCTGGAGCACTCGCCGCACCACCGTCACTTCGAGGAGGGCTACGAGCGTGAAGACCTCACATTTTACCCCGTGCCAGACTACCCCGACTACCGGTGGGCGATGGCGATCGACCTGGACGCGTGCACGGGATGCTCGGCGTGCGTAGCGGCGTGTTATATCGAGAACAACGTGCCCGTGGTGGGTCGCGAGGAACACCTCAAAGGTCGCGAGATGTCGTGGCTGGCAATTCAACCTTATTACGACTACGACGAGGCCCACTCGGCGGAACTAATGCCGATGATGTGCCAGCACTGCGACAGCGCGCCGTGCGAGCCGGTGTGTCCGGTATTTGCCACGTATCACAACGACGAGGGACTCAACGCGCAGGTGTACAACCGCTGCGTGGGGACGCGCTACTGTGCCAATAACTGTCCCTACAAGGTCCGCCGCTTCAACTGGTTCGACAACAGCAAACCGGCGGAGCCGCTAAATATGATGTTCAACCCGGATGTGTCGGTGCGCGCCAAGGGAATCATGGAAAAATGTTCGTTTTGTGTCCAACGTATCCGAAAAGCGCGTGACGTGGCCAAAGACGAAGGGCGTAAAATCGGCGCCGACGAAGTCGTCCCCGCGTGCGCGCAGTCGTGCCCCGGCAACGCCATCGTATTCGGCAACATCAAAGACGAGGATTCAAAAGTCGCCAAAGCGGCGCGATCCGAGCACAGTCACCAGGCGCTGGATGAGCTCGGAACTGGACCCGCCGTTTACTACTTGTCGAGGAAGGGGAACGGCAATGAGCACGGCTAACGGCGGCGCAGGAACGACTTCGTCGGAAGCGAAAATGTCGCCGGCCGAGATCCGCCTCCAGATCGAACACGACATCGTCTCGGCGATGCAGAAGCCGACACTCGGTTACTGGGCGGCCGTGTTCCTCTGCGCCACTGTGTTTGTGGTGGGCCTTATCGGCTGCTGGGCTTGGCAGATCTATAAGGGGATGGGTGTCGCCGGCATCATGAACCCGGTCGGCTGGGGCGTCTACATCACCAATTTCGTCTTCTGGGTTGGTATCGCCCACTCCGGCACGTTGATTTCCGCGGTACTGTTTTTGTTCCGCGCACGGTTTCGCAGCAGCTTCAATCGGGCGGCGGAAGCGATGACCGTAATCGCCGTCTTGTGCGCCGGCATGTACCCGCTCATCCATTTGGGCCGGATGTGGTATTTCTTCTGGCTTTTCCCGTATCCCAATCAGCGGCTGATCTGGGCGAACTTCAAATCGCCGCTCGAGTGGGACGTGTTCGCCGTGAGCACGTATCTCATAGTGAGCGTGACGTTCTTCTACGTGGGGCTCATACCCGATTTGGCGATTATCAAGCGGTATTCCAAGGGCGCTAGCCGCTGGATCTACAGCGCGTTTTCGCTCGGCTGGCGCGGCACCAAGGAACAGTGGCGTCATTACAACACTCTTTACGCGCTCCTGGCCGGGTTGGCCACACCGCTGGTGCTGTCGGTACACTCGGTGGTGTCGTGGGACTTCGCGATGGGCATCGTTCCCGGGTGGCACACGACGATTTTCGCGCCCTATTTCGTGGCGGGGGCGATTTTTTCGGGAACTGCTATGGTAATGACGCTCGTGATCCCCCTGCGCAAAATCCAGCGTCTGGAGCGTCTGATTACACTCGAGCATTTCGACCGTCTGGCAAAAGTGCTCTTGTTTACCTCTTTGATCGTCGCGTACGCATACATGACCGAATTTATATTGGCGTATTACAGCGGCAATGTTTACGAGTTTGGAATCTTCCAACACCGCGCCATAGGCCACTACAAGTTTTTTTACTGGGGCATGGTCATTTGCAACACGGTCATTCCGCTGGCGTTGTTCAAGAAAGCGCTCCGGCAAAACCTTGCATTTCTTTTTGTCATATCGATATTTGTTAACATCGGCATGTGGCTGGAGCGGTTCGTCATCATCGTGACGTCATTGTCGCACGAATACGTGCCCTATTCTCACGGCAACTACAAGCCGAGCTGGGTCGAAGGCGGCATAACACTCGGAACGTTCGGTTTCTTTTTTATGATGTTTTTGTTATTCGCGAAATTTTTGCCCGTAGTGGCTGTGACGGAGAAGAAGGAGGAAGTCCATTGACCGAGTCAAAGGAATCGTCTACGTCGACGCCAGCGGAGCGGTTCGTGTTCGGGAGTGAACACGACTTCCTGGAGAAGCTCAAAACCCTGGTCAAGAGTGGGGTAAAAGCCAAAGACATAGAGATACTGGCGCCGCACCCGGTTCACAAAGCCGAGGAAATCTTATCGCTCAAACCCAGCGGGGTCCGGGTTTTCGCGCTGGTGGGTGCACTCATTGGGGCGACCACCGGATATCTGTTCTCAGCGTTTACCGCGATCGACTGGCCTTTGATCAGCGGGAACAGGCCGATGGTCTCCATCCCCCCGTTTACTATTATCGCGTTCGAGTTGATGATCCTGTTTGGTGCGCTGTCTGCTTTTCTTGGATTCATCCTGATGGCCAGGATACCGGACGTGATCACTGTCATTTCCGACACGGAGTTCAAAAACGATTTTGAAATCGTGGTGAAACGAGGAGGTGTGGTGTGAGAGTTCCGTCGATGAATGTTGCGGGTCTCTCCGTCGTCACCGTTGTGGTCGCCGGTGTGATCTACGGCATCGAAACGCTGTTTCAGAGGACTTCGGGCGGATCTTTGGTGCTAAACCTCACATTCTGGCTGGCGATCGCCGAGGGCAGCGTCGCGCTGATTGCCTCGGCGGAGGTGTCGCGGGCGACGTGGCATCAGCCGATAAAGGCGCAAATGCTTTCCGCGTACGCGTTCATCCCCATGGTCGCGTTGATGTTCCTGACGTTTATACCGCAAATGGACATCTATCCATGGTGGGGGGACCCCCACTTCTGGGCGCAGAAGTGGCTGTTCGTTTTCCGGCACACCGCGTGGATGCTGGTCACGTTTTTCATCGCGCGCAAATTCGCTGCCGAGGCGCTCAAAGGAACCGACGCCGCGCGTCGTTGGGGTGTTTTCTACCTGGTGTTTTTCTTCCTCGGGCAATCGGTCATCGGCCTGGAGTGGGTCATGTCGCTGGAAAAACCGTGGTTCAGCACGTTGTTCGGAGCGTACTTCATGGTCGAGGCGTTTCAGTCGGGCATCATCATAGCGGCACTGGTCCTTTGGGCGATGCGCGCGAAAGTCGCCGAACCGGACGAGGGATGGCGGTTCGCCCAAAGATCCATCGGCGGGCTGATGTTCGGATTCAGTATCTTTTGGGCCTACTTCTACTTCTCGCAGCTGATCGTCATCTGGTACGGAAACCTCCCGGAAGAGGTCCAATACCTGGCCCGGCGGATCGGCTACCACACGCCGTACTGGGCGTTGGCCAGAGCCATCTTCGGGCTCTGCTGGGTGGTGCCCTTCGTCATTCTGATGGGCAAGCGCCCCAAGATGAATCCGAAGGTGGTGTCGATAGTAGGCTTGCTCGTTTTACTCGGCTTCTACTGCGAAAAATGGCTGATGATCGCACTAGCTGCTCCCGTCAATCTGGGTCTCATGATCGTCGAGACCGTCCTCGTGGGCATCCTGTTCGCCATCGTCATGCGAAGTGGCACCAACACCTTACCGAAGATCGAACCGGTGCCCGGTGCGCAAACGAGCGCTTCGCCTGCGCCTCAGCATTAATATAACTTATTGTGTTTGAGGTGGTTATACGGCAACCCCGCGGGGGCCCGCAATAGACGATTGCACGGCTTTTGGCTTGACCCCCGCCGTGATAACTGTTATATATGTAAGACTTTCCCGGAAATTTTTTCAATAGTTGGTGGTTATCAAATGAAAACACATACCGTCAAAGCGGCCGACATTTCCGAACATTGGTACGTCGTCGATGCCTCGGACAAAGTACTCGGCCGGCTGGCCAGCGAGATCGCCAAGGTGCTGCGCGGAAAGCACCGGCCGGAGTTCTCGCCGCACCTCTCATTGGGGGACCACGTCATCGTGGTCAACGCGGAGAAGGTCTACCTCAGCGGCAACAAGCGGGAGCAGAAGGTGTATTACAGCTATTCTGGGTACCAGGGTGGATTGAAGATGCGGACAATTAAGCAAGTCTTGGACAAAGACCCGAGCCGTGTGGTTCAGCACGCGGTCAAAGGGATGCTGCCGCACAACCGGCTCGGCCGCAGGCTGCTGAAGAAACTAAAGGTGTATGCCGGACCCGACCACCCACACGTGTCGCAGCAGCCGCAAGAGTTTCCGACCGCGTTATAAACGAACTTATGTAAGAGGTCGAAAAGGAGCGCGAAGACATCTCGGCGCGCTTCGTAAAACGCAAAACAAAGGTGTTACTTAATGTCCGAAGAAATTATTGGAGCAGTTGGACGGCGCAAGGAAGCCGTCGCGCGCGTTTACATTCGCCCGGGTAACGGAAAAACTCTCGTCAACGGCAAGGAATTGGGCGCATACCTGGGGCGTGAATCGCTGGTACTAAAGGTCAAACAGCCGCTCGAAGCCACCGAATCGCTGGACAGATTTGACATCCGCGCGACTGTCCGGGGCGGTGGGGTGACCGGCCAGGCGGGTGCGCTTCGGCTCGGTATCGCGCGCGCCTTGGTCAAGTTTGACGAATCGTTCCACGGCGTCCTCAAATCACGTGGATTGCTCACACGCGATCCTCGGATGAAGGAACGCAAAAAATACGGCCTTGCCGGAAGTCGAAAGCGTTTCCAATTTTCCAAGCGCTAGTATTAGTATCTGTAACTGCTCGGGGCGAACACGAGTTTCGCCGCACTGGCCCCGCACCAGCGGGGTGCTCTGTTCTCGCGTGTTGCGCGCGCTGAGAATTCGCGACTCAACTCGTGTTCACAGCGAGTGAATAAACCACACACTGCATCAGGACGGCCGCCCGAGGTCCCCGAAAAAAGGGGTGAGTGGTCGCCGCAGTGGAGGCCCAACCAAAAGGAGAAACATACATGGGTGAAGTCACACTCAAGGATCTCTTGGAAGCAGGGGTTCATTTTGGCCACCAAACCAAACGGTGGAATCCCAAAATGAAGCCCTATATTTTTATGGAGAAGAACGGTATTCACGTCATCGATCTCCAGAAGACACTCGAAAACGCCCAAAAAGCCAAAGACGCCATTCGCAAAGCGGTCGAGAAGGGCAAAGACGTCCTGTTCCTCGGGACCAAGCCCCAGGCCAAAAACGCGGTTCGCGAAGAAGCGAGCCGGTGTGGTATGCCCTATGTGACAGAGCGTTGGCTGGGTGGGACGTTGACCAATTTTGACACCATCCGCAAGAGTCTCGACAAGCTCGAATACTTCGAGAAAATCGAGGCCGACGGACGAATAGACCAGTTCTCCAAAAAAGAAGCGCTCAGGATGTCCAAGGCGAAGGACAAGCTTCTAAGGTCGCTGGGCGGAATCCGATCGATGTCTTCGCTTCCCGCGTTTTTGTTCGTTATCGACACAAAAAAGGAGATCAACGCCGTTCGTGAGGCCAAGAAGCTCAAGATCCCCATCGTCGGCTTGATCGACACCAACGCCGATCCAGGCGAAGTCGACTACCCGATACCCGCCAACGACGATGCCATGCGGGCGATCAATCTGTTTTGCAAGCTGGTCGCGGACGCTTGCTTGGAAGGCAAAGCCAAATTCCTGGAAGGGCAGGAAGTGGTACCGCCCAAGGAAGAGGGGGGATCGACGAAGACGTCCGAAGCCGAGAGCAAGGAGAACACGGCCTGAAAATTGAAATAACTTACATCGAGTCAAAAACCCGGCGTTGGGCTGGGCGCAGCTGCGGCCGCAGCCGCGTGGCCAAGTCGCGCGCCTGCGGCGTTACCGGGTAATAGACGGAGGAATCCATGGAAATCACAGCAGCTATGGTCAAAGAACTTCGCGAGCGAACCGGCGCGGGAATGATGGACTGCAAGAAAGCGCTCGCCGAGAGCGACGGAGACGCCGAAAAGGCGATTGATTATCTCCGGATCAAGGGCCTGTCGAAGGCTGCCAAAAAGGCCGGTCGCGCCACCACCGAGGGATTGATCGTGTCCTACATTCACCCCGGCAATCGAATCGGCGTCCTTCTCGAGGTTAGCTGCGAAACCGACTTCGTGGCGCGTACCGATGAATTTCAGGCCTTCGCGCGCAACGTAGCAATGCAGGTAGCCGCGGCCGCCCCCGTGGCCGTCAAGCGCGAGGACATCCAGTCGGAGCTGGTCGAGAAGGAACGGGTAGTGTTCCGTACTCAGGCACTCGAAGAGGGAAAACCGGAGGCAGTCGTCGAGAAAATAGTCGACGGACGCATCGAGAAGTTCTACGCTGAAAACGCGCTTCTCGATCAGGTCTACATCAAAGATGGTGACAAGAAGGTATCAGACCTGCTCAACGAGGCGATCACTACACTGGGCGAGAACATCAAAATCGCTCGCTTCTCCCGATTCCGACTTGGACAATAAGGAGGTTCGTTCTGTCTGATTTGAGTTTCAAAAGAATCCTCCTTAAGTTCAGTGGAGAGATCCTCGGCACCGACGGAGGCGGGGGACTCGATTTCAACAAGCTCAAGGTATTTTCCCGCGAGATTGCCGAGGTCAAGACTCTCGGTACCGAGATCGGTCTGGTGATCGGCGGCGGCAATATTCTTCGCGGCAGCAGCACGACCGAGAGCGGTATGGACCGAGTGAGCGCCGACTACATGGGCATGTTGGCAACTGTCATCAACGCTCTCGCTTTTCAAAACGCCCTCGAGCAAACGGGCGTTCACACGCGGGTGCTCACTGCGATCAAAATGGAGCAGCTCGCCGAACCATACATCAAGCGCAGAGCAATTCGTCACTTGGAAAAGGGACGCGTCATCATCCTCGCCGGCGGCACCGGAAATCCGTACTTCACCACCGACACCGCCGCCGCGCTCCGGGCCATCGAGATCGAAGCAGACGTCGTCATCAAGGGAACAAAGGTGGACGGCGTCTACGACGGCGATCCTATGGTGGACCCCAACGCTAAGCGGTTCGATTCCTTGAAATATATAGATGTATTGAACAAAGGCCTTCGCGTCATGGACGCGACGGCCGTTTCTTTGTGTATGGAGAACTCACTGCCAATCGTGGTGTTCAATCTGACTGAAACAGGCAATTTGATGCGTGTGGTGCAAGGCGAAGATGTGGGGACTACTGTATCCTGACATAGGAGGCAACTATGCTTGAGGAGGTCTTGGCGAATACGAAATCCCACATGGATCAGACGATAGAGCATCTGCAGCACGACTTGGGCGGCATCCGGACGGGTAAAGCCAACCCCGCGCTTTTGGACTCGATCAAAGTCGACTACTACGGCCAGAAGGTTCCGCTGAAGCAAGTTGCTAGTATTGCGGTTCCGGACGCCCGTCTGTTAACGGTGCAGCCGTGGGACAAAAAGGTCATCGGGGACATCGAAAAAGCGATATTCGCTTCGGAACTGGGTCTCAACCCTCAGAATGACGGCACCATCATTCGATTGCCGATACCGCAGCTGACAGAGGAGCGGCGCAAAGACCTGGTCAAAGTGGTGAAACGTTTTGGCGAGGACACAAAGGTGTCGCTCCGCAATATCCGTCGCGACGCAAACGAAGACATCAAGACATTAGAAAAAAAACACGAGATTGGCGAAGATGAGATGCACACGAATCAGGATGAAATCCAAAAACTGACCGACAAATTTGTTGCCAAGGTCGACGAGGTCATCGCGGCCAAAGAAAAAGAAATTCTGGAGTTGTAACCCGAGCGTAGTCGGGTGGCAGACTCGAGGGGACGAGGCCCGGCGGGAGATAGCGTCGGGCCTTCAATCGATTGACATGGATGAGATCGAAACGCAAATCGAGGAGCTCAAGTCCTCCAAAAATCTTCCCAGGCACGTTGCCATCATAATGGACGGAAACGGACGCTGGGCCAAAATACGCAAGTTGCCGAGACTCGCGGGACACCGCGCGGGCCGTGAGCCGGTGAGGATGGCCGTGCGAACGTGCGCGAAACTCGGGGTGGAGTATCTCACGCTGTACACCTTTTCACTCGAGAACTGGAAGCGCTCAAAAACAGAAGTCAAAGGCCTGATGTTGTTCCTCGAAGACGTGCTCAAAACAGAATACCTGGAGCTCGACGAAAATGGTGTGCAGCTCCACATAATAGGCCGCGTCGATATGCTGCCCGCGTCGACGCGTGACACGCTCAGCGAGACGATCGAAAAGCTGAGCAAAAATGACGGGCTGGTGCTCAATCTCGCCATTAGCTATGGAGGGCGGGCCGAGATCGCCGACGCCGCTAAAAAGATATCGGAGGAGGTGCAGAGCGGCGCGCTGGCGCCGGGGGACGTCACCGAGGAGCGTTTCCGCGACTTCCTCTATGCACCCGAAATACCCGATCCGGATCTGTTGATCCGCACCAGCGGAGAGAAGCGGATTTCCAACTTTATGCTGTGGCAGATCGCATATTCGGAGATATACGTCACCGACGTGCTTTGGCCCGATTTCAAAGAGACGCACTTGCTAGAGGGTATACGCGAATTCACCAAGAGAGACCGCCGATTCGGACTGGCGAGTTGAACCGCTTATGAGCACCGAATCCAAAGCGCCCGAGCGAAGGTCTTTCCTCCTCTCCTCGATGGTCCTGAGGGTATTGGCGGCAATCGTCTTTATCCCGTGTTTTATAATCATTACCTGGCGGGGTGGGTACCATTTTCTCGCCCTTGTCGACATCGTTATATTCATCGGGCTGTGGGAGTTTTACGGCATGATGGAAGCGAAAGGGATCCGGCCGTACAAGGCTATAGGTATTCTAAGCGGCTTGGCCTTGTCGTGGTACGTTTACTTCCACAACGGCGTTTACGCCAACCTGCTGTTGACGGTGGGTCTACTGGCGATCATGACGCTCGAGCTCACGCGTCGCGACGGCAGAGACGCGATCTATCAGATTTCGACAACGGTATTGGGTGTGTTTTATGTCGCGTTTCTCGCCTCGCACCTTGTTTTGCTAAGAGAGTTGCCGCTGAACGTGGGCCTCGACTATTCACGGGGGAGTTCGTTCGTCTTTCTGGCATTCGTGGTCACCTGGGCGTGTGATACCGGCGCTTACGTGGTGGGAACGTCTTGGGGAAAGCACCCGCTACTACCCCGAGTGTCCGCGAAGAAAACGGTCGAAGGATCGGTCGGCGGGCTGGTGTTCGCGGTGGCCGGGGCGATATTGGCGAAATACACGTTCGCACAGTATCTTGGTATCTGGCAAGCGATCGTCTTGGGGCTTGCCGCCGGGTGCATCGGACAGATCGGAGACCTGGTCGAGTCGATGATCAAGCGCGACGCCGACGTCAAGGACACGTCCGGATTGATCCCCGGACACGGTGGGGTCCTCGACCGGTTCGACGGCCTGTTGTTTACCACACCCTTGATGTACTATTATCTGAAATTTGTTGTTTTTCAATAGGTTACAATATTCACCGCAAGTAATCCATGAGACGTATCGTGATACTGGGCTCGACCGGTTCGATCGGTCGTTATACGCTGGACGTCGTTTCGCAACACCCCGGCGAATTCGAGCTGGTCGGTCTTGCCGCCCGGCAAAGTGGCGACGAATTGGCCCGGCAGTGCGCGGTGCACCCGGCGGCGCGGCTGGCGCTGACGACGGGCACTGCGCTCGAGACGCTGCTCGCGGCGCGCCCGGAGTTGGCGACTCGGGCCGTGGGCTCCGGCGAGGACGCGTTGGTCGAACTAATTCGGGAGACGAAACCCGACATGGTCGTGAACGCATTGGTCGGATCGGTGGGGCTCCGACCAACGATGGAAGCGCTTTTGTCGGGAATTCCCGTGGCCATCGCTAACAAGGAGACGATCGTCACCGGAGGAGAAATACTGCTGGCGGCGGCGCGCGACGGGGGTGGCCGTCTAATACCGATCGATAGCGAGCACGTGGCGATCAGCCAGTGCCTGGGAAAGGCCCCGCCAGAGAATGTCGAGCGTGTCGTCATGACAGCGTCGGGCGGCGCGCTACGAGACCGGTCATTGGACGCGATGACGTCGGTAACAGTCGACGATGTGCTTGCGCACCCAACGTGGGACATGGGCGCCAAGATCACCGTAGATAGCGCGACTCTGATAAACAAAGGGTTAGAAGTCATTGAAGCGCGTTGGTTGTTCGGCTTGTCACTCGAACAGATCGATGTCGTCATACATCCCCAGTCGATCGTCCACTCGTTCGTTGAGTTTATCGACGGGTCGATCATTGCGCAGATGGGTCAACCCGATATGCGGCAACCCATACTGTACGCACTTTCCTATCCGGAAATGCGCCGGTCATCGCTCAAAAGCCGGATCTCCGAATTCCCGGACCTGACCTTTCACGAAGTGGACCGCCGTCGGTATCCCTGCTTCGAACTGGTGTTAGAAGCTGCGCGAACGGGGGGCAGCGCTCCGACCGTGTTGAACGCGGCCAACGAGGTGGCCGTCGGTGCGTTTCTTGCGGGGCAGATCCCGTTTACACGGATCAACGAACTGATCGGCGCCGCGCTATCCGGTGTGCCGCAAAACCCCATTGCTTCCCTGGACGATATTCTGCAAGCGGACTGTTCAACGAGAGAGTGGATCGCGGAACAATACTCGATCAAACTGGCCGGGACGAAATAAGGGAGTAACAAGAGGAATCAACATGTTGTTGACAATCATCGCAGGTGCGTTCGTTTTGGGTGTCGTCGTGCTCGTTCACGAGTTTGGCCATTTTATCGTTGCGAAGTGGGCGGGCGTGTTCGTCAAGACGTTTTCGATCGGATTCGGCAAAAAAATCCTGAAATGGCGTCCGGGGGAAACCGAATACGCTATTTGTATCTTACCCTTTGGCGGCTACAACAAGTTCGCGGGCGAAACCGAATACTACGATGAAAAGGAAGCCGCAGGGGAGCATTCGGAAGACGACGCGGAACTTGCCAAGAAAACAGATGAGATTCCGGACAGCGAGATTCCTCGCGACCGTTACTTTACCACCAAGAGGCCCGCGGTCCGAGCGGCGATCCTTTTCGGTGGGCCGTTCATGAACTACCTGCTGGCCGTATTTTTGTACATCGGAGTGACGTGGGTACAAGGTTCGTCGGTGTACCCGACGATGACCATCGGAGAAGTGGCCGCCGGTTCGGCGGCGGACTCGGTCGGCGTGTTGCCCGGCGATCGCGTCCTGTCCGTCGACGGCGTCGAAGTGGAAAATTGGGGTGACATCACCGAAGCGCTGTACGCTGAAGAGGAGATGATCAAGCACCTCGTGATAGAGCGCGATGGCGAAACCCTCGAGTTTTCTTGCCGCGGCAAAGAACAAGACGGAGTGTATCGTATCGGTATCCGCGCCTGGGTGCCGGCAAAAGTGGGACGGGTCAAAAGAGGCAAACCGGCGTATCTTGCCGGAATCCGCAGCGGTGCTGTGATCGAGTCGATCAACGACACCACGATAGCTGACTGGGACGAGATGCGGCGGATCATCAACTCGAATCCCGAGGTACCGCTATACATACGTTGGCAACTGGATGGAATGGCTCACGCGGATTCGATCACTCCGGAAGCGGTGAAAGCGCTAAAGCCGGGTACCATGAACGAATTCACCGTCGTGGGTGCTATCGGCATGACGCCTCATTACGTGCAGCGCCGGGAGGGTTTGGCCACGTCTATCGCGGTTGGATTCACCGCCGCCAACGGTATGATCGTCAGGATCATCCAGTATCTGGGGTTGTTGTTCTCGGGGAAAATGGGCGTCGATACGCTTGGGGGACCGATCCTGATCACGCAGATGGCGGGTGACGTCGCCAGGTGGGGATTCGACTACCTGCTGGTATTTCTGGCGTTCTTCAGCGTTAACCTATGTATTTTCAACTTATTACCGCTTCTCCCTTTCGACGGCGGCCACTTGGTGCTTCTCGGCTACGAAGCGATTGTCGGCCGCCCAATAAACCGTCGGCTTCGCGATATTTTTGCCCAAGCGGGTTTCGTGCTGATCATCCTGTTGATGATATTTGTGGTGATGCTGGACCTCAACCGGTGTACTGGTTCCTCTCCGGGTTTATTTTGAACCGGCCTTGGACCCCGCCACCCCTCTCGAATGGGCGGATTCCTCCCGTTTCTCCGCTATTTCTCGGAGTTTTCGTTCGATCTCCTCGAATATCACAACCCACCGCTCGGGTTCCTGATTGACATCCCGGATGATGTTTGCAATACGGACGGAGTCTATCGTAGAATCCAGCACTGCGAAAAAGCTGTCGGCCACGGCCGGTTTGTGAGGATAATGACTGCGCGCGCGTAGGATATCGACATACGCGTCGATGAGGTATATTTCGTCTTTGGATAGCTCCTGGGAGTCAGCGCGATCCGCCCCCTGCCGACCGCACGAGGCAATCGCGACCGCGACGGAGGCTGCGAGACAAAACACGATGATCCGCGTGGGGTATTTTTCACAGAAAACCAACGATTACATCCTCGCGCAAATGTGTCGAAAACCCCATAGGTATACCACAACGCTGTTCCCTGTCAAGATACTCGAGATTTCATCCGGTCCGTCGGTATTTTTTGCCCTGTTGCTGCTACTGATCGGAACCGCTGCACGCCCGGTGGGAGCCCAGCAGGACGAAGCGGCATCCGCTCCCGAACAAGCCCCCTATGTCAATAAGGTCTTATTTGTCGGCAATGAAAGTATTTCAAAGGACAAACTCCAAAACAGGATAAAGACAAAAGCGCCGGCGTTTTACAATATATTCCGCAAGCCTCGACTTGATATGACTACGCTTCGCCGCGATATCGCCCAGTTGGAAGGCTACTACCATTCCGCGGGGTTTTTCGAAGCGTCGGTCACACTGGGGAGTCTGAATTATTCAGAAGACCGCCGGTTTGTCGACGTGTTGATATCGATCCGAGAGGGCAAGCCCACGCTGGTCGAGTCGGTCGAATTCTCCGAGAACAGTCTCGTCGACCCCGACGAGTTACGCAAGGGCCTCCTTCTCAAACCCGGAGATCCTTACAACGCGTCTTACCTCGACTCGGACTTGTACACAGTACAATCCGAGTACTTCGATAGAGGGTACCTCGCCGTCGCCATCAATGAGTCGGTCGATATCCAAGCCTACCGGGCCCGCATCCACTTCGAAATCGACCCGGGCACCCAGATAAAGATAAGGAACATTGATATATCGGGTAACGAACGATCGAGGACCAGAGTGATCGAAAAAGAGATCGCGTTCGAGTCCGGCGATGTTTGCAGATTGAGTAAACTGATCGAGACGCAGCGGAACCTGTACGAAACGGGACTGTTTACTGTGGTAGACATCAATCCCGAGAACCTCGACCCATTGGAAAGGACGGTCGACATCAGCGTGCGCGTGAGGGAACGGAAAGCGGCGTGGGTCGAGGGCGGGTTCGGTGTGGGCAACATTCTCGGAAGCCGGATCTTCGCCGGGTGGGGAACTCGCAATTTGAAAGGTACGGGACTCGGGTTGCGGCTCAAGATCGAATACGGATACGACCTGTTCGAAGGAGAAACGATCAAGCTCGACGAGATCCAGTTCAGGAACAACTATTGGCGGTATGGCCTAGAGTACTTCCAGAGATACCTTTTGGGCTTGAAGATTTTGATGTCGATCGATGCTTTTGTGGAGAAAGACGCCACCGTCGAAAACATCGTGGTGCGCAGGGTGGGTGGGCGGTTTTTGAGCCGGCGGCGACTTACCCGCTACACCGACATGCTGGTCGGCTTCACCAATGAGTTTATCACCCGTTCCGCCTTTGGCCGGCCGACCGACGAGGCCGAAGTGCGCTACGTAACCAACAGTTATAGCAACGACAAGCGCGATTTTATATTGAATCCCCATAAAGGTATCTACCGTTTCTTACGGCTCAAATTGGCCGGTGGAATCTTAGGCGGCACCGAAGATTTCTACACCGCCAGCGCATGGTCTCAGTGGTACTGGCCACTACTTCGCAGCGACGTTTTGGCACTCAGAGTCCGGGCCGGCTATGGCGACCGATACGGACAGTCGGAGGTGATTCCCATCGAGGACCGGTTCTTCGCCGGCGGTAGCAACTCGGTACGCGGATACATAAACAACAGCCTGGGGCCGAAAATCGTCAACGAGGAGACCGGAGAGTTTTTGCCATTGGGTGGGAGAACGCTGCTGCTCACCAATATCGAGTTTCGGTTTGAAATTCCGGTGCTGTCCAGAATTAACATTTCGGGGGCGGCCTTCTTCGACGGCGGCAACGTGTGGGAAGACCCAAAGAACATCAAGATCAGCGACTTCCAATTGGTGAAGAGCGACAGCGAAGTCGACATCAACGATTACCGTTACGGTATCGGATTGGGAATCCGTTATAATACACCGGTGGGACCGATCCGGTTAGATTACGGGGTCCCGTTGAAAGTCGAAGAGGGACAGTCGGACAAAGGCCTGTTTTACTTGAGTCTAGGACAGACGTTTTAATGACGGATCGACGCGCAAAATCCCCCAAAGTGGGCAAGCTCAAGCGACGACTCACGCTTTTTTTGGCCGTCGTGCTCGCCCTAGCCGTTTCATTCGTCGTGTTGACCAAAAGCCCACTGGTTTCGTACCACGTGCAGAAGTACATCAACCAGCACGTCCTGGAGGATTCGCGCTTCGAGTTTTCGTGCCGCGCGATTACGGGTGACCTGGTCAATAGCGTCGTACTGCACGATCCCGTGGTCCGCTATCACGGCACGGATGCGTCGTTCAACGTGTTTCGCGCCGACAAAATCGAGGTCGACTACAGTCTCAAAGGTGTGCTGCGGATGAATCTCATCGTCGAGGATCTCCACCTCCAGAATGTGCGATTACAGATAAGGCAGGACCGGGATGGGCAAGTCATACTGCCGGTTCCGATCGACGATGAACTAACACGCTCATCCGGGGTGTTCGCCCCGCGTGTGGAGGTACAAAAGTTTCTCATCGACGGCCTGCAACTGTCTTTCGGGGGAGGCGAAAGAGAGCTGGCGATAAGAGACGTCAACCTCGAGGGATCGTATCTGCTGGAGCGCGGGGTCGGCCGGGTTCGGATCGACAGGGGAAACGCGTTTATCGTCGGGCCCGAAACGGCGGTGCCGACGATAGAGATGGACGTCTACCACGAGCAGGCGTCCTTGCGTGTTACGGGTTTTTCGGTGCGCCTCGGTCAGTCGTTCATCATGGCCAACGGAGAATTCGAGGACGGGAAATTCAAAGATCTGCAATTCATTTTCAACCCGGTTGTTTTGCACGAATTGCATGCACTCGGATTGATGCCGGACATCGAAGGCGAGCTGGGCGGTAACATCAAATTGAACGGCGGTCTAGACAGGCTCTCGTTTGTGGGCGACGTAACCGGTGTTGCCTTTGGAATGGTGATGAACAGCGTGCACTTCGACGCTTCGATCTTGAACCAGGAAGTTGTGTTCGACACCCTCTGGGGCGAAGTGTACGGCGCGAAGTTGGCAGGCGATTTTCGATACGGGTGGGACAGGAAAAAAGGGTTCACTTTCGACGGCAAGGTCGGTGGAATGGACCTCCGGCAGGGATTTATCCCGGACGCGGGGTTGCCCGAGATGGACCTGCACGGCGGGGGGACACTTCACTACGACGGCGACGAGACATACACGATCAGCGCCAGGCTGGATAGCGCCCGAATCGACGAATATCGTGCCGGTCACGGCAGTTTCGAGGGAGAATGGAACAGCGACTACGGCTTGAGGATCGACGCGTTCCTATTTGAACGCCCCGGGTATAAAATTGAGGGTAACGGCCGCGTCGATGCGCAGGGCAACACCGACATTGTATTCGGCGCGTCGGGAATGGACTTCTCGTATTTTTGGGACTATGCGTCCTTGCCTCAGTTCTCCGTCGGTGTCTCGGTCAATGGAAAGATCGCAGGTCCGATCGAAAATCTAAGAATCAATCTCAATGGTGACGTGGAGAACGCAGAGTATCTTTTTGCCAGTATCGACAGCGCATCGGTGCAGGCAGAGATTCGCGGAGTCGGCGGCGACGATGTCTCGGCGATCGTAGACCTCAATGGCAGGTCGATATTTGTGGCCGGGAAAAAGTTTGAATCGCCACACCTCCTCCTGGAGGTGGACGGCGGGACTACTATTATCAGGGACTTTAGTTTCTCTAAGCGCGATTCTTTTTTGACCACGGATTTCGAAGTCTCATCGCACGGCGACACCGTAATAGTCTTTTTCAAACATGTGGCGTTTGAAATGCCGGGTCAGCAATGGCGGAACGATTCGCCCGCGACATTGATCGCTGGCCCCGGAACGTTGAGTCTCGATTCACTCGTGCTGGTGTCGGGCAAAAGCGCGGTGGGGTTCGGCGGCGACTATTCATGGCGGGACGGGTCGCTCAACATGGTCGGACGGGGAATCGATTTCGATCTGGGGCTTGTGCGCGAAGCACTGGGATTAGGGCTGCGGCTCGAGGGTAGGAGCGATTTTCGAGTGGAGGTCACCGGCGACACCGACAATCCCGTTGTCGACGTCGACGTTGAGATCGGTCCGGGTGCGGTCGACAGAGTCCTGTTCGATGCGCTGTCGCTCCGGGCCGCGTTCGAAGGCGACAGATGGCGGCTGGACGAGCTTCTCGTCGTCTCCGAAGGTGATTCACTCTCCGGAACCGGTTGGTGGGCCACGGATATATCGCCGATCGCGGTGCTTACGGGCCGTGCGGACATCCGCCGCGGTTTCGAGCGCCCGTTCTTCTTCGACGTCGACAGCCGGGCGTTCAGCATCCCGGCGATCATGAACGCCATACACGCGCCCAGTTATGTCGACGGGGCATTTACCGGCAAGGCGTCTTTTCGAAACACGCTTACCAACCCGTACTTGACCATTGAAGGGACCATCGATCCGATACCGAGGGGGACGGCCATGGGACCGTTCCCAATCCAGGCCTCGCCGGTGACGACCGCGGGGCTTCGTCTTCCCCCCACAACCGTTAGGATTGCTCATCGTTACGGAGAGGTGGAAATCTCGGAAGTCTCTGTGGGCGACGGTTTCAACGCGAAACTCACCGGCGTGCTCCCCGTCGGGCTCAATCTGATCGAGGGCCTTCAACCCCGCCGCGATGACGAATTACGCCTGGAGCTCTCACTCGAATCGGCGGATATTTCACCGCTGGTTGCGTACACGACGCGATTGGCGTCGCTCACTGGATCTGCCAGCGGCACGATGACGGTAACCGGGACTCTCTCCGATCCGAGTTTCGGTGGCCGGATTTCGTTCGCCAACGGCAGCTTTCGTCTGGTGGATCTGGACGAGACGTACACCGAAATCGACGCGACGGTGGAAGGCCGGGACAGCCTGATCGTGTTGACGTCGCTCAAGGGAAAATCACGCGGCTCGAGGGCGTTCGCCGGCGCGGGAACGATGGAGTTCGATGGTTTTCGGCCGACGGACTACCATCTGGAGATATCATTTTCCGATTTCTGGGTGACGAGAAAACCCGACTACGAAGCTCTCATCGACGGGCGCCTGAGAGTGGCGACTTCTGACGACGGCGAACGCCGGATCCCCAACATTACCGGTAAACTGGATCTGAAACAGGCGGAAATATTCTACACGTTCACGTCCGGTGCCGGGCCGACAGCGGTATCGATGCCGACGGCTTCCCCGGGCTGGATCTGCAGCATAGATCTGGATGCGCACAAGAATTTGTGGGTGCGAAACCCCGACCTAAACGTCGAACTGGGCGGGCAGCTCATCCTCAAACGCGACCGCGAGGGGATGTACCTTCGCGGCGACTTGAGCGCGTTACGGGGCTCGTACATGTTGTACAACAACAAATTTCATGTCATCGACGGGACGTTGGATTTCTCCGCCGCGGCGAGGTTCCGTCCAGAGGTGTTGATCAATGCTTACACGCCGTATCGGGTCGAAGACGGACAGGAACGACGGATCTACTTGACGCTGACGTGGCTCCGGGACAAGGACGAACCCACGATTCAATTGAGCTACGACGAACCGGGCTACTACGAGAGCGATCTGTGGCGGATGTTGGGTGGCACGGACATCGCCGGTGGTCTCGCGGCCAATACGTTGGAAAAGCTTCTAAACCAGCAAATGAGCGGCATGACGGTGTATGTTGACCGGACAACGACGGGGCGGACGAGCGGCGGCAGCGCGGAACACGAGATGATGATTGGGGTGGGGAAATACCTGTGGGAAGACTTGTATCTGACATACCGCCAGGGCATCACGCTGACGGCGGACCAGGCGGTCGAAGTGGAATACCGGCTCCGGAATATGATCTACATCCGCTCGGGTGTTATCCGCCATTCGAACCCGCGCTACTACGGCAGCATCCTCCGCAACACGGACGAATACAACCTCGACGTCAAATTCCGCTGGGAGTACTAGCCACAACTTCACCACCGAAGTTCGGGCCGACCGTGAGCTTTCTAGGTTTTGGGGGCCGACCGACCGCGACTTTCGAGGTTTTGGTGCAGGTCGCCGTGGGACTCTGAGTTTCTGGGTCGGCCGTCGCGGGTTTCGCGGCACGGCT